>CAMCZF010000198.1 GCA_945885775.1 Rhodoferax sp. OV413 | reverse complement strand
AATTTGGCAAACAGGTCGGTGTAATTGCCCCAGGCAAACGTCAGCTCGTTGACCGGCTTGCGGTCGTTGATATTGACGCGAATCTCCTGCTGCGGCTGCACCGGGTCGACCAGCGTGGCCATGATGCCAATGCGCCGCACCTGCGCCATCTCGCGCAGGCTGCCATCGGTCTGACGCACGGTAAACAGTGGCAACGGCTTGTCATGCCCGGCCACCTGCACCGTCTTTTGGCTGTAAGGCAGAAACGAGGGCGGGAACTGGCTCAACGCACTCTCGGTCTTGAGTGACGACATCAGCAACCAGACGATGGGGGCAAACAGCGTGAACAGGCCAACGCCCAGGTAAAGGTAGCTGAGCCAGTCGGTCCAGTCCAGCTTTTGCCGGCCACGGGTTCGGGTGAGAAAATTGAGGGCGCGCATGGGACAGGTTCGGGCCGGCTTAACGGGCCTTTTGGCCCGCTGTGCTAGCCCGGGTCAACCGCAGCTGCGCCAGGGTCAGCGCAATCAGGCCCAGCGCCAGCATCAGCGATGCTGCCGCTGCCAGACCGTACAGGTGAATCTGCTCGGCAAAGCCAGTCTGGTAGATGAATTGCACGATGAAGGTGGTGGCCGAGCCCGGGCCGCCGCCGGTCAGCACAAACACCTCGTCAAAAATCTGCACTGCCCGAATCAGCGCCAGCACCAGCACCACGATCAAATTGGGCATCAGCAGGGGCAGCGTGATGCGGCGCAGGGTGCGCCAGGGGCTGGCCGCGTCGAGCTGGGCCGCCTCGTACATGTCTTTGGGAATGGCCTGCAGGCCCGCCAGCAAAATCAGCGTGTAAAAACCCATGTGCGCCCAGATCGAGACAAACACCGTCCAGAAAAAGGCCCAGCCGGCATCCAGCAGCCAGTCCACCGGCGCCGCGCCGGCGGCCACCAGGCCAGCATTGAACACGCCCTGGCTTTGCAAAAGCCATTTCCAAATCAGCGCCACCACCACCGGTGACAGCAGCACCGGGTAGAAAAACACGCTTCGCCAAAAGCCGCGGCCAATGATCTTGCGGTTCAACACCAGCGCGGTCAGCAGCGACAGGCCCACCATCAACACCACCTGGATCAGACTAAAGCGGGCGGTGTTGAAGATGGCACGCCAAAACACATCCTTGCGGCAGCTCTGGAGGTCAAAGTAGTCACGGCATTCCAGCAGAATGGCGAAGTTCTCGGCACCCGTGAAAGGCCGCTCCAGCGGCATCAGCTTGACGCCGCCGGTGGTGGCATACACCAGGTTGATCAGGATCGGCAAAAAGGTGAAAAGGCCGAAAACCAACAGATTCGGGGCGACAAACAGCCAGCCCAGCCGGGAAAGACCGAGCCAGCGCTGGCCGACCCGGAACAGCGGCTCAAACAGGTTGAAAAAATAGCCGCAGAGGCGGACTGCCAGCTGCAAGAAACTTACTTCTGCGCCTGCTTGACCGCGTCGGCCATGTCGGCACCGATCTTGGTCATCGCCTCATCGTTGCTCATTTCGCCCACAATCGCCTGGGTCACGCGAGCCACGGTGGGCAGCATCATGGCGCGGTTGAACTTGTAGCCCTGGAACTGGTAGGCCACGGGCGACAGGCTGGCCACACCGGCGCTGAAACTTGCCAACGCAGCGCGAGCGGCCGGGGTGGCACCAGGGTAAGGCACGCCCTTCTTGGCCAGACCGGCGTGAGCCGGAATGTTCTCGGTCTTGCCAGTGAACTCGGCGTAATTGGCCTCGGACGCGATGAAGTCCAGGAACATGCCGACCTCTTTGGGCGACTTGCTGGTCTTCAGCGCCACCCAGGCGGCACCACCGGGAATGCCAGAGCACGCGGCAGGACCGCAAGGGTTGGGCACCGCCACCCAGTCAAAGGCGTTGCCGATGTCTTTTTGCAGCCGGTTAATCTGCCAGGAACCCGACAGCACCATGGCAACGCGGCCGTTCTTGAACTCACCGATGGAGTCGGCGTAGCTTGAGCCGCCAGAGCCAGCCCACACTTCTTTGAGCATGGCGCCGTCTTTGTGCCAGGCCACGAATTTGTTGACCGTGGTCTTGTAGCCGTCGTCCAGCACCAGATCACCCTTGGCATCAAAGATTTTGGCGCCATAGCTGATGGCCGGGCCAGCGAAGCGGTGGCCCGAGCGGTCCCAGGCCAGGGCGGCCGGGGTCTGGGTGGCTTTGCTCACCTTGCGCGCAGCCTCCACCCACTCGTCCCAAGTGGCCTTGGGGCCGGGCAGAGCCACCTTGGCCTGCTCAAAAAGCGTCTTGTTGACATAGGGGCCGGTCATGGTCAGCTGCGACATGAAACCGTAAATACCCTTGTCGGCGGCACTGGGGCGCAGCCAGGGCAAAGTGGCACCAAAATTCGTTTCCCAGTAGGCACGGTCTTTGACATGGGCTGAGACGTCTAGGTAATACTTGGACAGGCCGCCCAGATCGGTCACCCGAGCAATATCGGGGCCCTGGCCGGCAGCCAGCTGCACCGGCAACTGCTCGACGATGGTCTTGTACGGCACCGTGTCGATCACCACCTTGGTGCCCGGATTGGCCGCCTCAAAGCGTTTGGCCTGCGCTGCCGTGACTTCACATTCGACGCCGTCCTGGTAACACATGACTCGGATCTCGGCGGCCTGCGCCGTCAGCGACAGGCCCATCAATGCGGCCGCGGCCGCGGCGATACCGGTTTTGGAACTTGTGGTCAACATGGCTTGAGCTTTCAGAAAGTGGGGGTGAAGACAGCCCAGAATGTTAGGGCAAAACCCGGCTGGCACACTCATGGTTTTCACCAACCCGGTCGCCCATGTCGCTTTCTGCTGTCCCCAAGGTGTCCGCCGAGCCCGGCGAGCTGTTGCCCGACCTACTGCGATCGGACAGCGGAATCATCATCAACCAGCCGAGCCAATGGCCGGCGCGACGTGCGGAAATCGCCGCCCACCTGCTGCCGCTGGCCTACGGCCCGCTGCCGCACACACCAAACCGCACCGACTGTGAGCTGATGCACGTTGCCTCGGTGCGGCAGCTCGGCGGGGCGCAACTACTGTCCTGTCGCGTCAGGCCGCTCGGCATGGGCAGTTTCACGATGCGGGTGTTTGTGCCGCCTGGCACCCAATCCTGCCCAGTTTTGTTGAACGGCGACGGCTGTTGGCATTACGCGAACGACGAAACGATCGCGGCCGTATTGGCGCGCGGCCTGGTGTTCGCGCAATTCAACCGGGTCGAAATCGCGCCTGATCCGCTGGTGCCCAGCGGCGACCCGCCACCCCATGCCGCGCTGGCCAGCTGGGCTTGGGGCTACCACCGCGCCATTGACGCCCTGCTGCAGGGGTGCCAGCAGCCCAATCCAGGCGCACTTGGTCGCATAGACCCGCAGCGCGTCGCCGTGGTCGGCCATTCGCGCGGCGGTAAGGCGGCACTACTGGCCGGCGCCACCGACACCCGCATCGCCCTCACCAGCGCTAATAACTCAGGCGCCGGCGGCGCGGGTTGCTTCCGCTGGCTGGGCCCGGGCGCGGAAAGCCTGGCCGACATCACCCGCGCATTTCCGCACTGGTTTGCGCCAACCCTGGGGCAATTTGCCGGCCGCGAGCAGGCCCTGCCCTTTGACCAGCACTTTCTCAAAGCCTTGATCGCACCACGCGCCCTGCTGACCACCGAGGCCTTGGACGACGCCTGGGCCAACCCGCAGGGCAGCTTGCTCACGCACCAGGCGACGCTGGCGGTTTACAGGCTGCTGGGTGTACCCGCACAGCTGGCCATGACCTGCCGGCCCGGCGGGCACGACCACAGCTTGGCTGACTGGCACACACTGCTAGACTTCTGTGATTCGATTTTCAGCGGGCCAGCGCGCCCGCGCGGACTGGACGTCACGCTGTTTCCTGACCTGCCCTGAGCCGGACATATGCGTAGACGGCACTGCCGCCAACACGCGCCGCCCACATCCCAATCTGCCTGAGAACCCTGACCCCCATGCGTTTCGCCAAAACCCCCTCCTCGCTAGCGCTTATCTTGGCCGCCGTGGCTGCCGTCGGTGCTGTCGCTTACTGGCTGAACCGTCCCAAAGCTGAACCGCAAGCAACACTGCCGCCTGCCCCAGTGGCTGCGCGACCCGCTCTGACCGTGACCAGCACCCGTGCCCAAAGCAGTGCCCTGCCGATCAAACTCAGTGCCAACGGCAATGTGGCGGCCTGGCAGGAGGCCAGCATGGGCGCCGAAATCAGCGGCCTGCGGCTGACGGAGGTGCTGGTCAACGTGGGCGACGTGGTGCAACGGGGCCAGGTGTTGGCCCGCTTTGCCACCGAAGCGGTGCAGTCTGATGTGGCGCAGGCACGCGCCGCCGTGACCGAGGCCAGCGCCAACGCCCAAGAGGCCAGCGCCAACGCTGACCGAGTGCGCGCTCTGCAAAATACCGGCGTCTTCAGTGGCCAGCAAATTAACCAGTACCTAACGGCCGAGCAGACCGCCAAGGCCCGGGTTGAGTCGGTCAAGGCCGGGTTGGCTGCTCAACTCCTGCGCTTGCAGTACGCCGAAGTCCGCGCGCCCGACGGCGGTGTCATTTCAGCGCGCCTGGCGACGGTCGGCGCCGTAGTGGGCGCGGGCACCGAGCTGTTCCGGCTGATCCGCCAGGGCCGTTTGGAGTGGCGCGCCGAGGTCAGTTCGGTCGAACTCACCCGGCTGCGGCCCGGCACCGCGGTGACCGTGCTCGCCGCCAGCGGCAGCGAGCTCAAAGGCCGAGTGCGCATGGTGGCACCTACGGTCGACCCGCAAACCCGTTCTGGTCTGGTCTATGTGGACCTCCCGAGCCAGCGCAGCGGCGCCGGCAGTTTCAAGGCGGGCATGTTTGCCCGCGGCGAGTTCGAGCTGGGTAGCTCACCGGCGCTTACAGTGCCGCAACAGGCGGTGGTGGTGCGCGATGGCTTCAGTTATGTGTTCCGGCTCAATGCGGACCAACGCGTGAGTCAGCTCAAGGTGCAGACGGGCCGGCGGATCGGCGAGCGGGTCGAACTGCTGGAGGGCGTTGGCGCCGAGGCTCTGCTGGTGGCAAGCGGTGCGGGCTTTCTGAACGATGGCGACCTGGTCAAAGTGGCGCCAGGTTCAGCATCAAATCCGGCCTCAGCCCTTGCCAATCCTGACACGCCTGCTACGAAATAAGGAGCAGTCATGAACTTCTCCTCGCTCTCGATCAAGAACCCGGTGCCGGCCATCATGCTTTTCGTGCTGCTCACACTGGCTGGGCTGCTGGCCTACCGCGCCAGCGTGGTGCAGGATTTCCCCGACATCGAGCTGCCGATCGTCACCATCAGCGCCTCGCTTGCAGGCTCCGCACCGGCCCAACTTGAGACCGAGGTCGCGCGCAAGCTGGAGAACTCGGTTGCCACGCTCCAGGGTGTGAAAAACATTTACACCAAGGTGTTGGACGGCGATGTTCAGGTCACGGTCGAGTTCATCCTTGAGAAACCGATCACTGACGCCGTCAACGACGTGCGCGACGCCGTAGCCCGAGTACGTGCAGACCTCCCAGCCGATTTGCGTGACCCAGCGGTTACCAAAGCCTCGACTGCCGGGCGCGTGGTCTTAACCTTCACCGCCACGGCGGCGGCCACCTCGGCCGCCACCGGCAGCCGGCTCGACACCCAGGACCTGAGCTGGTTTATCGACAGCACCGTGGCCAAGAGGCTGCTGACGGTGCCTGGCGTGGGCGCCGTCAAGCGCATGGGCGGCGTCACGCGGGAAGTGCGGGTCGAACTCGACGCCGCACGCATGGCCGCCTTGCAGGTGTCAGCGATTGACGTCTCGCGCAGGCTGCGGCTGGTGCAGCAAGAGGCACCGGGCGGGCGCGGCGACATCAGCGGCGCCGAGCAGTCGGTGCGCACCATCGCGACGGTCAAGACCGCCGCCGAGCTGGCCCAGCTTGACATTAGCCTGGCCGACGGCCGTCAGATCCGGCTGGGCGATGTGGCAAAAGTATTGGATACGGTGGCCGAGCCGCGCGCCCTGGCCACGCTGGACGGCCGGGAGGTCGTCGGCTTCGAAGTGTTTCGCACCAAGGGGGCCAGCGAGGTGACCGTGGCCAGTGGCGTGTGCGCGGCCGTGGCCGAGCTGCAGACCCGTTTTCCACAGATTCGGCTGACACAGGCAATCGACAATGCCGCCCCCGTGGCCGAAAACTTTCGCGGCTCGATGGAGCTGCTGTACGAGGGCGCGCTGTTGGCTGTGCTGGTGGTGTGGTGGTTTTTGCGCGACTGGCGCGCGACCCTGGTGGCGGCGGCGGCGTTGCCGCTGTCGGTGATCCCGACCTTTTTGGGGCTGCAGTATTTTGGCTACACCCTCAACACGGTGACTCTGCTGTCGCTGGCGCTGGTGGTGGGGGTACTGGTCGACGACGCCATTGTCGAAATCGAAAACATCGAGCGCCACCTGCGCATGGGTAAAACGCCGTACCAGGCTTCCATGGAGGCGGCCGACGAGATCGGCATGGCGGTG
>CAMCZF010000197.1 GCA_945885775.1 Rhodoferax sp. OV413 | reverse complement strand
GCTCAGCCGGCCAACTGCCCGGACTATGAAGCCTGAGCGCGTCAGGTCATGAACCCCGATTGGTTCCAACCCGACTGGCCGGCGCCGGCACGGGTCAAAGCCCTGTGCACCAGCCGCCGCGGCGGCGCTTCCAGTGGCGCTTACGACAGCTTCAATCTGGGCGACCATGTGGGCGACGCGCCGGCAGCGGTGGCGGCCAACCGGGCGGCACTGGCGCGTGTGCTGGGCGTTCGGCCGGTCTTCCTGTGCCAGGTGCATGGCACCCAGGTGCAGGCGTTAGATGCCGCCAGCCTGGATGGCCAGGTGGCGGATGCCGCCGTCAGCCAGCAGACCGGCGTGGCCTGCACCATCATGGTGGCCGACTGCCTGCCGGTTTTGCTGACCGACCTGCAGGGCCGCTGGGTGGCGGCAGCGCATGCCGGCTGGCGCGGTTTGGCCGGCTGTAATGGCATTGGTATTCTGGAGGAAACTTTCAAGGCTTTTAGGGCCCCAGCCCTTGATAGCATTGGGTTTCTAGCTACTGAAATCATAGCGTGGTTGGGGCCTTGCATTGGGCCGCAGGCGTTTGAGGTGGGTGCTGAAGTGCGCCAGGTGTTCGTCGATCACGACCCGGCTGCTGCTGCCCTGTTTGCCGAAGCCGGTCCCGGCAAATGGCGGGCTGACCTTGCTGGCCTGGCCCGTCAGCGCCTGGCGGCTCTGGGCATCCAGCAGGTGTTTGGCAATGACAGCAGCCCGGCCTGGTGCACCGTCAGCCAACCGTCACGGTTCTTTTCGCACCGGCGCGACCGGGTCAGCGGGCGGTTCGCGGCTTGCATCTGGCTGGTCTGAGGTCGGAGCGGGTGCCTGCTCGGCCGCTTCGCGGGCCTTGATGACGCGACGGCGTGCCGGTGTGCCCATCACGTACATCACCAGCGCGATGGGCCCGGCGCCATAGAGCAAAAAGGTGATGAGGGCGCCCAGCAGCGTGCCGTTTGGGCTGTTGGCCTCGACCACCGCCATCATCACGGTCACATACAGCCAAGCGATGGGAACCAGGTACATGGCATCAAAATTGTGGCAGGATTTGAATAACTGTCAGCTTCTCGAAGGGCTGGAACTGCGATACTCGGGTTTCTACTGATATGCAGACAATCAAGAGGAGACAGCATGGCGGAGAACACCCAAGCATTATGGGCGCAATCGGCACAGCAGTTCCAGGATTCCCTGGCTGACAACTGGGCCAAGACCTTCCAATCCTTCCAGAACATGGATCTGGGCGGCTTGGCCGCCGGGCTGCCCAGTGCGTCGGCCGCCGCGCCGCAAGTGCACTTCGCCCAAGACAAGCTGGAGGCCCTGCAAGCCCAGTACCTGCAAGACGCCAGCGCCTTGTGGGCCAACAGCCTGCAAGGCACCGCGCCATCCAAGGATAAACGCTTTGCCGCCCAGGCCTGGAGCGCCAACCCGGTTGCCGCCTTCTCAGCCTCAGCCTACCTGCTCAATGCCCGCACCCTGATGGGTCTGGCTGAGGCGGTCGAGGGTGACGCCAAAACCCGCGCTCGCATCCGCTTTGCGGTGGAGCAGTGGATGGCAGCCAGCGCCCCCAGCAACTTTCTGGCCTTCAATGCCGACGCCCAGCAAAAAGCCATTGAAACCAAGGGCGAGAGCATCGCCAAGGGCCTGCAGAACATGCTGCATGACCTGCAGCAAGGCCATGTGTCTATGACCGACGAGAGCCTGTTTGAGGTCGGCAAAAACGTGGCCACCACCGAAGGCGCGGTGGTGTTCGAGAATGAATTGTTCCAGCTCATTGAGTACAAGCCGCTGACCGCCAAGGTGTACGAGAAGCCCTTTTTGCTGGTTCCGCCCTGCATCAACAAGTTCTACATTCTGGACCTGCAGCCCGAAAATTCGCTGATTCGTTATGCCGTGGCGCAAGGCCACCGCACCTTTGTCGTCAGCTGGCGCAACCCGGATGCCAGCCTGGCCAAGAAGACCTGGGACAACTACGTCGAAGACGCCGCCATCAAGGCCATCACGGTGACGCGAGAGATCACCAGCGCCAAGACCATCAATGCCCTGGGCTTTTGCGTGGGCGGCACGATCCTCGGCACAGCTTTGGCGGTGCTGGCGGCACGCGGTGAAAAGCCCGTGGCCAGTGCGACCTTTTTGACGGCCCTGCTCGATTTCACCGACACCGGCATTCTGGACGTGTTCATTGACGAGGCTTTCGTCAAGTACCGCGAGCAAGAATTGGGCAAGGGGGGTCTGCTCAAGGGCCAGGACCTGGCGTCCACCTTCAGCTTTTTGCGCCCGAACGACCTGGTCTGGAACTACGTGGTCGGCAACTACCTTAAGGGCGAAACGCCACCGCCCTTTGACTTGCTGTACTGGAACAGCGACTCCACCAACCTGCCCGGGCCGTTTTACGCCTGGTACCTGCGCAACACCTACCTGGAAAACAAGCTGTGCCAGCCGGGCAAGGTCACGGTCTGTGGCCAAAAAATTGATTTTCGCAAGCTCGACTTGCCGGTCTACATCTACGGCTCGCGCGAAGACCACATCGTGCCGATCGGCGGCGCTTATGCCTCAACCCAGCACCTGCCCGGCCAAAAGCGTTTTGTCATGGGCGCCTCGGGCCATATTGCCGGCGTGATCAACCCGCCGGCCGCCAAGAAACGCAGCCATTGGGTGCGCGAAGACGGTCAGTTCCCGGCCGCCCAAGCTGACTGGCTAGCTGGCGCCACCGAGCACGCCGGCAGCTGGTGGGGTGACTGGGCTGCCTGGCTGCAAAGCCACGCCGGCAAACAGATCGCCGCGCCCAAGGCCTACGGCAAGGGCAACTACAAAGCCATCGAACCCGCCCCGGGCCGCTACGTCAAGGCCAAGGCCTAAGGTCGATGGGCGAGCTTGTGACGATACCTCTCATTCCCGCAACGATGCCTGTCATTCCGGCAATGATGACTGTCATTCCCGCGGACGCGGGAATCCATGGATGCCCGGTCAAGCCGAGCATGACGGATGAGGGCCGCAGTAACAGCACCCCGTCATTCCCGGCCACGACCGGGAATCCAGGCCTGCCCGGTCAAGCCAAGCATGACGGGGCTTTCTTCGTAACGTGCTAGGCAACGCTGTTCAATTTTTTTAACACTATCGTTCGTCAATCAGGAGACAAAAAATGCAAGATATCGTGATCGTTTCAGCCGCCCGCACCGCAGTCGGCAAATTTGGCGGCACCTTGGCCAAGACGCTGGCGCCGGAGCTGGGTGCGGCTGTCATCAAGGCCTTGCTCGAGCGCACTGGCCTGGCGCCCGACCAGGTGGGTGAGGTCATCATGGGCCAGGTGCTGGCGGCGGGTGCAGGCCAGAACCCGGCGCGTCAGGCGCTGCTCAAGAGCGGCATTGCCAAGGAGTCGCCCGCGCTCACCATCAATGCGGTCTGCGGCTCCGGCCTCAAAGCCGTGATGCTGGCCGCGCAGGCCGTGGCCTGGGGCGACAGCGACATCGTCATCGCAGGTGGCCAGGAAAACATGAGTGCCAGCCCCCATGTGCTGATGGGCAGCCGCGACGGCCAGCGCATGGGCGACTGGAAGATGGTTGACAGCATGATTGTGGACGGCCTGTGGGACGTCTACAACCAGTACCACATGGGCATCACTGCCGAAAACGTGGCTAAGGCCCATGGCATTACCCGCGACATGCAGGATGCACTGGCCCTGGCCAGCCAGCACAAGGCCGCCGCAGCGCAAGACGCCGGCAAGTTCACCGACGAGATCGTGCCCTTCAGCATCGCCCAGAAAAAGGGCGACCCGCTGGTGTTTGCCGCAGATGAATACCTGAACCGCAAGACCAGTGCAGAAGCGCTGGCCGGCCTGCGCCCCGCCTTTGACAAGGCCGGTGGCGTGACCGCCGGCAATGCTTCGGGCCTGAACGACGGCGCCGCTGCCGTGATGGTGATGAGCGCCAAAAAAGCCGCCGCGCTAGGCCTGACACCCCTGGGCCGCATCGCCAGCTTTGCCACCAGCGGTCTGGACCCGGCGCTGATGGGTATGGGCCCCGTGCCGGCTTCGCAAAAAGCGCTGGCACGCGCCGGCTGGAACGCCGCCGACCTCGACCTGTTGGAAATCAACGAAGCCTTTGCCGCCCAGGCCTGCGCCGTGAATCAGCAAATGGGCTGGGACACCAGCAAGGTCAACGTCAATGGCGGTGCGATTGCGATTGGTCACCCCATCGGGGCCTCTGGCTGCCGTATTCTTGTTACCCTGCTGCACGAGATGCAGCGGCGCAACGCCAAAAAAGGCATTGCCAGTCTGTGCATCGGCGGCGGTATGGGCGTGGCCCTCACCATTGAGCGCTAAGCACAGCGCCCGCACCCCAGTTTCGAGTCAGTTAACAACCAAGAGGAGAACATCATGAGTCAAAAAGTCGCATACGTCACCGGGGGCATGGGTGGCATCGGAACCGCCATCTGCCAGCGCCTGCACAAAGAGGGCTACAAGGTCATCGCCGGCTGCGGCCCCACCCGTGACCACGCCAAGTGGATCGCCGAGCAGGCCGCCCACGGCTACACCTTCTACGCGTCGGTCGGCAATGTCGGCAACTGGGATTCCACGGTCGATGCCTTCACCAAGACCAAGGCCGAGCACGGCAGCATCGACGTGCTGGTCAACAACGCCGGCATCACCAAAGACCGCATGTTCATCAAGATGACGCGCGAAGACTGGGACGCCGTGATCGAAACCAACCTCAACTCCATGTTCAACGTCACCAAACAAGTGGTAGCCGACATGGTTGAAAAGGGCTGGGGCCGCATCATCAACATCTCGTCGGTCAATGGTGAAAAAGGCCAGGCTGGCCAGACCAACTACTCGGCCGCCAAGGCCGGCATGCACGGCTTCTCGATGGCGCTGGCGCAAGAGCTAGCCACCAAGGGCGTCACGGTCAACACCGTGAGCCCGGGCTACATCGGCACCGACATGGTCAAGGCCATCCGCCAAGACGTGCTCGACAAGATTGTGGCCACGGTGCCCGTCAAGCGCCTGGGCGAACCCAGCGAGATCGCATCCATCATCGCGTGGTTGGCATCAGAAGAAGGCGGCTACGCCACCGGCGCCGATTTCTCGGTGAACGGCGGCCTGCACATGGGCTAAGCCTTGGTGGGCGCCGCTAGGTGCCCAAGACTGAGGTGTCCACGTCCGGATACCGCGCTTTCATAGCCGTCAGGCCCTCCGTGGCCCGACTTCGCCAGCCGGGCCCGCGAGCCAGCAGCTGCTGCCAGGTTTCGCCCAACAATTCGGCGTCATGTTCGGCCAGGTAGGCGATCAGTGATGCCGCCTGGTCCAAATCCTTGCTGGCCTTGACCCGCATGGCTTGAGGCCTCTTGCCAAAGACCAGCAGCTTGTGCAAGGCGTATTTTTCTGGCGGTGGCGCATTCACCGTGGTCGGGCCACGCTGCGCGAGCAAGGTGACCTGAATCGGCGCCTCCATGGAAAACTCCATGAACTTGAGCGGCTGCATCGTGGCATTGAGTGCCTTGATCAGCACCGGCGTGTCACCGCCTCGATGCCGGCAGGTGACGAAATCAATCTGCAAGTCGCGTTCGTCGGACTTGACGTAGGTGGTCAGGCTCTTGACTGGCACGAATCCCATTTTCAAGGCCTCGATTTCGCTCCCCATGTCCATGGTCACGTCAGATGGGATCGCCACCGACACATTGCGCCCCGCGTGCGCGAAGTCCAGGTCAACCGTTTGTGCCGCCGACTGCCATCGCACACCGAGGTAGTTTTGGTAGGCCATGTACACGTGCGTCCCGACCAAGATCCCCCCCGCCCGAAAAAAACCCGCATCGGACAGACGTTCGATAATTTTGGCGTGAGTTGGCACAATGGCGGGGCACCCAGCTGCAATGGCTTGACGGGTTAGCTGCCGCAGATGCATTTTTTTGGCGTCGCCGCTGCGGTGTAGCGCGATCAGCTCGGACAGGTCGTCCGAGGCGGACCCCAAAAAAATTTGAATTTGCTTGCCGGTCATGTCGGGCGTCTGGTAATACCAGTAGGCCTTGCCTTTGATCAACTTCCTTGAAAAACTGCCCGGCAGTTCAGCCACAGTACGAACGTCCTCCAGCCTGCTGGCACTGCTCAGGGCAGCATAAGCCGTTTGCGCATTTGTGGATAGCGTTGTGTACAGCATAGGTTAGTTATACTGATTTTTAAATAACTCAGTATAACGACCCAATTGGCATCTCGCCTGTTAGCCGACGCTACACTGCAGCCCCTGTCTTTTGACATGATTTTTCTCAACCTATCCGCGCCCTACCCATGACCCGCTACCACCTCTACGCCATCGGCAATGCCCTGGTCGACTCTGAATACGAAGTCTCTGACGATCAGCTCCAGACCATGGGGGTGGACAAGCGGCACATGACGCTGATTGATGCGCCAAGACGCACGGAACTGCTGGGGCACTTGCACGGTGCCAAAACCCGGCGCACCGGTGGCGGCTCGGCCGGCAACACCGTGGTGGCCCTGTCTCAGCTGG
>CAMCZF010000196.1 GCA_945885775.1 Rhodoferax sp. OV413 | reverse complement strand
ATGTTCAAACGGATCAGGTCGCGGCTTAGCGCGACCTATCCTTACTCGTTATGCCTTTGATCGCGAGGCATCTGGGTGCGACGGTGTACGATGGGACTGGCCAAACCCTTGTGATGCATAGGTACGGAGGGCAAGCCTTCAAGCCATGGCATTGCGGAGTCGCCCCATATCTGTGCAGCCGACGCAAGTTGGTCTCGTTGGTCGACGCAGCCCAAGCGCAGGTTCAGGACTTTGGGAGGACCTTCACCCTCAGTGGCGTACAACTGAGTTCCGCACTCGGGGCAGAAGGCTTGTACTCGCTTGTTTCCGCTTTCTGCAACCTTGACGTAGTGCTTGGCCGTGCCCGATATTTCAACGCTCTCCGCCGGGGTCGGGAGCACAGCACGGAACGGCGCGCCAGAGAAGACCTGACAGTCCGCGCAATGGCAGACCAGGACTCGATTTGGGTCTACGGTTGCGGTAAAGGAGATTGCGCCGCAATGGCACTTGCCTGAGATATGCATGAGGGTGTGCGAGGGTGTGTTTGTGTGGCTTAACTTCAAGAAATTCGATCGTGGGATCTTGGCCTTCTGCGAGCACATGCTGGATAGTTTGCCGCCCTGGCTTCCGTTCTGCCGGTCGTGCGCTGCCCCTATCCGCATTCAATTCCAGTCCAATGCCATTTTTGCGACTCGTAAACCCCTCCAGGTAGGACGCGAAATCACCGTCTTTTGGTTCGTTCGTGTTTGGCATCAAAGGCTCCAGGCTCAGTGCGGGTAGAGGATTAACGATGGCGGCCACCGGCGCGCAGCAAGAGCCGCCTAGCGGCAATCTGTCGCTGCTTTTCCGTTTTTGCGGTCCAGTTAAACCGCAGTCGCGTTGTGTAGTTCATGACCAGAAAATTCCTAGCAGTGCGAGGGTATTGACGATGAGGCCGCCTCGGCGAGAAGATTTTGCACTGTCGCCTGAGATTGACCAGAGTACGGCCCGCTTCCAAGCCCACACATTGTGGCCTACGGCCACAGGCAGTCCGAGCCACCCCAAAAATGCGACGTCGTTGACCGAACCAATTAGAAAAAAGGTGCCTACGATGAAGATTGAGACAAGAAGAATACCGGAACTGGTGCTTGCGATCACATGCGATAAACGCCCGCAAAGGCCACACACCGCAGGGTGCTCACGACTAGACCGCCTCTTCGCCAAAGACGTCACGCCTAGCTCTTTGCAATGCGGGCACTGTGTCATGCGGTTTAATGTTCGATGTGAGCGGCCTGCTGAGGGCAGGTCCCGATGACGAAGGGGTTAGCCCTGGGCCGGAACACGAGAAGCCTCCATCTTGCCGGGAAGCCACTGTAGCCCTGCAAGGTGCTGCTGGTCATGGCTACAGAGGTAGTGCACCAGGCTGCGCAGGGACAGAGGCCCGTAGCCTTCAAACTCGGCGGTGTGATCAAACTGCTCCGGCGGCAGGCTGGCAATGAGTGCCACGGTTTGCCGACGTGCCTCTCGAAACGCTGCAAGGGCAGCGGTTGCATCTGACTTTCCGTAGGCGCGCACCTTGGCCAGAGCTTCAGTGTCGATAGAAGCCAAGGTGGGGTGGCTTTCAGTCAGCGTTCGGCGAAAGCGAACGTGATATCCGTCAATTGCGATGTCGCGTACATGGCAAATCTGCTCGATGGCCGTGAGCGGTTCACTTGGCACCCCTTCCCAGGATGGAGGAGCCCAATTCTTGAACTCCGCCGGAAACGCAGCGTAATGGACCTCAAGTTGCTGGGGGAAGGCGCGCAAAGCGGCAAGGATGACAGGATTCATTCCATTGAACAGTGTCAGGGGCTAACGTTCGATCCAAGCGGGCGACGACGGCAGAATATGGGTCCTAATTCTCGTTCTGAGGCAGCCCATCACCAATTTCGTAGTAATCGCCCTTGTGGGCCACGAAAATATGGCGCTCAAGCCTCAGATCGGTCTTATCGTTCAACGAGCCAAGTGCCACGGACGTCCAGTCCCGGAACACTGGCTCCCAGAAGAGCCACGAACCGCACTTAGAACAGAAGCCGCGCCGGACCTTCTCGGAAGACTGATACCAGGTCAGGCTTTCCTCGCCGGTGAGTTGCACAGCCTGTTTGGGTAGGTTCGCGGACGCGAAGAAATGGCCGGATTGTTTTCGGCACTGCGTACAGTGGCAGGCGGTGGCGCCGGTCAGCGCTTGATCAAGCGTGAATTTGACTGCGCCGCAGTTGCATGAGCCCTGCTGGGTAGACATGGAGCGCGATGGAGTCTGTAACGTAGAAGTCAAGCCGCGACGCTCTTGCGCGATGTCGCTCTTGGACGGCCAGTTAATTTCCTCTCCACTTCCATTCGAAGCGCTGCATTGATCCGCGACTGATAGCCAGCCCCCTTCGACTTGAAGAACTCCAAAATGTCCGCATCCAAACGGACAGAGGTGAGAACCTTCGTGGGTGTAGCCTGCGGCCCGCGGCCCCGCTTCAGTACTGGCGCACCCAGCATGTCCTCAGTCCATGCGGGATTGTCCGGGTCGTTGACCTTAGCCGAGGTTTTCTTTGGCAACTTGGCGGTAGTAGCGAGCTTCATGTTTTTCTGCCTTTCGCAGCGAGATCACGTGAGGCCCTTTCGGGCGCTCGGTGTAAACCATCACAACCACTTCAGACTTGAGAAGACCGAAACAGACCAAGCGCTCTTCGCCTTAGTATTGCCGTTTGTCCTCGCGGGTCACTGTGAAGTGGTTCCAGATTGCATCGCATCCAACGAAGTCAAGCCCGTGATTCTTGAGGTTCAGCTTGCGCTTTGGTTCGTCCCATCTGAGCATACTTAATTGTATCTACAAAATAAAGGAACGCAAGGTGAAATTTAACGCTGCGTTGACCGGCGGCTTGCTCAAGTTAGGCAACTTGCGCGCTCTCTCGACTTGCCACATAGACGAATGCGACGACAAGCGCCAGAAGGTATGGCTCGCTTTCCTCGAATGCGTCCCCATGCGCCCACGCATTTCTCCGGGCGGCCCGGATGGGGCTTCGATACGCAAACAGTACAAACCAACAGTGGCCAATTTTTCATGAATCCCTGCACTCCTCCACTGAAATCGGTCCGTTTGCTTGATCAGGTGCAAGAGCGGGTTCGCAAAGCATCTGCGTCCACCCATAGCCAGGCACTGAGTGCTTGACTGTCCTTGTACCGCGAAGTGCAGAATTCCGATTTGCCAGGCTTTGCCTTTACAGCATCAGCACCGCCCGGAAATCGTTGACATTGGTGAAGGTCGGGCCGGTGGTGACCAGATCGCCCAGCGCGGCAAAGTAGCCGTAGGCGTCGTTGCGGTCCAGGTGGTCGTCCACCTTAAGGCCGGCAATGGCTGCGCGCTGCAGCGTGTCGGGCGCCACCCAGGCGCCGGCGTTGTCTTCCACGCCGTCGATGCCGTCGGTGTCGGCGGCCAGCGCGTACACGCCGGCCTGCCCCTGCAGGGCCTGCGCCAGCCCCAGGCAAAACTCGCCGGCCCGTCCGCCGCGGCCGCGCGCCGCACCGGGCGCTTGCGGACGGATCGTGACGGTGGTCTCGCCGCCACTCAGGATGACACAGGGCCTTGCGAACGGCTGGCCGCGACGCGCCACCGCGCGCGCCAGCGCGGCATGCACCCGCCCCACCTCGCGCGACTCGCCCTCCATTTCATCGCTGAGGATGTACGCGGCCAGGCCAGCCGCACGGGCCAGCTCAGCCGCTGCTTGCAATGACTGTTGGGGCGTGGCGATCAGGTGCACCGCGTGGCCGGCAAACAGCGGGTCGCCGGGTTTGGGCGTCTCCAGCGTGCCGCTAGTCAGCGCCTGCGCCACGGCAGGCGGCAGCTCGATGCGGTAGCGCGCCAGTGTGGCCAGCGCGTCTGCGCAGGTACTGGCATCGGGCACGGTCGGGCCGCTGGCGATGGTGGATGGGTCATCACCCGGCACATCGCTGATGGTCAGCGTCACCACCCGGGCTGGCCAGCAGGCCTGCGCCAACCGACCGCCCTTGATGCGCGAGAGGTGCTTGCGCACGTTGTTCATTTCGCCAATGTTGGCGCCGCTGGCCAGCAGGGCGCGGTTGATGCCCTGCTTGTCGGCCAGGCTCAGGCCGTCGGCCGGCAGCGTCAGCAGGGCCGAGCCGCCACCAGAAATAAGGCACAGCACCAAGTCATCGGCGGTCAGTCCCTGGGTCAGCGCCAGCATACGCTCGGCCGCGGCCAGCCCGGCGGCGTCTGGCACCGGGTGCGCTGCCTCCACCACCTCAATACGATGGGCCAGCCCGGCCGGGCGCGGCGGCACGTGGTGGTAGCGCGTCACCACCAGCCCACTCAGCGGCGCGTTAGCAGGCCACAGCGCCTCCAGGGCCTGCGCCATGGCGCCACCCGCCTTGCCTGCGCCCAGCACCAGCGTGCGCCCGCGTGGCGGCGGCGGCAAAAACGACGCCATGCTGTGCAACGGCAGGGCACGCTGAACCGCAGCGCGGTACAACTGGGTCAGGAATTCGCGGGGTGAGGTGGCAGGGTTTGGTGCGATCATTGACAGGTCTCCAGCCCATCATTGTGACCAGTCCTCATGCCCACCCTGCTCATCCGCAACGCCGACTGCATCGCCACCTTTGACCACCTGGACCCAAACCAAGCGAGAGAACTGCGCCAGGCCTCGGTCTTCATCCGCGACCACCGCAACGAAGCCATTGGCCCTGCCGCTGAATTGCCTGCAACTGCCGACGAGGTAATTGACGCCCGCGGCCACCTGGTGCTGCCAGGCTTGGTGAACACCCACCACCATATGTACCAGAGCCTGACGCGGGCTATTCCCCAGGCGCAAAACGCCGAACTGTTTGGCTGGCTGCGCGCCCTGTACCCGATCTGGGCCGGCCTAACGCCAGAGATGGTGCAGGTCAGCAGCCGGGTGGCGATGGCCGAGCTGCTGCTGAGCGGCTGCACCACCAGCAGCGACCACCTCTACCTGTACCCCAATGGCGTGCGGCTGGACGACAGCATCGAGGCGGCGCAGGCCATCGGCATACGCTTTGTGGCCACGCGCGGCAGCATGAGCGTGGGCCAGTCGCAAGGCGGCCTGCCGCCCGACGCGCTGGTGGAGCGCGAGGAACTGATCCTCAAAGACACGCAGCGCCTGATCGAGACCTGGCACGACACGCGCCACGGGGCCATGGTGAACGTGGCGGCTGCGCCCTGCTCGCCTTTCAGCGTCAGCCGCGACCTGATGCGCGAATCCGCGGCGCTGGCGCGCAGCCTGGGCGCACGGCTGCACACCCATCTGGCCGAGAACGACCATGACCTGGCCTACTCACGCGAAAAGTTCAACTGCACACCGACCGAGTACGCGCAAGACCTGGGCTGGCTCGGGCCGGATGTCTGGCACGCCCACTGCGTGCGGCTGGACGACGCAGGCATCAGCCTGTTTGCTGCCAGCCGGACCGGGGTGGCGCACTGCCCCTGCAGCAATATGCGGCTGGCCTCGGGCATTGCGCCGGTGCGGCGTCTGCTGAATGCCGGCGTGCCGGTGGGGCTGGGGGTGGACGGGAGCGCTAGCAATGACAGTGCCCATATGGTCAACGAGGCCCGGCAGGCGATGCTGCTGGCCCGTGTCGGCCGCGCCATGCAGCCGCCCGAAGAACGGCATAACAGCCAGGGCGAGCGCCAGACCTTTTTTGGCTGCGACCTGGGCCCGGCCGAGATGAGCGCGCGCGATGCATTGGCGCTGGCCACCCGTGGCGGAGCGCAGGTGCTGGGCCGGCCCGACATCGGCCACCTGGCACCAGGCATGTGCGCCGACCTGGCGCTGTTTGACCTGCGCACACTGGGCTTTGCCGGCGGCGCAGTGCACGACCCTGTGGGCGCCCTGCTGCTCTGCGCCAGCCCCCAGGCCGCCTGGACCGTGGTCAACGGCCGGGTGGTGGTGCGTGAAGGTCAACTGGCTACGCTGGATTTGGGGCCGCTGTTGGAGCGACACAACCGGCTGGCGCGGGAATTGGCGCAACCCTAGGCATGGTTAAGTCAAGCACCTAAGCACCGCTGGACACCAGTTTGCGCCTTATGACCTGCGCAGTTCTTCACGTATCACGTTGCGCACCAAATCCGCCAATTGCACACCCCGCATGGCTTCGCGCAGGGTCTCGTTGATGAGCGTTTGGTAACCGCGCCCACCGGCTCGCGCCTTGTACGCTTGCAACACCGCATCGTCCAAATTGATGGTGATACGTGTTTTGCCAGTGGAGAACGCCGGAAGCACTTCACCAAGTGGGCGCAACTGGGCAGCTTGGGCTCGGGTCAACGCTGGGCTGTCCGCATCAGGTGGGGCGGACAGGGGAGACGCGTCCACTGCTGCCCAGTTAATGGCCACAGGTGCATCAGAGGCTTTGAGTTTTAAACTGGTTTTGCTCACGGTCGTTGGCCTTTCTGAAAGAAATAATGTGCGTGCGCTGTGGCGTGGGGCAGCAAAACACCACCACCATCAAGCGTCCTTCAATCCTGTTGTACCCAATGAATCGCGGCTCTGGGTAAGCCTTGCGCGTGTCTTCTCGCACCATCAT
>CAMCZF010000195.1 GCA_945885775.1 Rhodoferax sp. OV413 | reverse complement strand
GACGAATTCCAGCCCCGAATCGGCACCAAAGAGGTGGGTCTGGTGGAGTACGATTTTGAGGGCACTGAAGTGGCGGTTCGTTTTGTAACCCCAGCGGGTGCCCAGCATCTCAACTTGTTAGATGTACCCGGCGCCTATGGCGACCTGCGTAGCAAGGCGGCGGCGCCCAGCGCTGCGCACTGATCGCTTTGCGAATCACTGGCGGACAGATGGACGGTGCGCCAAGGACAGATCAGTTGACAAATCAGGTGTGAAAGCGACGTCCTTTCACGTTAAGATGTACACGTACATCCGAAAAAGGACTGATCATGGCCAACACCAAGCTTTTCAAGAACGGTAACTCGCAGGCTGTTCGCATCCCTGCAGAACTGGCCTACGGCACGTGGGACCTTGACTTGATCATCGAGCGTCAAGGGGACGAGCTGCGCATCCGACCGGCACGCCGCCGCATGGGCGATGTATTGGGCAAACTCGCCCAGTTCTCGCCAGACTTCATGGCGCAGGGCCGGGGCGACAACACCGAGGGCGAACGCGAGGCTTTATGAACCCCAAGTACATGCTAGACACCAACATCTGCATTTACCTTATGAAGCACCAGCCGCCTGAGGTGCGCGAACGCTTTGCAGCGTGCTTTGTCGGCGACGTTGTCATCTCTGCGGTGACCCTGGCTGAGCTTGAATTTGGCATCGTCGGCTCAAGTCTTGCCGTTCAGGCGGCCAACCGGGCGGCGTTGGCGAGCCTGCTCGAAGACATCTTGGTGGCGCCGTTTGATGCACCAGCGGCGATGGCCTACGGCCCAATCCGCGCAGCCTACAAAGACCGCCACCGCGATGCGCTGGACAAACTGATCGCATCCCACGCGGTCGCTTTAGGCGTTACGTTGGTCACCAATAACTCAGCAGATTTTGTGGGCTACCCCGGGCTGAAGGTGGACAACTGGGTGAACGGCCACTGAGTCGGTGTTGAAGTGCCCGCGAGGGCATCTTGAATCAGCTTGGTTGCCAGCATCACTCTGGCTGGAACTTGATTCCTTGACTTTGGCTGGCCAGCTACGTATATCTTATTTGATTTACCATATCTTTTTTGATATATAGTTGTTCATATGAACGGCAGGCAAGTCATCGAGAAACTCAAGGCATCAGGCTGGACGCTGGCCCGCATCAATGGCAGCCACCACGTCATGGAAAAAGATGGCATGCCGCGCCCAATTCCGGTGCCTATACATGGCTCCAAAGTCATCGGCGCGGGCTTGCTGGCCGAGATACAACGACAAACTGGAGTGAGACTGAAATGAAATTTGTCTACGCGTACACCGCCACCCCGCAGGAGCCGAGCGGCTATTTTGTGCAGTTCTTGGACATTGAAGAGGCTATCACCCAGGGCGACACGCTGGAGGACGCCGCGCTCAATGCCGCCGAGGTGCTGACCAGCGTGCTGGCTTACCGGCTTGACAAGGGGCAGACGATCCCCGCTCCGTCTGACGCGGCCGGCCTGCCGGTGGCCTCGCCCAGCGCAGCGGTGCAGGCGGTGATGATCTTGCGCGAGGCACGGGGCGGGCGGCCCATTGCTGACCTGGCCCGGGGCCTGGACACCTCGTGGGCGGCGGCCCAGCGACTTGACGACCCACACCACTGGCCCAGCCTCAAGCAACTTGACCGCGCTGCGCGGGTGCTGGGCAAGCGGCTGGTGTTGAGCATGGAGTGACGGCATGAGGCGCCATCTGATTTGAACGAAAAACAAATTGATCGCATCCCACGCGGTCGCTTTGGGCGTCACGCTGGTCACCCATAACGAAGCAGATTTTGTGGGCTACCCCGGGCTGAAAGTGGACAACTGGGTGAACAGCCAAGCTGGCTAAGCTTAGTGCCGCTGCTGCTCATCCCATCCTCTATACTCTTTCGCATGCGGGTGTAGTTCAATGGTAGAACGGCAGCTTCCCAAGCTTCATACGAGGGTTCGATTCCCTTCACCCGCTCCACAGGCGCAGTTCAGCTCACCATGCGTTCGAAGGCCGCCTCCATCGCGCGGGTATGGGCCACCACATTCCAGCCCCGGCGGGCTTGGAGGCGTTCACGCAAACCCCGTTTGAGATGCAGCAAAGCGTGCCGGTCTTGTGCCATGTGCACGGCCACGCGCACATAGCCCGCATCGTCTTCTGCCACCCACTCGGGCAAACCTGCTGCCGTCATGAAGCTGGCGCCCATGCGCGAGACAAAGTGCTGGCCGCGTTGCGTCACCACCGGCACGCCCATCCACAGGGCTTGCAGGCTGGTGGTGCCGCCGTTGTAGGGCACCGGGTCCAGGGCGATATCCACACCAGCGTACTCGGCCATCATGTCGGTCAAGCCGGTGGGACCGCGAAACTCGACCCGTGCCAGGTCCACGCCCAGTTGGTGCAGCCGCTCGCCAAACAGGCGTACCGCACCGCCGTCTGAAAAACTCGGGGCCTTGAGCAGCAAACGTGAATCTGGCAAGGCCTTCAGGATCTGTGCCCACAGCGCCAAGGTGCGTGGCGTGAGTTTGGGCACGTTGTTGAAAGAGCCGAAGGTCAAGGGCCGCTGGGCCAGCTCGTCGGCGTAAGCCGGGTACGGGTAATCCACCTCAGGCGCAAAACAAAACACCGTGCCGGGCAAGCGCGCAACGCGCTCTGAGCACAAATGGTCGCTGCCCTCGGGGGTGACCACCTCGTCGCCCAGCACCCAGTCCATATTGGGCACGCCGGTGGAGCCCGGGTAGCCCAAATACGTGGCTTGCACCGGCGCCACGCGCTTGGCAAACAAGCTCATGCGCTGCTGCCCGGTGTGGCCGGCCAGATCCAGCAAGAGGTCAATGCCATCGGCGTCGATGCGTTTGGCCAGTTGCGTGTTGTTCAGCGTGGTGGCTTCCACCCAGTGCTCTGTGCGTTGCTGCGCCAGCCGAGTTTGCTCGTCGTAGCTGACACCGGTGAAGTACAAAAACAGCTCAAAACGGCTGCAGTCCAACTCGCGCAGCACCGGCTGCATGAAAATGTTCACCGGGTGCTGGTGATGAAAGTCTGCGCTCACCACACCCAACTTGATGCGCCGCCCGGCAAGCGGTGGCCGCACAAAACTCTCGCGCAAACGCGCGCCCTGACCCAGTGGCGTAAACAGCTCGCGGTGCAAATCGGCCACGGCTTGCGCCGTCAATTGGTCGCTGTAAAGCGAGGACATGGCCGAGCTGGACGACAAATTTTGAGCCGCATCGGGCTCAGCCGCCATCTCGCGGTACAGGCGCAGCGCCGTGTCAGCGTCGCCCTGGCGGCCTGCAATGGAGGCCCTCATGCTTTTGGCCCCCGGCATGGGGCCCAGTGCCTCGGCTTCTTGCAGCACCTGCTCGGCTTCGTCCATTTGCCAGCACTCAGCCAGCAAATGCGCCAGGTTCCAACGGGCGGTGGGGCTTGTTGGATGCAGTTCGACATTGCGGCGCAGCACCGCGATCGCCTCTTGCCACAGGTTGTGCCTGAACGCGGCAGCACCCAAACGCGCCAACGTGGTTTCGTGGTGGGCCGCTGACGCCTGCGTCAAGACCTGCAAGGCACTGGCGTGCTGGCCCAATCGCCACAAGGCCTCGCCCAAGTCGATTTGAACCTCGGACAGGCGGTTGACATCGGGCAATGGCACCTGGTTCTTGGCCTGGTCCCGGGCCTGGTCTTGCAGGGCCTGAATCGCCAAGCCCAGCACCTGAACCACTGCGTCGTTATCACCCAACTCCAGCAGGTATTGCCCCATGCGGTGAGCCACCTCGGCGCGCAGCGGGGGCGTATCGGCCAAAGCCATCGCTTGCTCAAAGGCTTGCGCGGACAAAGGCTTTTGGTCTAACTGGTGCAGCACCCGCGCCATGGCCAAGTGGGCTTCATGGCGCTTGGGTGACGCGTTGATGGCGCGCTGATAAGCCCCGGAGGCTTGCTGCAGCTCGCCCATTTGGCGACACAGGTGGCCAGCCTCTAACCACGCACTGTAGTTTTGGGGGTTGATGCGCAAGGCCTCTGCAAATGCCTCACGGGCTGGCATCCATTGCGCCAAATGCACCAGACAGCGCGCACTGCCCAAGTGGGCTTGGTCAAGCGCCGGGTTCAGCAATGTGGCCTCGTTGTAAAGTGCCAGCGCCAGCGCCACCTTCTGCTCTCGCCAGGCTTGGTTGGCCTGGTTGAACTCGTTCCTGCCCAGCAGGGCCAAATGCTGGGCATTTTCCTGCTTGAGCTTCGCAATGCCGCTCTCCAAGTCTTCCAACTTGAGCGGACGGGCGTCATACCGGCACACCAAGTCAGGCGCATCTGCAATGGGGCCCTCCAGGGTTTGCAACAGCAGCCGCTCATCGTTCTGCAGGGTCAGCGAGTACTCCGACGCAATTTTTTTCAAGTCTGCCGGCCGGTGTTGGCGCTGGCAGCGCTGTAGCTCGGCTTCGATCTTCAACCAGTGCCATGACTCGTGCAGAAACCGGTGCCGTTTTAAGCGCGTCGCCAGCGCGCCAGTCACCACTTTTCGCTCTAACTGCAACAAGCCTCTCACCGGGTAATGGGCCAAGACAAAAGGCAACAAGGCAGCCGGCACGGGCGTGCCATGCTCATCAGGATAGAGCGCTTGGTTGCCGACCTGCCAAGAATGGTTGGCGAGCAAATGAGCCGGTGCAATCACCTTGACCAGTTCTTTGTGCTCCAGACTTCGGTAGGTTTGCATGCGCCGAAAAAAATACGGGTCGGCTTCGTCACCATCAGGCAAATAGGTGCGCCATCTCATCGCGCCAATCAAGCCCGCAGGCACCGCCCGCAGCGCCATGTGCAAGCCGGCCCGGTCGGTGGCAAGCAACTCATCGGCATCCAAAGGCAGCACAAAATCGACCCCGCCCGCCAAGGCCAACGGGCGGGCTACGCTGCGCATGGCGTCTGCCTGCGTGTGAGCTTGGTCTGTCCAATGGTGCAGAAAAACAGGCAAGCCCTCGGCCTGCAACTGTTCAAGTAGTTGCACCGTGTTGTCCTGAGAGGTGTGGTCAATCACGTGCAAGCTGTCCAGCACGCGCAAGTTGTAGCGTGCCCACAGCTCAATCACATCGGCCTCATTGCGCACCATGGCCACCCCAGCACAGCGCAAGGCCTGGCCCGTGAGGGGGGTGGCTGCTGTCATCAAGTCACCAAAACGCCCGACTGAACATAGACAGTGACCCCACTGGTGTCATGGTTCCAAATATAGAACAATCCAATCGAACCAGTTCTGTTGTCCCAGCCTGCCTTATCCGTACCGTCCGCCAAATCAACTTGGTCGCCGTTATTACCCATAACCATCAACATCTGACGGCCATTACTAGCTAAAGGCGAATTGGCAGAGCCCATGTCCAGCACGTCTTTTGACGTCAGCTTGAGGGTGTTATTTCCCGAGCCCTTGATGTCAATGATCTCGATGCCGTCAAGGCGACTACCTCCACCGGGATTGCTGGCCGCCTGGCTGGCAACCAGCGTCAGGTCAAAGGTCAGATTGCCGCCCGACAGAATGATGGTGTCGGATCTACCACCACCGCCGTCGATACGGGCCAGTTGGTCCACGTTGCCGCCGCTGCCCATGGGGCTTTGCAGCGCGGTGATCATGGCTTGGCCAATGGTGAAAGTGTCATTGCCCGCACCGCCATACAGCAGGCTGGCGGCGGTGGCCGTGAGGCTGTCATCGCCCGCACCCGCCACCAGCGTTTTGGCCACGCCGCCATCGCTTTGCGTGTCGGCAGCGGCGGTGCCCAGCCAGTCGACGGCGGTTTGGTCAAACGCCCCGGTGGTGCTGCCAAGAATCACGTAACTGCGCCCGGCCTCTCTACCCGCCACCGGATCGCTCAGATAGGCGCCGACAATCAGGTCGGTCAGGCCGTCGCCATTGACGTCGCCGGCGCTGGAGACGCTGAAGCCGCTGTTGTCAAACCCGCACTGCCCGTTGATGACAAAGCCGCCGGTGCCGCCCGCCACGGCTGACAGATCAATGGCCGTGCTCGTGCTCTTGCCAAACACCACATAGCTGCGCCCGGCATCTGTACCCGCCACCGGGTCGCTGGCATAGGCCCCGACGATCAGGTCGGCCAGGCCGTCGCCGTTCACGTCGCCCGCGCTGGAGACGCTGTAGCCGTTTAAGTCAAACTCGCACTGCCCGTTGATGACAAAACCACCCAAGCCTGCCGCCACGGCTGACAGATCAATGGCCGTGCTCGCAGTCTTGCCAAACACCACATAGCTGCGCCCGGCATCTCTACCCGTCACCGGATCGCTCTGATAGGCCCCGACAATCAGGTCGGCCAGGCCGTCGCCGTTCACATCGCCCGCGCTGGAGACGCTGTTGCCGCTTCTGTCATACGCACACTGCCCGTTGATGACAAAGCCGCCGGTGCCGCCCGCCACGGCTGACAGATCAATGGCCGTGGTCGTGCTCTTGCCAAACACCACATAGCTGCGCCCGGCATCTCTACCCGTCACCGTTTTGCTTTTAGCCGCTTCGACGATCAGGTCAGCCAAGCCGTCACCGTTCACGTCCCCCGCGCTGGACACGCTTCTGCCACTTTGGTCCT
>CAMCZF010000194.1 GCA_945885775.1 Rhodoferax sp. OV413 | reverse complement strand
GAATGGGTCAGGCTCAGCGGCGCGCTTTTTGTACGTGCTGCCCAATTTCCAGAACCCGACAGGGCGCAGCATGAGTGAAGCCGGCCGTGCCGGGCTGAGCCAAACCACCGCTGAGCTGGGTATACCGCTGATAGAAGACAATCCCTATGGCGACCTGTGGTTTGACACGCCCCCGCCGGCACCGCTAACCGCACGCCATCCTGATGGCGGCATTTACCTGGGCTCGTTTTCCAAGGTGCTGGCGCCCGGGCTGCGGCTGGGCTACCTGGTGGCACCTCCTGCGGTGTACCCCAAGCTGCTGCAGGCCAAGCAGGCGGCCGACCTGCACAGCCCCGGCTTCAACCAGCGGGTGATTTTTGAGGTCATGCAAAACGGTTTCCTGGACCGGCATGTGCCGACCATCCGCGCCCTGTACAAGTCGCAGCGCGACGCCATGCTGCAGGCGCTGGCCGAGGCCTTTCCGGCCGGCGGCGACCCCGACCGCTCCTTGACCTGGAACACCCCGGCCGGCGGCATGTTTCTGTGGGCGCGGCTGCCCAAAGGCATGGACGCCGTGCAGCTGCTGCCACACGCGGTGGCGCGCGGCGTGGCCTTTGTGCCCGGCGCGCCGTTTTTCGCCGGCGCCGCCGACCCCCGCACCCTGCGCCTGTCCTTCGTCACGCCCAGCGTGGCCGAGATCCGCCGCGGCGTGGCCGCCCTGGCCGACGCCATCCGGGCGCAGCAAGCATGAGCACGAATACCTTTAACTCGGGGGCCATTCAGCGTTCTTACCAACAGGTGGATGTGTTCACCGCTATACCCTACCGGGGCAACCCGCTGGCGGTGGTGCTGGATGGCTCTGGCTTGAGCGACGTGCAAATGCAGCGCTTTGCCCACTGGACCAACCTGTCCGAGACCACCTTTGTGCTGCCGGCCAGTGCCGAGGCGGCAGCGCAGGGCGCCGACTACCGGTTGCGCATCTTCACCCCCGGCGGCGAACTGCCCTTTGCCGGCCACCCCACGTTGGGCAGCTGCCACGCCTGGCTGGCCCATGTCGGCCAGCCGCAGCAGCCTGGGCAGGTGGTGCAGGAGTGCGGCGTCGGCCTGGTCACACTGCGCCGCGACGGCACGCGGCTGGCCTTTGCCGCACCCGCGGTGCGCCGCAGCGAGCCGGAACCGGCGCTGCTGCAGGCGGTGCTGGCCGCACTCGGCCTGCAGCCGGCGCAGGTGCTGGCCGCCCAGCTGCTGGACAACGGGCCGCAGTGGCTGAGCCTGCTGCTGGACTCACCTGCCACCGTCATGGCTGTGCAGCCCGACCACGCCATCCTGAAAACTTTAGGGCAAAAAGTGGGCCTAGCCAGCGTGGAATATAGCGATGTAGATCCTTTATTGATAGCGAGATCGAACCGGGAGGCGCTGGCCTTTGGCACCCGGGCAGACACCGCAGCAGAGCCCGAAACCGGGGTTGCGACCGGCTTGCAGGTGCGCGCTTTTGCCGCGGCCATCGGCGTGCCGG
Organism: Rhodoferax sp. OV413; assembly: GCA_945885775.1. Lineage (GTDB taxonomy): Bacteria > Pseudomonadota > Gammaproteobacteria > Burkholderiales > Burkholderiaceae_C > Rhodoferax. The sequence goes on along the minus strand of CAMCZF010000194.1, from coordinate 5,070 downwards.
AAGACCCGGTCACCGGCAGCCTCAACGCCAGCCTGGCGCAATGGCTGATCGCCGAGGGCGTGCTGCCCGAGCACTACACCGCGCGCCAAGGCGCCGCACTGGGGCGCGACGGCTGGGTGTACATCACGCAGGATTCGGCGAGCCAGGTGTGGGTCGGCGGCGACTCGGTGACCTGCATCGCCGGCACGGTGCTGCTGTGAGCGCCGTGCCCGCTGCGGCCACCCTGGACCACCTGGTGGTGCTGGCGCCCAGCTTGGCCAGCGGCGTGGCCTGGGCTGAAGCCACGCTGGGCATCACACCTGGCCCGGGCGGCGAACACCCGCTGATGGGCACGCACAACCGGCTGCTGCGCCTGAATACCGGCAGCAATGAGCCAGCTACACAGCCGGGTGGCGCCTATCTGGAGATCATCGCCATCAACCCGGCTGCCACCCCAACGCTGCCGCCACCCGCGCGCCGCTGGTTCGACATGGACGACCCGGCCCTGCGCGAGCGCGTGGCCCAAACGGGCCCGCAGCTGGTGCACTGGGTGGCGAGGGTGCCGGCACTGACCGCTGCGCTGCTGGCGTGGCGGGAGCTTGGCATCGACCGGGGTGAAGCACGCGCCGCCTCGCGCCCGACGCCGGCCGGCCTGCTGCAATGGCAGATCAGCCTGCGCCCGGACGGCCAGCGCTTGTTCGATGGCTGTCTGCCCACCCTGATCGAATGGGGGCCGCACCACCCCACCGCCGCCATGGCCGACGCCGGCCTGGCGTTGCAATCGCTGGCCCTGCAACACCCGCAGGCAACGCTGTTACAGGCCGCCTGTCAGGCCATCGGGCTGGATGAGGTGTTGATTAGCGCGGGCCCGGCTCGCCTGAGCGCGCAACTGGCCACGCCACGCGGGACGCTGACCCTTCATGCTTGACCCTGCACTCCTGACAAACCACCTCCATTAGCACACCATGACCCACCCCGCCCTGCCGACCCTGCCAGAGATTGAAAACGCTTCGGCCGTGGTGTACCGCGAATTCCAGGCCACGCCGCAGTACCGCTGGGCGCTGCTGAGCGAACGGCTGGGCACCGACTGCTGGGTCAAGCACGAAAACCACACCCCGGTGGGCGCCTTCAAAATTCGGGGCGGCCTGTGCTACTTTGACCAGCTGGCCCGCAGCGGCACGTTACCGAAGGCCATCATCAGCGCCACCCGGGGCAACCACGGCCAGAGCATGGGCTGGGCGGCGCGCGTCCATGGCATCCCCTGCAGCATCGTGGTTCCGCTGGGCAATTCGGTGGAGAAAAACGCGGCCATGCGCGCGCTGGGCGTGACGCTGATCGAGCACGGCGCCGATTTTCAGGACGCCCGCGAACACGCGATGCAACTGGCCGAGCAGACCGGTGCGCACATGGTGCCGAGCTTTCACCCGGCCCTGCTGCTGGGGGTGAGCACCTACTGGTGGGAGCTGATGCGCGCGGTGCCGCAGCTGGATGTGGTCTACGTGCCCATCGGCCTGGGCTCGGGCGCCTGCGCGGCCATTGCCGCCAAACTGGCGCTGGGCCACCGGGCCCGCATCGTGGGCGTGGTCAGCACCCTGGCCACCACCTACGCCGACTCACTGGCGGCCGGCCATGTGGTGGCAGCGCCGGTCACCACGCTGCTGGCCGACGGCATGGCGGTGCGCCTGGCCGACGCCGGCGCGCTGGCCATCCTGAGCCAGCACCTGGACCATGTGGTCAAAGTGAGCGACGCCGAAGTAGCGCAGGCCATGCGCGACCTCTATACCGACACCCACAACGTGGCCGAAGGCGCCGGCGCCGCCAGCTTCGCCGCCGCCATGCAGGAGCGCACCCAGTTGCGCGGCCAGGTGGTGGGCACCACCCTGTGCGGCGGCAATGTCGACGCTGCCGTGTTTGCCAGGGTGTTGGCTGGCGGCAGCTGACTACCTGGATTCCCGTTGCCACGGGAATGACGAAGGCGCCGTCATCCTCGCCCCCGATCAGGTCGAGGGCAGGCTGCAGGTGGGGATCCATGTCTTCTGTTTGCTATAAAATAAATAGCTAACGCATCAAGCGCGACAAGGCCTACAGCCCGATTTGGCTTAAATTCCGACGATGGGAAGCCTCCACCTTACTCCCCAGAGCCAGCGCCAGAAACAGAGCCAGAGTCAGCAGCTAGGGCTACCCATCTTGACGCCCTTATTTCAGACCCATGCAATTGGCGTAATACGTCACGGTCGCGGGCCAGTCTGAAAAGATGCCCATGATGCCAACGTCTTTGGCCAACACATCCAGCACCTGCATCACATCCCCGTCGCGTTTGATGGCGGAGCCGACAGTCTGGTAATACCAACCCGGGTTGCCGCTAGCCAGCACGCCTGAGCGCTCCAAACTCCAGGTGATGATGTTCAGCCCGCTCTGCTTGGCGTTTTTGGCATAGCGCGAAGCTACCAGCTTGCCGCCAGCCGTGTCGAGCAGCGCAAATATTGGCGGAGCGACGATTTGAATGCCGTCGTTTTTATAACTTTGCAGCATCTCTAAATTAGGCAAATCAGCGGCTTTTTCAGCGCTGTCTAAAAAAACTGCCTGCTTGCCAAATGCGCTCTCGTTTTTGACCCAATACAAAACGTCTTTTTTATTGAACGATTGCGCAAACACCTGGTCGGCAGGTACGCCGGCAGCTTTGTACTCATCAATCATTTTTTGCGCGTAGTTTTCCTGGCTGAAGCCCTCAAAAGGCATGCTGACGCTGGCTGACTTCAGCTCGGGGGTCATCTTCACGCCCAGCCGGGTAAACAGCGCAATGCTCTCGGCGTGCGTCATTAAGGTACCGCTGTTTGGCCCGCTGTACAGGTCGGTTCGCCAGCTGGCAGTCCCGGCCATGTAGTCTGCAACCGTGGTGGCTTTGGCGTTGGACGCATCCATCTTCCCGCGCAAGGTTTTGAACTCGGCCAGGGTGATGTCGCTGGTGCGGCATTCAGCCGATGCAGGGGTGTTTTTAACCGGGTCGTGCGGCGTGAAGCCCTTGGTGCATTTCGCAGCCAATGGCGTCGCCAAGATGTTGGTGCTTGTGTGCAAGTCGTTCTGCGCATGGCGGCAGACCAATGCTTTGTCTTTGGTGAAGGTCACGTCGCATTCCACAATGCCGGCGCCCATGCGGGCTGCGGCTTCGTACGACTCTTTCGTATGCTCGGGGAACATCAAGGCTGCGCCGCGGTGACCAATGGAGAAATCCGTTTTTGAAAACGGGCCGTTGGCGCAGCTCTGCAATTTGTCTTTTAGCGCGCCTGGCGTCATGTCGGCAGTCAAAAAATAGGGCCGGGGTCCCAGCTGAATAGTGCTGATGGCAGCGGGCGTTTGTGCCACTGACAGAGTGCCGGAGATCGACAGAATCGTGAATGCGAGCGAGCGGATGCGCTTTTGCATGAAGTGTTCCTCAGGGGTTAGTTGGCGGCTAATTCAGCCTAACGATACCGGGTGACAAACGCATGACCAAAACAATAGTGTCGTCGCAAGCGCGACGAGGCTGGACACCACTTTGGCTTAAATTCCAGCCATGGGAACCCTTTACCTTGTGCGCCATGGCCAGGCCTCGTTTGGTGCGCAGGACTACGACCAACTCAGTGAGCTGGGGCAGCGCCAGAGCCAGCGCTTGGGCGAATATTTCAAACTCAAGGGCCTGCGCTTTGAGCAGGTGCTGACCGGCACCCTGAAACGCCACCAGCAAACCCTGGCCGGCATCTGCAGTGGAGGCGGCTTTAGCGCCGACGCACTGGCCCTGCCCGGCTTGAACGAATACGACAGCGAAGCGGTGATTGCCGCCATCCACCTGCACCCGCTGGCCAAGCCGGACACGCCCGAGCTGTACCGCCACCATTTCCGCCTGCTTCGCGACGGCCTGACGCAGTGGATGAACGGCGTGGTCAGCCCGCGCGGCATGCCCAGCTACCGCGAGTTCCAACAGGGCGTGGCCGACGCGCTGGCGCAGGTGCGTCAGCAAACCGAAGGCGATGTGCTGCTGGTTTCCAGCGGCGGTCCGATCTCAACCGCAGTAGGGCAGATTTTGGGCACCACGCCTGAGACCACCATCGAGCTCAACCTGCGCATCCGCAACAGCGCCGTGACCGAGTTCAGCTTCAACCCCAAGCGCCACGCGCTGCAAACCTTCAACACCCTGCCCCACCTGGACCAGCCCGGGTACGCGAACTGGATCACTTACGCCTGAGCGGCGGTCATCTGGCTTTCGGCTTGAGTCCGTCAGAGGTTTTTTCGCTGCGGTCAAGGCGGCGCCGGGCTGAGCGGCTCCGCGGCTGTCCCCCGCCCTAAGGGCTCCTCCTTGATGCCGCTGCGCCGCTCACCCCGTCACCACCTTGACGACCCTCGCGTGAAAATCCGGTCATCCCTGCTAATGACTGTCATCCTCAGCTTGACTGGGGATCCATGACTTCCTGGATTCCCGGTCGCAGCCGGGAATGACGGGTCAGAGGGGCATTCAAGTATTCAGTCGCGCCCAGACAGGGAGGGGATGGCGTACCTGGTGTAGCGGCATCAAGGAGGAGCCCGCAGGGCGGGGGACAGCCGCGGAAGCAGGCACGCCAGCCCCGCCAACGCCAAGAAGCAACCTGGACAAAAAAATCAGCGCAACAAAATCAGCGCCGTCCCCACCACCGTCAAACCCGCCCCCAGCCAGGCCGCCGGCGCGGGTGGTCGGCCCAGGCGAAGCCACAGCAGGGGCAGCAGCAGCACCGGTGACACCGAAGACAGAATGGCCACCGTGCCGACGTCACCGTTTTTCAGAGCCACCAGCACCAGAGTCGTGCCCAGGCCCATGGCCACAAAACCATTCACGCCGGTCTGGACCAGCACCGACAAGGTGGGGCGCTGGGTCGGCCGGGCTGCGGCAAAGCCGCTGGCCAGCAGCACAAACTGCGCCACCGTGGCCACACTGACGCGCACCGCCGCGGCAGCAATCGGGTCCACACCGGGGGTGATCATCACGGGCTTGACGATGAGCGAGGCCAGGGCCGTGCACAGGGCTGCCAGCAGGGCTAGCAGCACACCGGCGCCCACATGGCCGCTGTCGGCCTCCCAGGC
>CAMCZF010000193.1 GCA_945885775.1 Rhodoferax sp. OV413 | reverse complement strand
CAGCGCACGACGCCAACGACTACGCCGTGGGCCAACGGCACGGCCTGCCGATGATCGGCGTGCTGTCGCTCGACGCCAAGATCAACGACCAGGCTCCAGCCGCCTACCAGGGCCTGGACCGCTTTGTGGCCCGCAAACAGGTGGTGGCTAACCTGCAGGCCCAGGGCTTGGTGGTGGAGGTCAAGAAACACAAGCTGATGGTGCCGCGCTGCGCCCGCACCGGCCAGGTGATCGAGCCGATGCTGACCGACCAATGGTTCGTGGCCATGAACCAGGTCAGCCCCCAAGACCCAACCGGCAAGAGCATCGCGCAAAAAGCGATTGACGCCGTGCAATCGGGCCAGGTGCGCTTTGTGCCCGAGAACTGGGTGAACACCTACAACCAGTGGATGAACAACATCCAGGACTGGTGCATCAGCCGCCAGCTCTGGTGGGGCCACCAGATCCCGGCCTGGTACGCCGACGACGGTACGATTTTTGTAGCAAGAGATGAAGCCGGCGCGCGGGCTCAAGCCGAAAAAGCCGCTTACACCGGCGCCTTGCGCCGCGACCCCGACGTGTTAGACACCTGGTATTCCTCGGCCTTGGTGCCGTTCAGCACCATGGGTTGGCCGAACCAAACAGCGCAGGGGCACGGCGGGCCCGGAGCCGGCGATTTGGCGAGCGCAGCGAGTATGAGCCGGTCCGAGCCCGCCGAGCCCCGAAGCGGCGACGAAGCGAACCTCACGGACTTCGACCTCTACCTGCCCAGCAGCGTGCTGGTCACCGGCTACGACATCATCTTCTTCTGGGTCGCCCGGATGATCATGATGACCACCCACTTCACCGGGCGGGTGCCGTTTCGCCACGTGTACATCCACGGTCTGGTGCGCGATGCCCAAGGCACGAAGATGAGCAAGTCCGAGGGCAATGTGCTTGACCCAGTGGACCTGATTGACGGTATCGCACTGCCCGAGCTGTTGGCCAAACGATCCGAGGGTCTGCGCAAGCCCGAAACCGCGCCCCAGGTGCGCAAAAACACCGAAAAAGAATTCCCTGTCGGTATCCCGGCCTTTGGGGCCGATGCGCTGCGCTTCACCTTTGCCTCCTTGGCCTCACTGGGGCGCAGCATCAACTTTGATGCCAAGCGCTGCGAGGGCTACCGCAACTTCTGTAACAAGCTCTGGAACGCCAGCCGCTTTGTGTTGATGAACTGCGAGGGCCAGGACTGCGGCTTGAAAGAGCACACCAAGGCCGAATGCGCGGTGGGCGGGCCGGCGCACGGCTACCTGGTGTTCAGCCCGGCCGACCGCTGGATCAGCTCGGTGCTGCAACAGGTCGAGGCCGAGGTGGCCACCGGCTTTACCGACTACCGGCTCGACAACGTGGCGGGGGCCATTTACGGCTTCGTCTGGAACGAGTTCTGCGACTGGTACCTGGAGATCGCCAAGGTGCAGATCCAGACCGGCACCGACGCGCAAAAACGCGCCACCCGCCGCACCCTGATCCGCACGCTGGAAACTATCCTGCGGCTGGCGCACCCGCTGATTCCTTTCATCACCGAAGAGTTGTGGCAAAAGGTGGCACCTGTGGCCGGCCGGGGCGGCGAATCGGTGTCGATTGCCAGCTACCCGCTGAGCCAACCAGACCGCATAGACCTCAAAGCCATCGCCCACGTGGCTAAGCTCAAGCAGTTGGTGGATGCCTGCCGCAACCTGCGCGGCGAGATGAACGTATCGCCCGCGACCCGACTGCCACTGTTTGTACTGACCACGGGCGAAGACGAAGCCGCTTTTATGCGGCAATCAGCCCCCGTGCTTCAAGCCCTGGCCAATCTGGCCGAGGTGCGCCTGTTTGACGACGAGGCCGCCTGGGCCGATGCAGCACAAGCCGCGCCAGTCGCGGTGGTGGGAAACGCCCGCATTTGCCTGCACATGGAAATCGACCTTGCCGCCGAAAAATTGCGCCTGGGCAAGGAAGCCGACCGGCTGGCCGGCGAGATCACCAAGGCTCAGGGCAAACTCGGCAACGAGGCCTTTGTCGCCAAGGCGCCACCGACGGTGATCGAGCAGGAGCGTAAACGTGTGGCCGATTTTGCAGCCACACTGGCCAAGGTGAACGATCAGCTGGCGCGTCTGGGTTAGCGCCAGCCGGAGGCTAATCCTTCAGGCCGGCTTGCGAGACAAATTTAGGGTTCAGGTAGGCCTCAAGCGCCTCGCTGCCGCCTTCTGAGCCATAGCCGGAATCTTTGACGCCACCAAACGGTGTCTCAGGCATGCCCAAGCCCAGGTGGTTGATGGTGATCATGCCGGTCTCGACGCTGGCCGCAATTTGTTGCGCTGTGCGCGCCGAGCGCGTCCAGGCGTAGGCCGCCAGGCCAAAAGGCAGGCGATTGGCTTCGCGCACCGCATCGTCAAACGTGGCAAAGGGGTTGATCATCGCCATCGGGCCAAACGGCTCCTCGCTCATGGCGCGGGCAGTCGTCGGCAGTTCGGTGATGACGGTGGGCGACCAGAAGTTGCCGGCGCTGCCCAGGCGATCACCCCCGGTCTTGAGCTGGCCGTGTTGCTGCTGCGCGTCAGCAATCAGGTTTTGCATGGCGGTCATCCGGCGCGGGTTGGCCAAGGGGCCCATGCTGCTGGCAGCGTCCATGCCGTTGCCCACTTGAAGCTTCTCGGCGTGCGCCACAAATTGCGCCACAAAGTCCTTGTAGACGCCTTCTTGCACCAAAAACCGGGTGGGCGAGACGCACACCTGACCGGCATTGCGAAACTTGCTGCTGGCCATCACCTTGGCAGCCAGTGCCACATCGGCATCGTCAAAAATCACAACGGGCGCATGGCCGCCCAGCTCCATGGTCATGCGCTTCATGTGCTGGCCCGCCATCGCGGCCAGTTGCTTGCCCACCGGCGTTGAGCCGGTGAATGAGATTTTGCGGATAGCCGGGTGCGCGATCAGGTACGACGAGATATGGGCAGGGTCGCCATAGACCAGGTTGACACTGCCTGCTGGCACACCCGCATCAATGAAGGCCCGAATCAGCTCGGCTGGCGAAGCCGGGGTTTCCTCGGGCGCCTTGACCACTATCGAACAACCGGCAGCCAATGCAGCAGACAGCTTGCGCACGACCTGGTTGATGGGGAAGTTCCAGGGTGTGAAAGCCGCCACAGGCCCCACCGGCTCCTTGACCACCAGCTGGTACACATCAGGCTGGCGTGCAGGGATCACACGGCCATAAGCGCGTCGGCCTTCCTCTGCAAACCAGTCGATGATGTCGGCGCCAGACAAGACCTCCATCCGGGCTTCGGCCAGGGGCTTTCCCTGTTCCATGGTCATCAGGCTGGCCACCCGTTCGACCCGGTCACGCAACAATTGGGCTGCCCGGCGCATGATTTTGTAGCGTTCAAACGCGCTGGTGCGCCGCCAAACCGCAAAACCGCGCTGGGCAGCAGAGGCCACTTCTTCGAGGTCGGCGGTTTCAGCACAGGCCACCTGGCCAATCACGTCACCCGTGGCAGGGTTCAGCACCGGCAAACTACGGGCGGCTGCACCGTCGCGCCAGTGGCCATCGATAAAAAGTTGGATGTGGGGATAGTCGGTCATAAGAGCTGTCTGAGTGGATGAAATAAGTCGCTATTAAACGTGATTGTGCGCGGCGGGCAGGCCCCAGGCCGGCCTAGCGTCGGCGCATGACGTGCGTGAATTCAGCGCCTACGGTCTGTTGCTCAAGGAGTTCGTTGCCGGTCTGTTTGGCAAAGGCCTGAAAGTCGCGCACCGAGCCTGCATCGGTGGCCAGCACCTTGAGCAATTGGCCGCTCTGCATGTCGGCCAGGGCCTTCTTGGCCTTGAGGATGGGCAGTGGACAGTTCAGACCGCGCGTGTCAATCTCTTTGTCGATGTGCATGAAGGGTTCCAAAAGTTCGAGTTATTGTGATCTGGCAAAGCGGCCTAAATGGCTCGGGCCGCTTAAGGCCGCATAAGGCCGCGTAAGGCCATCTAGACCCGTTTCGGCCACTCCACAAACGCGGGTTCATGGCCACGGGTACGCAGCCAGTCCGCCAGGGCGTAGCCGGTGCTCGACGGCCAGCACTTGACCTCGTCAAACGCGTACAAACGGTAGTCCACCAGCTCGGGCGACAGTTTGACCTCGCCATGGCAGACCGCGTGGTAGGCGATGATGACCTGGTTCATTCGCTGGAAATCGTAGACCCCAATCAGGTTCAGCTCGGTGGCTTCCAGGTTGGTTTCCTCCTTGATCTCACGCTCGATCCCGCCACGCGGTGTCTCTCCGGCTTCCATAAAGCCAGTGATCAGCGCAAACATCTTGCCCGGCCAGGCGGCGTTCTGCGCCAGCAGAATCTGGCCCTGGTACTCCACCACGGCTGCCAGCACCGGGGTCGGGTTGTTCCAGTGGGTATAGCCGCAGGCCACACAGCGCAGGCGCTCTTTTTCACCGCCGTCTTCCAACTGGGCGATGAGTGCCAGCGGGGTGGCGCACTGGGGGCAAAATTTGAAGTTAGAGCTCATTGAGGGCAATCAGGCTGGAAACACGCCGGTGGAAAGGTAGCGATCGCCTCGGTCGCAGACGATGAAGACGATGGTGGCATTGGACTCAGTGCGCGCCAACTGCTGCGCCACCCAACAGGCACCAGCCGCAGAAATGCCGGCAAAAATACCCTCTTCCCGCGCCAGTCGGCGGCACATGTCTTCAGCCGATTCCTGGCTGACATACATCAGCTCATCCACATGGTCGGGGTTGTAAATGGTCGGCAGGTAGGCTTGCGGCCACTTGCGAATGCCCGGAATGCGAGAGCCTTCTTCCGGCTGTACGCCAATGATGCGCACCGCCGGGTTCTGTTCTTTCAGAAACTGCGACACACCGGTGATGGTGCCGGTGGTGCCCATGGCGCTGACAAAGTGGGTGATGCGGCCCTGCGTATCAGCCCAGATTTCAGGGCCGGTGGTCTCGTAATGAATACGCGGGTTGTCGGGGTTGGCAAACTGGTCCAGCACCCTGCCGCGGCCCTCAGCCTGCATGTGCTGCGCCAGATCGCGGGCGGATTCCATGCCGCCGCTCTTAGGCGTGAGGATCAGTTCGGCACCGAAGGCCTTCATGGTCTGCGCCCGCTCGATAGACAGGTCTTCCGGCATGATCAGCACCATTCGGTAGCCCTTGATCGCCGCCGCCATGGCCAGCGCAATGCCGGTGTTGCCGCTGGTGGCCTCAATCAGCGTGTCGCCAGGCTGAATGTCGCCCCGCTCCTCAGCTCGAACAATCATAGACAGCGCAGGCCGGTCTTTCACCGAGCCGGCGGGGTTGTTGCCCTCGAGCTTTCCGAGGATCACATTACCGCGCGCAGCGCATGCGGTTGCGCTTAACCGTTGCAGCCGCACCAACGGCGTCTTGCCGATCGAGTCTTCGAGAGTGGGGTAGTTCATAGCCCACACTGTGCCATAATTTCAGCTTGACTTGCTTCCCGCCCGGGTGGTGAAATTGGTAGACGCAGGGGACTCAAAATCCCCCGGAGAAATCCGTGCCGGTTCGATTCCGGCCTCGGGCACCACACTGGCTGACCAACAGGGTCATGCCGCGGCGAGGTTGTCGCTCCCATCTCTGTTTACTTCCGCGCTCGCCACTGCAAGGCGCACGCGCTCAAACACCAACAGTAAATTATTGGCCGGCATTTCAAATCGGCTCGACAAGCCAAGCCCGGCGAGCTCGGCTTGGGCCACCACATCATGCAAGTGACGGATACCCCAAGAGGCGTCGCGTTCCCGCAGACTGCAGTCAAACGACAGGTTGCTGGGCGCGATGGGCCGTTCGCGCTCTAGGTAAGGGCCATAGGTGATCAAGCGTCCGCCCACAGCCAGGTGACGAGCAGCACCCTGCATCAGGGCGGGGCAGCAGGCCCAGGGTGCAATGTGCAGCATGTTCGCGCAAAAAATCGCATCAAACAGCGCGTCAAATGCAGCACCAACCATCGGCCAGCGGGGCGCCAGCACATCGAGCTGGCAGGGCGGACGCACTTGGGTGGCGCCGGTCTGAGCGCACCACTGCCTGATGGACGCGAAGTCATCGGGTTTAAGGTCACTGGGCTGCCAATCCCAGCTGGGTAAGCTCGCGCCAAACAGGGCCACATGCTGGCCGGTGCCGCTGGCAATCTCCAGCGCCCGCCCCTGCGCGGGCAAGAGTTGCTGCAGGCGCGCCAAAATGACGTGGCCGTTGCGTTCGGCCGCTGGGCTGTGGTTAAGCATGTTTGGGCGATTCATGCCCGCAAGCCGGATTCGACCGTGGGGTAACGCAGCCGCAGGCCCAGTTCGCGCTTGAGCCGCGTGTTGTCCAAGCGGCGTGATTCGCTCATGAAGCTCAGCAGCATCAGCGGCAACTGACCGCCCGCCACATCGCGGGCAATGCGTGGCGGGCGGGGCAGTCCGTAAAGGTCAGCTGCTAGATCGAAGTAGTCGCCCATTTTCAGCGCGGTGTCGTCGTTGACGTTGTAGATGCGTTGCGGCAAGCCACGCCACAGTGCGGCGATGCAGGCGCGTGCCAGGTCGTCGGCGTGGATGTGGTTGGTGTAGACGTCGTCATCTGCGCACAGCACCGGCGTGCCTTTTTCCAGCCGGGCGCGCGGCG
>CAMCZF010000192.1 GCA_945885775.1 Rhodoferax sp. OV413 | reverse complement strand
GCCATAAACAGCTGATTTCAAAGGGAATTTCAGCTACACTCGACCCTCTTCGTGCTGACTTGGAAGCGCGTGATGCACGGGACATGTCCCGCAGCGCTGCGCCTTTGAAGCCTGCCGTAGATGCCCGGTTGCTGGACAACTCGGATTTGTCGATTGAACAATCGTTGAATCTGGTGTTGGACTGGTGGCAGGGCAAGCAGCCTTTCAAAGCCATTTTAGGGGCTTTTCCGGCCCACACCTGCCTTCTCGCGCCGCAATTAGCGCACTGCAGATGTGGTTCAACAAACGAACCGCGGCACCAGCCGCAATCAAAATGTCAGAATCTTTTGCCGCCCTGTTTGAAGAGTCCCTACAACGCACCGAAATGCGTCCGGGCGAAGTCATCACTGCTGAAGTGGTGCGTATCGAACACAGTTTTGTTGTGGTTAACGCCGGCCTCAAGTCTGAAGCCTACGTGCCCCTGGAAGAATTCAAAAACGACAAGGGCGAACTCGAAGTACAAGTCGGTGATTTCGTCTCGGTGGCCATCGGCTCCATCGAAAACGGCTACGGCGACACCATCCTGTCACGCGACACCGCCAAGCGTCTGGCTTCGTGGATGAGCTTGGAAAAAGCCCTGGAAACCGGCGAGTTCGTCACCGGCACCACCAGCGGCAAGGTTAAGGGCGGCCTGACTGTGCTGGTCAATGGCATCCGCGCATTCCTGCCGGGCTCCTTGGTTGACACCCGTCCCACCAAAGACCTGTCCCCGTACGAGAACAAAACCCTGGAATTCAAGGTTATCAAGCTCGACCGCAAGCGCAACAACGTGGTGCTGTCACGCCGTGCCGTGGTCGAAGCGTCCATGGGCGAAGAGCGCGCCAAGCTGATGCAGACCCTCAAAGAAGGCTCTGTGGTTCATGGCGTGGTCAAGAACATCACTGAGTACGGCGCCTTTGTCGACCTCGGTGGCATTGACGGCCTGTTGCACATCACCGACATGGCCTGGCGCCGAGTTCGTCACCCGAGCGAAGTGGTCACTGCTGGACAGGAAATCACCGCCAAGATTCTCAAGTTCGACACCGAGAAAAACCGCGTCTCGCTCGGCCTCAAGCAGATGGGCGACGATCCGTGGATGGGCGTCAACCGCCGCTACCCGCAAGGCACCCGCATGTTCGGCAAGATCACCAACATCGCCGACTACGGCGCGTTTGTGGAACTCGAGCCCGGCATCGAAGGCCTGGTGCACGTGTCTGAAATGGACTGGACCAACAAGAATGTGGCCCCCAGCAAGATCGTGTCCCTGGGAGACGAAGTCGAGGTCATGGTGCTGGAGATCGACGAAGACAAGCGCCGCATCAGCTTGGGCATGAAGCAGTGCAAGGCCAACCCATGGCAAGAATTTGCCCAGAACACCAAGCGCGGCGATCGCGTCAAGGGCCCGATCAAGTCGATCACCGACTTTGGCGTGTTCGTTGGTCTGGCTGCCGGTATCGACGGCCTGGTGCACCTGTCTGACCTGTCCTGGAACGAAGCCGGCGAAGCCGCCGTGCGCAATTACAAAAAGGGCCAAGACGTGGAAGCCATCGTGCTGGCCGTCGATGTGGACCGCGAACGCATCTCGCTGGGCATCAAGCAGCTCGACTCCGACCCGTTCACCACCTTTGCCTCCATCAATGACAAGGGTCAGGTTGTGACCGGCAAGGTCAAGACCGTGGACGCCCGTGGTGCTGAGATCGATCTGGGCGAAGACATCATCGGCTACCTGCGCGCCAGCGAAATCTCGCGCGACCGCGTCGAAGATGCCCGCAATGTGCTCAAAGAAGGCGACGAAATCACCGCTGTGGTGGTCAACGTGGATCGTAAGACCCGCAACATCCAGCTGTCGATCAAGGCCAAGGATGCCGCTGACCAAAGCGAGGCTATGGCTACCCTGAGCCAGGCCTCTGCGCGTGAAAACGCCGGCACCACCAGCCTGGGCGCCTTGCTGCGCGCCAAGCTCGACAACAACTAAGTCGAGACCATTGGGCCAGGAACCGAGCAGCCGTGTGCTTTGCGCGCGACTTGCTCGGTTCGGCGCTTCACCATGACCCGCTCTGACCTCGTTGAAGAACTCGCGGCCCGTTTTGGCCAGTTGACGCAGCGCGATGCCGAATTTGCTGTCAAGGCCATTCTTGACGCCATGAACGATGCCCTGGTGCGCGGTCACCGCATCGAGATTCGTGGTTTTGGCAGTTTCGCCATCAATCGCCGCCCACCCCGCATGGGGCGTAACCCGCGCAGCGGCGAGAGCGTGGCCATACCGGAAAAAAAGGTCCCGCATTTCAAGCCTGGTAAGGCCCTGCGGGAAGCGGTTGAAGCGCGCACCGCCCTGCTTGAAAGCCAGCACAAGGCCTGATGGCTTCACCATGAACCAACTCTTGGGCTTGCTCAAATGTGTGCTCAAGGCAGCCATTTTTTTTACCCTGTTCGCCTTTGCGTTGAACAACCAGCAAGACGCGACAGTGCATTTTTTCTTTGGCACCCAATGGCGAGCGCCGCAGGTGTTGGTGGTGCTGGCCGCGTTCGCCGCCGGTCTGGCCATCGGAGCTCTGGGCATGGTGCCACGCTGGTGGCGCCAGCGCGTGACCCAGCAGCGCCAGGATGCCGCCGCACCGGCTCAGGCCGCCACTCAACCACCCATTAGTCGGCCCGACGAGACCCTGCATGGACTTTGACCTGAGCTGGACGCTGCTGGGCCTGCCCCTGGCCTTCGTGCTGGGTTGGCTGGCCTCACGGTTTGATTTGCGGCAATTGCGCCTGGACAACCGGCAGGCGCCCAAGGCCTATTTCAAGGGGCTGAATTTTTTGCTCAACGAGCAGCAGGACCAGGCCATCGACGCATTCATTGAGGCGGTGCAGAGCGACCCTGACACGTCTGAGCTGCATTTTGCGCTGGGCAACCTGTTTCGTCGGCGCGGCGAGTACGAACGCGCTGTGCGGGTGCATGAACACCTGCTGTCCCGTGGCGACCTGAGCCAACTGGACCGCCAGCGCGCCCAACATGCCCTGGCGCTGGACTACCTGAAAGCCGGCCTGCTTGACCGGGCGCAGGAGGCCCTGTTAAAGCTCGAAAACACGCCGTTTGAAGCCCAGGCCCGGTTGGCCTTGCTGGCCAACCACGAGCGCAGCCGTGACTGGACCGAGGCCGCGCTGACAGCGCAAAAACTGGCGCAATCGCAGCAGGGTAACTTTGATGGCCGGTTGGCGCATTACCTGTGTGAACAGGCCGCCACACTGCTCGCTGCGCACCGCCTCACAGAGGCCAAGGCCCTGTTGCTGCAGGCCATAGACACAGCGCCGGCAGCGGCGCGACCACGCCTGGAGCTGGCACGGCTGGCCGCCAGCGAAGGCGCGGCAGACCAAGCCTGCGATATCTTGCGCGCCTGCATCGAAGCGGCACCGGCAGCGCTGCCACTGATCGCCGGTCCGCTGGCCGGCTTCGCCATGGCTTGCGGCCAGGCTGAACCGGTGCTGGACCTGCTGAAGGCCCGGTATGCCCAGACCCATGCGCTGGATGTGCTGGACGCCATCGTGCTGCTGGAAGCCAGCCTGCCCCACCCCAGCCCGAGCGCGCGCGACTGGTACGTGCGGCACCTAGAGCGGGAACCCTCACTGGTGGCAGCGGCCAAATGGATCGCTGGCGAAAAATTGGAACATGAACAATTTCACCCACAGGTGCAGCGCGCGCTGGACCACGCCGTCAAGCCCCTGACGCGTTACCGCTGTGCCGCCTGCGGTTTTGAGGCGCGACAGCATTTTTGGCAATGCCCGGGCTGCCAGGCCTGGGACAGCTACCCAGCGCGGCGGATCGAAGAACTATGACTTTAAACTTGCGCGCATGATGGTGACACGAGAACAACTCCAAGCCGCCCGCGTGTTGGTGGTGGGCGACGTGATGCTTGACCGTTACTGGTATGGCAATGTTGACCGTATCTCGCCAGAAGCCCCGGTACCGGTGGTGCGTATCACGCGTGAGGAGGAACGCAATGGCGGCGCGGCCAACGTGGCCTACAACGTGGTGTCGCTTGGTGCCCAGGCCTCTTTGCTGACTGTCGTGGGGGACGACGAGGCCAGCCGTAAGCTGGAAGCGCTGGTGGCCGGCACCGGCATTCGCACCCATTTTGGCCGGGATCCGGCGCTGAAAACCACGGTCAAGCTGCGCGTGATTGGGCGCCAGCAGCAGCTGATTCGCCTCGATTTTGAGAACACCCCCAAGACCGAGGTGTTGGCATCGCAAACCGCCGCCTTCCAGCACTTACTGGCTGAACATGATGTGGTGCTGTTCTCAGACTATGGCAAGGGCGGTCTGGCCCATGTGAGCGACATGATCGCCAGCGCCCGCGCTGCCGGCAAGCCGATTTTGATCGACCCCAAAGGCAGCGATTACTCCCGCTACCGCGACGCCACCGTCATCACCCCGAACCGGGCCGAACTGCAGCAGGTGATTGGCCCCTGGGCGGACGAGGCAGAGCTGCAGACCAAATGCCAGGCCCTGCGTGAGCAGCTGGGACTGGACGCATTGCTGCTGACACGCAGCGAGGAAGGCATGACCCTGTTTGACGCGCAGGGCGCGGCGCATGTCAGCGCCCAGGCGCGTGAAGTTTTCGATGTCACCGGCGCAGGTGACACCGTGATCGCCACCATGGCGGTGCTGGTGGCCGCTGGCCTCAGCCTGCGGGAGGCCCTGCCCCTGGCCAACCGGGCCGGCGGTCTGGTAGTGGGCAAATTCGGCACGGCTGCCGTCACCTATGAGGAGTTATTCGCATGACCCGCATCGTTGTCACCGGCGCCGCCGGCTTTATTGGCAGCAACATCATCCGTGGCCTGAACGCCCGCGGTATTGATGATGTGATCGCTGTCGATGACCTGACTCTGGGCGACAAGTTCCGCAACCTGGTTGACCTGCAAATTGCCGACTATGTGGACGCAGGGGCCTTTTATGAGGACTTCGCCCACGGCGGCTATGGCCAGGTTGAGGCCGTGTTCCATGAGGGCGCCTGCAGCGACACGATGGAGAGCAACGGCAAGTACATGATGGACAACAACTACAGCCTGTCCTGCAGCCTGTTCCATTCCTGCCAAAAACGTGGCGCACGCCTGTTGTATGCGTCCAGCGCCGCAACCTACGGCGGCTCGGACACTTTCCGTGAAGAACCAGCGTTTGAGCGTCCGCTCAACGTCTACGGCTACTCCAAGCTGCTGTTTGACCAGCGCATGCGTCGCGAATGCGGTGCCGACTTCAAGCGCTCGGTGCTAGGCAAGACCGGGCAGGTGGTGGGGTTTCGGTACTTCAATGTCTATGGCCCGCATGAGCAGCATAAGGGCCGCATGGCCAGCGTGGCCTTTCACCAATTTCACCAGTTTGAGGCCGAGGGCCGGGTCAAGCTGTTTGGCGAATACGGCGGCTACAGCCCCGGCGCCCAGATGCGCGACTTTGTCTTTATTGACGATGTGGTGGCCGTCAACCTGTGGTTCTTTGACCACCCCGGCCTCTCGGGCATATTCAACCTGGGCAGCGGCCACGCCCAGCCCTTCAACGACGTGGCCAGCGCCGTGGTCAACACCCTGCGCCAGCAGCGCGGCGAAGCCGCCCTGACCCTGGACGAACTGGTGGCCGCCCAGCTGATCGAGTACGTGCCTTTTCCGGATGCGCTGCGCGGCAAGTACCAGTGCTACACCCAGGCCGACCTGACATCGCTGCGCGCCACCGGCTGCGGCCATGCTTTTGCCAATGTGCAGAGTGGCGTGGCAAAGTACGTGAACTGGCTGGCAGAATCTGGCCAGCATTGAAGCCGCCCGGCTCACCCCGCTCACCCCATCGACCACCCACCGGAGTTAGACCATGTTAAAAAAAATCCTTTCTGTATTTTTGATGCTGTATGCCGCTGCCAGTTTTGCGGCCGTTGATGCCAACAAGGCCAACGCGGCCGAGTTGGACAGCATCAAGGGCGTTGGCCCGGCCATGTCGACCCGGATTCTGGACGAGCGCAAGAAAAGCAACTTCAAAGACTGGCCCGACTTCATCAGCCGCGTCAAAGGCGTGGGCGAGGCCACCGCCGCCAAGTTGTCCAAGGAAGGCCTGACGGTGAATGGCGCCGAGTTCAAGGGCACGGCCGCCGCCAAGGCAGAGCCGGCCAAACCGGCGGCGAGTGCGGCCAAGAAGTAAAGCCGGCGGCTAGTCGTAATGGCTCCAGAGCCGGAGCACGCGCACAGTCTTTTCCGCGGTGAACACCTCATAGACGAGGCGGTGCTGAATGTTGATGCGTCTTGAATAGGCGCCAGCCAGATCGCCCACGAGCTTTTCAAAGGGCGGTGGGCTTTGGTAAGGATCCGCAGCGATTAGGTTCAGCAGTTCCTGCGCCTTGGCCTTCAGGCCGCTGGCGGCGAGTTTGCCGGCGTCTTTTTGGGCCTGACGGGTGTAAACGATCTGCCACTTCACCAGTCCAGTTCCTTGCTGCTCTGGTCAAGCGGCTCGGCCATGCCAGCTTTGATAGACTCCCGCATGCCGGGCACGGCCAGCAAATACAGGGTTTCCTGAATCGCCCGCCAATCATCTTCCGCCACCAACACGGCGCTACTGCGCTTACCGGTGATGTAGATCGGCTCATGGCCTGCGGCGGTTTGGTCGATCAGGCG
>CAMCZF010000191.1 GCA_945885775.1 Rhodoferax sp. OV413 | reverse complement strand
TGCCCGTCGGGGCGTTTGTTTCACTCATATTCCGCTGACCTCCGTTTCCCTGCAGGAAACATTAGCTGGTTAAAGCTGTTTGATTAACCTTCCGCGTCACGGCTAGACCGTTTGGCGGATGCGTCTGTGGCGTTGGAAGGGCCTAGTACGGTCGGAATTGTGCCATCAATACATTGGCGTCAGCTTACGCGAGCATCAGCTCGCGAATCTGTTGCAGGGCCGCCGGGTCTTCCATGGTGGTCAGGTCGCCCGGATCACGACCCTCGCAAACGGCCTGCACCGCCCTCCGCAGCAACTTGCCGCTGCGGGTCTTCGGCAGCGCCGTCACGAACAGCACGCGAGCAGGCCGAGCCACCGCCCCCAGATCGCTGTCCACCAGCTTCATGATTTCACCCTCGAGTCTCAGCCGCGCGACGGCATCGGTCAGGTTGCTCGCATCCTTGGCCACAGCAAAAGCCATGGCGACCTGACCCTTGAGCTGATCGGCCACGCCCACCACCGCAACTTCGGACACATTGGGATGTGCAGAGATGCTCTCCTCGATTTCGCGGGTGCCCAGTCGGTGTCCGGCCACATTGATCACGTCGTCGGTCCGACCCAGAATGAAGTAGTACCCGTCCTCGTCCTTGATGCCCCAATCGAAGGTGCTGTAGACCAGTTTGCCCGGCACACTGGACCAATAGGTCTTAACAAAGCGTTCGTCGTCGCGCCAGACCGTTTGCATGCAGCCCGGGGGCAAGGGTCCTTCGATCGCCACCACCCCTTTTTGATTCGGCGCTGTGAGCTCCGCGCCCGTTTGGTCGTCCAGCAACTTAACCTTGTAGCCGTACATCGGAATCCCGGGACTCCCATATTTACTGGGGGCCTTCTCGACGCCATTGGCAATGGTCAGGATCGGCCAGCCACTTTCAGTCTGCCAGTAGTTGTCGATGATGGGTACGCCCAGGCCGTCGGCGATCCAGCGTGCGGTTGGCTCGTCCAGCGGCTCGCCCGCCAGAAATAGGGCCCGCAGACTTGATAAATCGTATTTTTTCAACAGTGCCGGATCCTGTTTTTTCAGCACGCGAATCGCCGTTGGCGCGCTGAACATGACCGTCACCTTGTATTTTTCCACCAGGTTCCACCAAATGCCCCCATCGGGTCGGGTGGGCAGGCCCTCGTACATGATGGTGGCCATGCCGGCAATGAGTGGACCATAGATGATGTAACTGTGGCCCACCACCCAACCGATGTCGCTGGTAGAAAAATAGGTTTCGCCCGGCTGGCCACAAAAAATATGCTTCATGCTGGCGGCCAAGGCCACGGCGTAGCCGCCCGTGTCCCGCTGAACGCCTTTTGGTTTTCCAGTTGTGCCGCTGGTGTACAGGGTGTAGCTGGGGTGGGTCGCTTCAAGCCACTCACAGTTCACCACCGTGTTGAGGTGCTGCTCACGCAGGGTACCCCATAGGTGATCACGTCCAGCCGTCATTGCCATGGCCGCAAGCTGGCGGTCGACCATCAGCACCGCGTCAGGTTGATGGCTGGACAAGCGGATGGCCTCATCCAGCAGCGGCTTGTACTCAACCACCTTGCCACTGCGCGAACCCGCATCTGCACTGATGATCAGTCTAGGTGATGCGTCCTCGATGCGCGATGCCAGCGAGCCCGAAGCGAAACCGCCAAACACCACCGAATGAATGGCGCCGATACGGGCGCAAGCCAGCATGGCAAAAGCGGCCTCGGCAATCATGGGCATGTAGATCAGAACCCTGTCCCCTTGCTGAACACCCAATTCACGCAGCACTGCGGCCATTCGTTGAACCTCAGCGTGCAATTCGCGAAAGTTATAGGCCCTCTCCTGATGGGTTTCCGTCGACACAAAGATCAGCGCAGCCTGCTCAGAGCGATCGGCCAGGTGACGGTCCACCGCGTTGTGACACAAATTGGTGGTTCCACCGACAAACCAATTGGCAAAGGGCGGTTGGCTGTAATCGCAAATCTGCTGCGGAGGTACCTGCCAGTCAATCATTTGCGCCTGCTCCGCCCAAAAAGATTCGGGATCGTCGATGGAGCGGTGGTGGAACTCCGAATAGCTTGTCATGATGGTCTCCGATCGGTGCAGTAAACTGAATTCATAATTATGGTTAATCAGCTTGCAATAGTCTGACTCGTATCATGCCTCTGGCCGCCAGAACCGGGAGCTCCGGCCGTCGGCTGATTCGCATTACTTCATCAAGGCCTGCACTGCCTTAAAGGCAGGGTGTTCGGCGGAGCGCAACCACTCAAAAGCAACCATTTCGGTCGTGACCAACTCAGCGCCAGCCCCCGCCAAGCGATCAAAAGCGGCATCCCGGTTGCGCTCTGTGCGGGACGTGCAGGCGTCGGTGACAACCCAGACCTCAAATTCATCCTCCAACAGATCGAAAGCGGTCTGCAACAGACAAATGTGTGTCTCGCAGCCAGCAATCACGACTGTGTTCCGTGGCGGCGGTCCTCCCAATGGCTTCTGCAGGTGCTTGGGCAGGCTGCGTGCGTTGCCCGCAGGGGGTTTGCTTGGAGGCCGCAGCCATTCGCCAAGGCCTTCCTCCACAGCACTAAATTGCATTTTGCTCAAGGTATTGCCGCAAAGTGCTTTGATTGACGGCAAATTAGGCCCCAGACCGGAAGGGTTCTGCTCGGTCCCCCACACAGGGACCGCCATCAGGCGTGCCAACTCACCCAGGCGCACAGCGTTTGCCGTAACCGCTTCGGCTTCCCACATCACCGGCATCAAGCGTATTTGATAATCAACCAGCACCAGTTGGGCGTCGGTGGCGTCTAACAACATAGCGAACTTTCTTGGAAAAATGGCTTGGCACCCTTGAGCATCAACCAGGAGAACACTATCATAATGATAGCTATAACCCTATATTCTACGGGGCTTAGCTGCCAATTTTGATCACAGTTCGGCCACGCACGCGTCCAGCCATCAGCTCATGGGCGCTGGCCACCGCACCCTCCAGCGGCACCTCCTGAACCATGGCCTCAAGCAAGACCGGGTCCAAGTCACGAGCTAGCCGGTCCCAGGCGCGTTGCCGGCGGGCCAGCGGCGCCATTACCGAGTCAATGCCTGCCAGGGTCACGCCTCGCAGAATGAAAGGCATGACGCTGGTCGCCAGGTCCATGCCCTGCGCCAGACCACATGCCGCCACCACGCCGCCATAGCGGGTTTGTGCCAGCACGTTGGCCAGCGTGTGCGAGCCGACCGCGTCGACCACGCCAGCCCAACGCTCTTTTTGCAAGGGCTTTCCCGGCGCGGAAAGATCAGCGCGATCCATCACCCCAGCCGCACCCAACTGCGCCAGATAAGCAGCTTCAGACGCCTTGCCGGTCGCGGCCACCACTCGGTATCCCAAGCGACTCAGCAAGGCGACCGCCACACTGCCGACACCGCCTGTGGCGCCCGTCACCAGTACATCACCTGAAGCAGGCGTAAGCCCGTGGTCCTCCAGGGCCAGCACACAAAGCATCGCGGTGTAGCCGGCCGTGCCAACCGCCATGGCCTGGCGTGGCGTGAACGCCGAGGGCATGCGCACCAGCCAGTCGCCTTTGAGCCTGGCTTTCTCTGCCAGGCAGCCCCAATGCACCTCTCCAACACCCCAGCCGTTGTGAACTACCACGTCACCGACCTGCCAACCCGGATGGCTGGATTCGATCACGGTACCGGCACCGTCAATGCCAGCCACCATCGGCCACTGCCGCACCACCGGCCCCTTGTTGGTGATGGCCAGGCCATCCTTGTAGTTGAGGGTGGAGTACGACACCGCCACAGTGACATCTCCCTGCGCCAGGCGAGATTCGTCAACGGTCTGGACCGAAGCCAGGAACTCCGGTTTGTTTTCTAACACGAGGGCTTTAAACATGATATTTAAATATTTATATAAAAATCAATAGCTTAAGATCGATTTCTAAGGTAATTTATGAATTAAACACAAAGCGAGACGCGGCAGCTTATACTTCGGACATGCGTCTGCTCCATCTTATCGCCATCTTCTTGTTTGCCACGCAGGTTATGGCTGCTCCAAGCGCGCCAGTGGATGACATGGAGCGCCTGCTTGTTGAGAAGGGCCTGCTGGCACGCATCGACCAGGCGCGACAAACCGCCACTGAAAAGGCCTCTGAACTGGTGTTCACTGCGTTGGGCTTCATGGGCGTGCCCTACCGCCGGGGCGGTAATAGCGCTGAGACAGGCTTTGACTGCAGTGGCTTCGTCAAAGCCATGTACGAGCAGACGGTGGGGCTTATCCTCCCGCGGCGGGCCGAGCAGCAAGCAGCGACCACACAAAAAATTGAACGCTCCGAATTGCAACCCGGCGATCTGGTTTTTTTCAACACGATGCGCAGAGCCTTCAGCCACGTTGGTATCTATGTCGGCGAAGGTAAATTCATCCACTCCCCCAAACCTGGCGCAGAAATTCGCGTTGAGGATATGGGCGTGTCTTACTGGAACCGGCGATTTGACGGCGCACGCCGAGTACAGTCAGCGCCTCCCTCCCCATAGGCCAGTTGCTATCGGTAGCTCAGCATCGCTGTGGCGTGATTCACCGCCTCCAGATTCAGGGTGTTCCCTAGGCAAAGAATCTTGCTAACACAACAGCCGCCGGGATAAGATGACAAAGGTCAAACTATGGCCGATTACGGTCGCATCTTGGAGACAACATGGCGAAACTGACTGTCAACAATGTCGTGCGTGAGCACGATGCCGAGGGCGATACCCCTCTTTTGTGGGTCCTGCGCGAGCAACTCGGCCTGACCGGCACCAAGTACGGCTGCGGTCTGGCCCAGTGCGGCTCCTGCACAGTGCACATTGATGGTGTCCCGACGCGCTCCTGCGTCAGGCCCGTCTCGACTGTAGCGGCCAATGAAAAAATCGTCACCATTGAAGGCCTGTCCCCTGATGGTCTGCACCCGGTGCAGAAAGCCTGGGCGGCCCTGGATGTGCCCCAATGCGGTTTTTGCCAAAGCGGCATGATCATGGCCACCGTGGCGCTGCTGAAGGAAAAACCTGATCCTACCGATGCAGACATTGACGCGGCGATCACCAACATTTGCCGTTGCGGCACGTACAACCGCATTCGGGCCGCCATCAAGGTCGTTGCCAAGGGTGGCAACACCAAAATGGCCGGCCTGTCGATCCAGCACACCGATGGGAGCACCACATGATCAAGGAATCTAAAGCCAGCCGGTCGGCCGGTGTTTCTCGCCGGCAATTTTTAGGCCAATCAGCTGCCATGGGAACAGGCCTCGTCGTGGCCATCTCGGCACCCTGGTCGCTCAATGCGGCAGCGCAAACTGCTGGAACTGCCGAGGTGAATGCCTGGGTGGTGGTGCGCCCTGACGGCAGTGTAGTCATCCGCATTGCTCGCTCTGAGATGGGTCAGGGCACCCTGACTGGCTTGGCTCAACTGGTTGCAGAAGAGCTAGAGTGCGACTGGGCCAAGGTCGCCACCGAGTACCCAACACCAGGCCAGAGCCTGGCAAGAAATCGGGTATGGGGTAATTTCAGCACGGGCGGCAGCCGTGGCATTCGCGATTCGCAGGACTATGTACGCAAGGGTGGTGCCATTGCTCGCACGATGCTGGTTCAAGCAGCGGCTAATGAGTGGCAGGTTGCAGCGGCCGATTGCCGGGCAGCCAATAGTGTGATCACCCACGTGCCGAGCGGCCGCACCACCAGCTACGGCAAGATGGCGGTAGCGGCGGGTAAATTGGCACAACCGACAAACGTCACGCTCAAAAACCCTAAGGATTGGAAGCTTGCAGGCAAGAGGTTGGCTAGGCTTGATACGGTCGACAAGACCACCGGCGCCCAGATGTACGGTATCGATTTGAAGCTGCCTGGCATGTTGAACGCGGCGATCAAGGATTGCCCGGTGTTCGGGGGCAAGCTCAAAAGCTTCGATGCTGCCGCCATCGCCGGCCGCAACGGTGTCAAAAAAGTCGTCCGCGTCAACGACAGCACCGTCGCTGTGGTGGCCGACACCTGGTGGCATGCCAAGACCGCCCTAGATGCACTTCCCATCGAATGGGACGAAGGCACCCACGCCAAGGCCTCCAGCGAGGAGTTCGCCAAGGTTATAAGAGCAGCCCTTGACGCGCCAGAGGCGGCCGTCGGAAACGTAAACGGCGACGCTCGCAAGGCGATTGCCGGTGCCGCCCGCAAGATTGAAGCCGTATATGGCATGCCGCACCAAAACCATGCCACCATGGAGCCAATGAACGCCACTGTGAAATTCAGCGTGTCTGCCAGTGGCACTCCCGAGCGCTGTGAGGTCTGGACGCCAACCCAGAATGGCGAGGCAGCATTGGCTGCCGCTTCCGAGGCTTCTGGCCTTCCAGCCTCAAAATGCGAGGTTTACAAGCTGATGCTCGGCGGTGGCTTCGGCCGCCGTGGCGGCACCGACTGGATTCACCAGGCTGTCAGCATTGCCAAGCAAATGCCAGGCATCCCCGTTAAATTGATCTGGAGCCGTGAGGAGGACATGCTGCACGGGCGTTACCATCCTGTCACACAGTGCAAGCTGACCGCCGGCATCGATGCCCAGGGTCAAGTCACCGGCTTGCATATGCGCATTGCCGGACAATCGATTTTGGCCACAGTAGCGCCGCAGAGCATCAAGGACGGCAAAGATCCGGTGGTGTTCCAGGGTTTGCTGGCTGCCGG
>CAMCZF010000190.1 GCA_945885775.1 Rhodoferax sp. OV413 | reverse complement strand
TGCGCCAGAAGGTGCACCACACCCTGTCAACTCTGCACCATCAGGTGCTTGCCGTCGGGGCGCTGTGGGACGACAGCACGAGGAACATCAAGCAGACGTTTCGCTTGGCTGTGGCACGTAAACGAAGGCCTTGGTTTTACGGTTTGTGGGCAAATGCGGGCGAGCCCGTGAAGCTTACGCCGGTACGATCAAATTCCTAATGGACAATCTCGGTTTAAGGGCTGTTTTTAAGTTTAAGGTCGTGTCGTGTGATGGTGTAACCGCGGTCGGCGTAGTGGCGCCAGCGGGTGCGGGCCAACTGCCGATCGGCATCGCTCAGTTCAACCACCTCGATCACGCGCTCAAAGCGCTCAAACCCGGCTGGTACGTCGTCCCCCAAATTCACCAAGACCTGTCTGCGGGCCAGGCCATGCGAGTCAGCGGCCAGCACCACGGGAGATGCGGCGAGAAGTTCAGGTTCAGACTGTGCTCGACAGTGCGGCACAAAGTCTAAAGCCGAAAACGTCCAGAGGTCTGAATCCAGCCTGTCCAGTTGCTTAGGCGGGCCAACAACCACCAGTTGGGCGCCGGCGGCGACTGCCTTACGCAGCAAACGGCAGACATAGGCCAGCCGATCAGGCGCGTTAAAGTGGAAAGCGATTTCGGTCACTGCGACTTCTGCGCGGCCGAGTTGAGCAAATACTCCAACAACAAGGCCACTGGTCGCCCCGTCGCTCCCTTGGCTGCGCCGCCCTTCCACGCTGTGCCCGCTATATCGAGGTGCGCCCAAGGGAACTTGGCCGCAAAACGCTGCAGAAATTTGGCCGCCGTAATGGCTCCGCCAGGGCGGCCCGCCACATTGGCCACATCGGCAAAGTTGGTCTTGAGACCCTCGGCGTAGTCGTCGTCAAGGGGCATGCGCCAGCACAAATCCTGCGCCGCGTCGCCGGCTGCCAACAGCGCCGTTGCCAGCTCGTCATTCGGGCTGAACATCCCACTGCGCACCGCACCCAGTGCGATCACGCAGGCACCGGTCAGGGTCGCAATGTCGACCACGGCGCGAGGCTTGAAGCGCTCAGCATAGGTCAAGGCATCACACAGCACCAAGCGGCCCTCAGCGTCGGTATTCAAAATCTCGATCGTCTGCCCGCTCATGCTGGTCACAACATCGCCAGGCTTGACGGCGCGGCCATTGATCAAGTTCTCGCAGGCGGGGATCAGCCCAACCACATTAATGGCCGGCTTGAGGTCGGCCAGCGCCCTGAATACGCCCAGCACACTGGCGGCACCCGACATGTCGAACTTCATTTCGTCCATTTCAGGCGCGGGCTTGATCGAGATGCCGCCGCTGTCAAAGGTGATGCCTTTGCCAACCAACACGGTAGGCGCTTTGGTCTTGGCTGCACCGTCATAGCGCAAAACAATGAATCGCAGGGGTTGCTCGGACCCCTGTGCCACCGCCATGAAAGAGCCCATGCCCAGCTTGGCCACCTGAATCGGACCCAGCACCTCACATTTGATGCCGGACAGCTTGCCCAGAGCGCGCGCAGCACCAGCCAGCAGCGTTGGCGTAGCGTGGTTAGCCGGCCGGTTAGCCCACTCCTTGGCCAACTCAACCCCCGAGACAGTGGCAGTTGCCCGCTGAAAGCTGGCTTGCAATCCCGCGACGGCCGGCACGCCAATCACCACACGCTGCACGGTCCGACCCTCAGGCTTGGATTTGGTGCTTGTGTAGATATAAGTGGCGTCTGCCACTGTGCCGACTGCGGCACGCAAGGCGTCTGTCTGTGGCGTCGCAGCAAAGCAAATATCGATTTTTTTAAGCTTGGCCCCTTTGAGCTGCGCGAGAGCCGCACCCAGCGCTTGGCGCACTTCGCGGGCCGAGCCCTCACCCACACCGGCCAACACCAAGCGGTTGGCCAGCACGCCAGCGGGCCGATATGCAAGCAGGGCTTTACCCGCTTTGGCTTCAATATCACCCGCCTTCAAAGCCACAGACAGCAGCGCTGAAACTGCATCCTTACCCGGCTTGAAGTCGGTACCGAACAGCAGCACCATGGCTTCGCATTTCTCAAGCGCTGCTCCGGTCAAATCAAGGGCTTTGAGTTCAAAGTTCATAATTCACATCTTTCAATCGTTGAGATTTTGGGTTTAATTCCTGACTCGGGGCTGGACCGGCACCGAGAATTACCCGTTCATGTTATTCCATTCTTCTATTCGCAAAGAGTTGGCGCGCAGTTTTGGCGTAACGCTGATCGTACTGGCCACGGTGGTCATGACGATGACGCTGATCCGCACGCTTGGGCAGGCAACCCGCGGCAATTTTGCGCCGGAAGACGTGATGCTGGCAATGGGCTATGCCGTGTTGTCGGACATGCCCACTATATTGGCCCTGAGCTTGTTCATTGCGATCATCGCCACGCTATCGCGCATGTACCGAGACAGCGAAATGGTGATTTGGTTCGCCAGTGGCATGGGCCTTCTCTTGCTCTTACGGCCCCTGCTGCGCTTTGCCTCGCCGGTGCTGCTGGTGGTCATGGTGCTAGCGCTGTGGGTGTTGCCCTGGTCAAAGCAACGACTCGACGACATGCAACAGCAGTATGAAAAACGGGGTGACATCGAACGCCTGGAGCCTGGGCAGTTTCAGGAATCAGCCAATGGGCAGCGTGTTTTTTTTATAGAAAAAGATGCCAGCGGCAAAATTGCGGGCAGCAACGTTTTTATCGCGAGTTCAGAGGAGGGAAAGGACACCATCACGTCCGCTCGTAGCGGTCGCATTGAAACCGTAGGTACAGACCGCTTTCTGGTTCTTGAAAACGGGCAGCGACTGGACCGGATGACCGAGCAATCTGGTCTGAAGATCAGTGAATTCGCAGAATATCGCGTCAGGGTGGGTGAAGATATCCTGGGCAGCGAGGCGTCGACCTCGGTGCATGCGCGGCCCACCTGGGGTCTGATTCAGGGAGGCACGCCATCAGATCTGGCCGAACTGTCTTGGCGTATCGGTCTCATTCTGGCGGCCATCAACTTCACGGTGATTGGGCTGGCTGTGTCCAGCGTTAACCCGCGCATGGGGCGCAGCGCCAACGTGGTTTTCGCCTTGTTTGCCTTCGTCGTCTATTTCAATTTGTTGAACCTGGGCCAAAACTGGATTTCATCAAAGCAGCTGTCCTTTGGCGCCCTGATGTTTGGCTTGCATGGTGGAGTCCTCGTGATCACCCTGCTTTGGCTGATCAAAAATCACAACAACTGGCAGTGGGGCTTATTTAAACGGGGCCTGAAACGGCGTGCGAAGGCTCGGGCGTGAACACCATCCGCCGGCTCATTTTTCTCGAGGTGCTCTGGGCCGTTGGTTTTGTCACGCTCGGCTTTATCAGCCTGTTCTTCTTTTTCGATTTTGTCGAAGAGCTGCAATCGGTAGGGCGCACCACCATCGCCACCTACCAGCTGGTGCACGCGCTGACTTATGTCTTGCTGATGGTACCCAGCCACCTGTACGAACTGCTGCCTATCGCCGTGCTGATAGGCACCATCTTTGTCATGGCGCGCTTTGCCAGAAGTTCGGAGTACACCATTCTGCGAACCAGCGGCCTTGGCCCCTGGCGTGCCCTGCGCACGCTGTTGCAGCTTGGGCTGGTGTTTGTCGTTCTAACCGTGGTCATTGGCGACTACCTGGCACCGATGGCAGATCGGACCGCTCAATTGTTGAAGGCCCGTTACCAAGGGCGCATCACCACCGGACAAACCGGCGCCTGGTTGAAGGAGCGGCAGCCGAACTCACAGTATTCGGTCAACGTCCGTGCCCTCGAATCAGACGGCAGTCTGCGTGGGGTGCGTATGTTTGAATTTGACAACCAGGGCTTCTTGATGTCGATGACGCAGGCCGACCAGGCGACGATTAATGCTGACAACGGTTGGAACCTGCGTGGGGTGGTGCGCAACGTATTCCCGGCCAGGGACCAGCCCAACGCCCAAATTCAGCTCCTGAAAATGGAGAGCTTTCTCTGGCCAAACCAGATCAGCGCCCAGATGATGTCGGCGGCCCTTCTCAAGCCTGAACGAATGAGCACGGTCGATTTGTTTCAATACATTCAGCATCTGGAGACCAACCCGCAGTCAGCCCAGCGCTACGAAATCGAGTTTTGGCGCAAAGTTTTTTATCCTTTGAGCTGCTTGGTCATGGTGGTGCTGGCATTGCCCTTTGCTTACCTGCATTTTCGTGGCGGGGGTATCTCGGCCTATGTGTTTGGTGGCGTCATGGCGGGCATCAGCTTTTTTCTGTTAAACAATCTTTTTGGGCACATGGGCAATTTGCAAAATTGGCAGCCCTGGCTGAGTGCTGCCCTGCCCGGCCTGATTTACTCTGCGCTGTCGCTGGCGGCTTTCGGCTGGCTGGTGCTGCGACGCTGAACAAGTAGCCCAATATGAACGCAACGCCAGTATCGTCGCCCCAGCGGGCCGTCGTCCTCTTCGCCCATGGCTCACGGGACCCGCTTTGGCGCCAACCCATTGAGGCGGTCGCGGCCCGCGTGGCCGACAGCGCGCCACAAGTGCCAGTGCGCTGCGCTTATCTGGAGCTTTGCGCGCCAGACCTCAATACCGTGATGCACGAACTGCTGGCCCTGGGAGTGCAGTCAATGACCGTGGTGCCCATGTTCTTGGGCGTTGGCAAACATGCCCGAGAAGACCTGCCGCAACTGATGCAAGCCTTGAAGGCGCAGCACCCGCTCATCCAGTTGACGCTGAGGCCAGCCATTGGCGAAGACCCGGCGATGATTGAATTGATGGCAAAAATCGCACTATCCTCGGGAGAATAGATCCCTGCGGCATAATAAATATCATTCTTAGTTGATATTTGATATGAATCTACACCAATTCCGTTTTGTTCAGGAAGCGGTCCGCCGGAACTTGAACCTCACAGAGGCAGCCAAGGCCTTACACACTTCGCAACCTGGTGTGTCCAAGGCCATCATCGAGTTGGAAGAAGAGCTGGGTGTAGAAATTTTTGCCCGACATGGCAAACGCCTCAAGCGCGTCACCGAGCCTGGCCAACATGTGCTCAACAGCATCGATTTGATTCTGCGAGAAGTGGGCAACCTCAAGCGCATTGGGGAACAGTACAGCGCCGAAGACAGCGGCACGCTGTCGATTGCCACCACCCACACACAGGCCCGCTATGTGCTGCCCGAACCGGTAGCGCGCCTGCGTGAGGCCTACCCCAAGGTCAACGTCAGCCTGCACCAGGGCTCGCCCGAGCAGGTCGCACGCATGCTGATCGACGAGGTGGCCGAGATTGGCATCGCCACCGAGTCCCTGGCCACCTACACCGAATTGGTCACCCTGCCCTGCTATGAGTGGCAACACGTGCTGGTGCTGCCGATGGGCCACCCGCTCGGGCAAAAAGAGCACCTCACACTCGAGGACATCGCCCAGGAACCGCTGATCACCTACCACCCGGCCTACACCGGGCGCACCCGCATCGACCAGGCCTTTGCCACGCGCAAGCTCGCCCCCCGCATTGCGCTTGAAGCCATTGACTCGGACGTGATCAAGACTTACGTCCGTCTCGGGCTGGGAGTGGGCATTGCCGCCGAAATGGCGGTGCGCGACGTGGTGGCCGACGGCGCCAAGAGCGACTTGATGGTGCGACCTGCCGGGCACCTGTTCGGGCAAAATGTGACCCGGGTCGCATTCAAGCGCGGCGCCTATCTGCGCAATTTCGTCTACAAGTTTGCCGAACTGCTCAGCCCCCGGCTCGGCCGCGACCTGGTCGCCCGCGCCATGACCGGCCATGTGAACGATTACGAACTCTAAACCACCATGATGACGTCCACCCCCACCCTGCACACCAAGCTGCCCAAGGTCGGCACCACCATTTTTACTGTGATGTCGGCACTAGCCACCGAGCACAAGGCGGTCAACCTCGGCCAGGGGTTCCCTGATTTCAACTGCGACCCGCGTCTGGTGGAGGGCGTCACCTCGGCCATGACCCAGGGCCTGAACCAGTACCCGCCCATGACCGGTGTGCCAGCCCTTCGCGAGGCCGTGGCGGCCAAGGTGCAAGCCGTGTACGGCCGCCACTATGACCCCGCCACCGAGATCACCATCACGGCCGGTGCCACTCAGGCCATCATCACCGCCATTCTGGCCGTGGTGCACCCGGGTGATGAGGTGATCGTGCTCGAGCCCTGCTACGACAGCTATATCCCCAACATCGAACTAGCGGGTGGCATCACGGTGCCGGTGCCTCTGACACCGGGCAGCTTCAGGCCTGATTTCGACAAAATCGCCGCCGCCATCACCCCCAAAACGCGCGCCATCCTGATCAACTCGCCGCACAACCCCAGCGGCATGGTTTGGACCGCTCAGGAAATGCTGCGCCTGCAAGAGTTGCTGGCGCCGACCAACATCCTGCTGATCAGCGACGAGGTCTACGAGCACATGGTGTTTGACGGCGTGCCCCATGAGAGTGCGGCGCGCTACCCAGGCTTGGCCGCGCGGGCCTTCATCGTGTCCAGTTTTGGCAAAACCTACCACGTGACAGGCTGGAAAGTGGGGTATGTGGCCGCGCCAGCGTCCCTGAGCGCCGAGTTCCGCAAGGTGCACCAGTTCAATGTGTTCACCGTCAACACCCCGGTGCAGCACGGGCTGGCCGCCTACATGGCTGATCCCGAGCCTTATTTGGGGCTGCCAGCCTTTTATCAGCGCAA
>CAMCZF010000189.1 GCA_945885775.1 Rhodoferax sp. OV413 | reverse complement strand
AGGCCCAGCGCCAGCCCGTAGAGGGGCAAGATGGACGCCATGCCGCTCTCAAAAAAACCGCCCGCAAAACCCGCCAGCATGAGGATGGGGTGCGCCAGCAGCGCGTGCCAGACACCGCCCAAGCCGACGCGGGCGCTGTGCGCGTCGTCAGCCCGCGGCAGCGGTGGGATCAGCAGGCTCCAGGCCAGGCCGGTCAGCAAAAAGCCGATCACCCACCACAGCGCGTGCGGGTTGTCGGTGCCCAGCCATGCCAAAACCGCCGGCCCGATGACGAAGGTGAAGCCGACCAGCGTCTCAAAAATACCCACATAGCGGCCGCGCTGGCCCGGCGGCGAGAACTCGGCAATCAGCGCCTCGGCCAGCACCCAGCGTAAGCCCGCCGCCGCTCCCGACACCAGCTTGAGCACAAACCAGACCGCCAGCGCATCGGTCAGGGCAAAACCGACGGCAGCCAAGGCGGGCAGGGCGGCCGCCAGCCACAGGGTGGCGCGCCGGCCCAGCCGCTGCGTCACGGCCGAGGCAAACGGCGTCACCAGGAACATGCCCAGGTAGCCGGTGGCGGCAAACAGGCCGGCCACCGAGGTTGACACGCCTGCCGTTTTGAGCTGAAACAGCAGCATGGGCAGCAGCATGAAGTAGCCGATCAGCTCGACAAAGGTAGAGCCAAAAATACTGACCAGCCCGCGCGTGGCGCCTGCCGGGCGGGTCATGACTGGCGGCTCATGGTTGACGCGCCGCCAGCACGGCGGCGGCCACTTCGGCAAAACCGGCGCCGCGCTCGGCCACGGTCACATAGCGCGGCAGGTGGGTGAGCTGCGCCGCCACGCCCAGGATATTGGCCACGCCCACGCTGTGGGGAAAGCGCTGGAACATCACTTGGTCATTGGCTGAGTCACCCACATAGGCCCACTGAGCCAGCTCGGCGTCCAGCGGACGCTGGTAGAGCTGCTGCACGATCCAGCGCGCGCCCGAGAGTTTGTTGTGGCTGCCGTACCAGCCATTGATGTGGATGCTGCTGACGGTGGCCGTCATGCCCTCGGCCTGCATGATCTGCACCACCTGGGCGATTTGTTCGGGCGGCAGGTTTGTGAACTCGCTGTGGTCGATGGCGATGTCGGTTTCGCGCCCGGCCGAGTCTTGCGCCAGTGTCGCGCCGGGTACCTCGCGCAGCAGCCGTTGCGCCACGGCCCGCATGCGCTGGAAGTTGCCAGCCCGGGTACTGGCATCCTGTTGGTATAGTTTTGATAGCAAACTATTTAATACTGGCGTGGCCTGGAGGCCGATTTGACTCCTAACAAACGCCACAGCGCCATTTTCTGCCACCATGGCATTAACCGGCCAGGTGTTGGCAAACGGCGCGCACCAGCCGATCGGCCGGCCCGTGATGGCGATCACCGCCAGCCCGGCGGCCTGCAGGGCATGCAGCGCCGCCAGCGCCTCGGGGGTGATGGCCCCGTCGGTGGTCAGGGTGTCGTCTATGTCAGTGAACACGCCGGTCAAGGCGCGCCGATCGGCGGCCGGCCAGTGCTGCAGGGGGGTCATGGATGCCCGGTCAGGCCGGGCATGACGGGGTGACGGTGCATGGCGGGGTGGTGGGTCAGGCCGGGCATGACGGGGTGGTGGGTCTGGCCAAGTCGGTTGTGTTTGTCTGTCATCCCCGCGAAAACGGGGATCCATGGATGCCCGGTCAAGCCGGGCATGACGGGGTGACGGTGCATGACGGGGTGGTGGGTCAAGCCGGGCATGGCGGGCATGGCGGGACGAAAAGGCGACTGCATCAACCTGCGCTGCCCAAAGCCAGCCCGGCGTGCTCGCGCAGCGGGTGGAAGTGAATTTTGGGAAAGCGCTCCTGCGCCAGCCGCACGTCGTAGGGCGAGGTGCAGAGGTAGGCCAGGGTGTTGGCGGCGTCCAGCGCCATGCGCATGGGGTAGGCATCGCAAAAGGTTTTCAGTTCGCTCGGCGTGTCGGCGGTGATCCAGCGCGCGCCGGTGTACTGGCTGCCCTCCAGCCGGATGTCGGCGTCGTACTCGCCCTTCAGGCGGTGCTGCACCACCTCAAACTGCAGCTGCCCCACGGCCCCGAGCAGCATATTGCCGCCCACTTCGGGCCGGAACACCTGGATAGCACCTTCTTCGCCCAGCTGGGCCAGGCCCTGCTGCAGTTGCTTGGTGCGCAGCGGGTTTTTCAGCACCACGGTCATGAAAAGTTCGGGCGCAAAAAAGGGCAGGCCGGTGAACTGCAGGTTGACCGAACCATCGGTGATGGTGTCGCCCAGTTGCACGCCGCCATGGGTGGTAAAGCCGACGATGTCACCGGCGTAGGCCTCCTCCACCGCTTCGCGGCGCTGGCTCATGAAGGTCACCACGCTGGTGGGGCGCAGCTCTTTGGCGGTGCGCATCACCTTGAGCTTCATGCCCGGCGTGTACTTGCCCGAGGCCATGCGCACAAAGGCAATGCGGTCGCGGTGGTTGGCGTCCATGTTCGCCTGCACCTTGAACACCACGCCTGAAAACGCGTTGTCTTCCGGCTGCACAGTTTTCACCACTGGCTGCCGGTTCACCACCAGTGAGCTGATGCGCTCCTGAGGCGCTGGTGCCAGATCGACCAGTGCGTCCAGCACCTCCATCACGCCAAAATTGTTCACGCCTGAGCCAAAGAACACCGGTGTTTGTTTGCCGGCCAAAAAGGCCTCATGGTCCCAGGCCGGTGAGGCGCCGGTGGCCAGCTCCATGCTGTCCATGGCGGTGGCCCACTCGTGGCCGAAGCGTTGCATCAGCTTGGCTTGCTCGGTCAGCGGCAGGGTCACAAAGTCTTGCGGCCGGCGCTCGCTGCCGCTCTCAAACACCGTCATGGCCTCGGTGCGCAGGTTGATGATGCCGCCAAACACCTTGCCCTGGCCCACCGGCCAGGTCATGGGCACGCAGGGCATGCCCAGTTCGCGCTCGATCTCGTCCAAAATATCCAGCGGCTCGCGCACCTCGCGGTCCATCTTATTGACGAAGGTGATGATGGGTGTGTTGCGCTGGCGGCAAACCTCGATCAGGCGGCGCGTCTGCGCCTCCACGCCGTTGGCGGCGTCGATCACCATCAGCGCTGAATCCACGGCAGTGAGCACCCGGTAGGTGTCTTCAGAAAAGTCCTTGTGGCCCGGCGTGTCCAGCAAATTGATCACGTGGTCGCGGTACAGCATTTGCATCACCGAGCTGGCGACCGAGATGCCGCGCTGTTTTTCGATCTCCATCCAGTCGCTGGTGGCGTGTCGGCTGGCCTTGCGTGCCTTCACCGAGCCGGCGATCTGGATCGCGCCCGAGAACAGCAGCAGCTTCTCGGTCAGCGTGGTTTTGCCGGCATCCGGGTGGGAGATGATGGCAAAGGTGCGGCGGCGGCGGGTTTCGGAGGCAAAGGACAAAGCGACGATCCGGTGGACAAAGGCGCGATTTTAGTCGTCGCCTCAGCCGCTTAGCCCCGGCGCTCAGCCCTGCCGAATCCTCATGGCTTCGAGTTGCGGCAAGTCCAGCAGGCGCACGCGGGCGTAAGACAGTTCGATGCAGCCCAGCGCCTGCAAGTTTTTAAGCTCGCTGTTGAGGCTCTGGCGCGAGATGCCCAGGGTGTCAGCCAGGCTGGCTTGTGAGATGTGCAGGTCGATGGGGCCGCTGTGGCTGCTCGGAATCTGGCCATACAGGGTGGCCATATTGAGCAGCACTTTGACCAGCTGGCCACCGATAGTCAGCAGGTTGCGGTCGGCCAGCAGGTCTTGCAGGCGGCGGGATCGCTGGCAAATCACGCGCAGCAGCTCAATGGCCAGGCCTGCGTTGTTTTGCATGGCCGTAAACAGGGCCTCGCCCGGCAACAGCACCACCTCGCTGTGGCCCAGGGAATTAGCGTCGTGAATGGCGGTGGATTGTTCGATCACCGGGATCAGGCCAAACACCTGGCCAGCCTGTAACTGCCCAAACACGTGGCGCCTGCCGGTGCGGCCGGTGATGCTCAGCGAGAGGCGCCCCTGCCTGACAATGTGCAGGTGTGACAGGGTGCGGCCGCGTCTGGCAATGGTCTCCTTGTCCTGAAAGCTCACCAGCCGGCTGGCCTGGACCAAGCCTTGCAGGGCGTCATCTGGCAGGCTGGCCAGCCAGGGCACGAGGCGAAGGGTGCCTTTGATGGTCAGGGAGTCGTCGCTCATGGTTTTCCACTACGAAGCTTTGTCGGCTTTTAGACAGACGCAAACGGGGCCGTTCGCGAACACTCGGGCCCTCAACAAGCCTTTGAATGTCATGGCCAGTGTAAATCTTCAAGACGCCCCCAGCCAGGCCACGCTGCAGGCCCTGTGGGCCAGGGCCTGGCCCGCAGGTCTACCCACCACGCCGCAGTACCCGCTGGGCGAGCTGCCCTTGACCAGCTACCTGCGTCATTGGGCCACGGTGCAGCCTGATCACCCTGCCGTGATTTACTACGGCCACGTGCTGAGCTTTGCCGCCCTAGACCGGCTGAGCGATGCCATGGCCCGCTTGCTGCAGGCCATGGGCGTTGGCGCGGGCGATCGGGTGGCGGTGTTTTTGCCCAATTGCCCGCAGTTTCACCTGGCTTTTTACGGCATTCTCAAACTCGGCGCGGTGCATGTGCCTGTGGGGCCGATGTCCAAGTCCTACGAGCTGCTGCACGAGCTGCAAGACAGCGGCGCCAAGCTGTTGATCACCCTGGACGCCTTCATGCCCGTGGTCAGGCAGGTCAGGGCGCAAACCGAATTGAGCGCGGTGCTGGTGACCGGCTATGCCGATGTGCGGGCTGATGACCCGGTGCTGCCCCTGCCCGAGGCCATGCGTGCGCCACGGCAACACTGTGACGATGCGGTCGAGCTGATGCCCGCGCTCACACGCTGGCTGAGCGATGAACCCTGGCCTGCGGCAGAGTCGCTGGATGCGCTGGCCGCGCTCAACTACACCGGCGGCACCACCGGACTGCCCAAGGGCTGCATGCACACCCAGCGCGACATGCTCTACACCGCGGCAGCCAATTGCGGGGTGGCCATCCACAATGCGCCCGACACGGTATTTTTGAGTTTTTTTCTGCAATCGTGGATCGCCGGCGAAAACGGCGGCCTGATCTTTCATGTGTTTTGTGGCAAGCCACTGGTCCTGCTCTCGCGCTGGGACCCGATGACCGTGTTGCAAGCGGTAGCGCGCTACCGAGTGACGTCGATGGTGATGACGGTGGACTCCGCGCTGGAGCTGCTCGACCACCCGCAATTCCAGGCGCACGACCTGCGCTCATTGCGCCAGCCCCGGGTGGTGTCTTTCATGAAAAAACTCAGCCTGGGCGATCGCGTGCGCTGGCGAGAGCGCCAGGGCAGTAATTTGGTGGAGTCGGCCTGGGGCATGACAGAGACGCACACCTCGGACACCTTCACCACGGGCTTGCAGCAAGACGATTTCGACCTCAAGTCAACGCCCGTCTTCATCGGGCTGCCGGTGCCGGGCACCGAGTTCAGAATTTGTAATTTTGAGTCGCGGGCGGTATTGCCGCTGGGCGCCTCGGGCGAACTCTGCATCCGGACCCCGTCTTTGTTCAAGGGTTATTGGCGCCAAGCGCAGGCCACTGCGGCGGTGCTGTCGGGCGACTGGTTCCACACCGGAGATATCGGCATGATCGATGCTGACGGCTTCCTGCACTACCTGGGTCGGCGCAAGGAGATGATCAAGGTCAAGGGCATGAGTGTGTTTCCGATGGAGATCGAAGCCGTGCTGGGTCGGCACGAGCTGGTGCTGGGCTCGGGCGTGGTGGCGCTGGCCGATGAGCGGTATGGGGAGCTGCCGGTGGCCTTTGTCCAGCTCAGGCCCGAGTGTGCTGTGCCCGATGTGGCGCAGCTGCTGCGCGCCTGGTGCGATGCCTGCATGGCCTCTTACAAAGTGCCGCAGCTGCGGCTGGTCGAGCGCTTGCCGGTCACGGCCACCGGCAAGGTGGACAAAAAGGTGCTGATCCAATGGCTGGCCGATGAAAACTCGGCCTAGCCGACGTGAGGCACCCGGCTTTCAGGCCCGACGTCCGCCCGGCGCGACATAATTAGCACGAAGCCTGTACTGTCGCTATTTTTGGAAGCCCTATGTCTGAACCCACTGTGTTGTATGCCGAGCAGGGTGCTGTGGCCCTGCTGACCCTGAACCGCCCGCTGGCGCTCAACAGCTTCACCCGCCAAATGCACCACGAGCTGTGGGCTGCGCTGGCTCAGGCTGAGGCCAACCAGGCCATCCGTGCGCTGGTCATCACGGGTGCTGGCCGGGCCTTCTGTGCTGGCGCTGATCTGGCGGAGTTTGACTTTGAGCCGGGGCCGGATCTGGTCGCCCGTGCCGACCCCGGCCCGGTGATCGATCAGGCCTTCAACCCAACGGTACGGCGGCTGCAAAGCCTGCGCATGCCCACGCTGGCGGCTGTCAACGGCGTGGCTGCGGGGGCGGGGGCCTCGTTGGCAATGACGTGTGACATCACGATTGCCGCGCCCGGTGCCAGTTTTATCCAGGCCTTCAGCAAGATTGGCCTGGTGCCCGATGCGGGCGGCAGTTGGTTCCTGACCGAGCGGCTCGGGCTGGCGCGTGCCATGGCACTGGCCATGACTGGCGACAAGCTCAGCGCGACGCAGGCCCGTGATTGGGGCATGATCTGGGAGGTGGCTGATGACTGCCTGGCGGCAGCCCAGGCGATGGCAGCACGGCTGGCCGATATGCCCACC
>CAMCZF010000188.1 GCA_945885775.1 Rhodoferax sp. OV413 | reverse complement strand
TGGCCCAACCCACTGGATAAGCCACAAAGGTGTCAGAGCCGCCCACCGCGCCCTGCTCAAAGGCTTGCTGCGCTCTTTGGGCCATTTCCGCGTCAGTGGCACGGGCCACTCTTTTTTCCATGGTGTTCACCGTTCCCTCAGGTCCGCCGATTGAATTGGCGCCGTTGTCTGAGGTGATAACAATCAAAGTGTTGTCGTAAACGCCTAAGGCTTTGAGTTCGGCCACCAGACGACCCACCTCCTGGTCGACCAGTTCAACCATCGCGGCGTAGACCTGCATGTAATGCGCCATCAAAGGCCGCTTCTCCTCGGGCACATCGTCCCAACGCGGCACACCTGGGTTGGCTTGTGACAGGCGCCAGTCCGGACCAATCAAGCCCATGGCACGCTGGCGGGCAAACCGAAGTTCGCGCTGACGGTCCCAACCCTGGTCGTAAACGCCGGCGTAGCGGGCGATAGCGTCTGCCGGCGCTTGCAGCGGCACGTGGGGTGCGTTGTGGGCCAGGTACAGAAAAAAGGGCTTGTCCGGTGTACTGCTTTGATGGCCCCGCAGGTACTGTATCGAACGATCCGTCCAGTCCCGCGTGGCGTAGTGGTCGGGTGCGTAGGCGTCGATGCTCAAAAACTCATTGCCGTCGATCAGGTGGTGCGGCGAAAAGAAATGGGTCTCTGAACCCAAAAAACCATAAAAACGGTCAAAGCCGCGCTGCAATGGCCAGGCCTGTCGGTCACTGCCTGAGCCGATGTGGTAATCCGCCGTGTTGTGCCACTTGCCAACGCCATAGGTGGCGTACCCCTGGCCGCGCAAGAGCTCGGGCATGGTGGGCGCGTCGGGTGACATCTCACCGGCCTGATAGCCCGGATAGCCCGGGTTGTTATGGGTCAGCCAACCACATCCAACCGAATGCGGGTTTTTTCCCGTCAGCAAGGCGGCCCGCGCCGGTGTACACATCGGGACCGTGGTGTACCCAGTAAAACGCAAACCCGCACCGGCCAGGGCATCAATATGGGGCGTGGCAATTTCACCGCCAAAGCAGCCAAAGTCCGAGAAACCCAAATCGTCGAGCAAGATGACCACCACATTGGGCGCGCCTTGCGGTACACGCGTGGGTTCTCGCCACCACGGCTTGGAGTCTTTCAGGGTTTTACCAATCGTGCCCTGATAGCCCTCGGCGGGGTTGGCGGGCGACTCCCACGAGTACTTCATGCGCTCACCTGAAAGGGATGTTGAAAAATGCAATCGGCACCTTTTTCGCCGATGGCTATCGCGGCCGCGTTGGTGTTGGACGAGGGCATCGTCGGCATGATCGAAGAATCAATCACCCGCAGAGCCTGTACCCCTTTGACCCGCAACTGCGGGTCAACCACGGCCATGGCATCGGTACCCATCTTGCAAGTGCCAATGGGGTGCCAGGAGGTTTGGCCACACTGACGGATGTAGTCCAGCACCGCCGCATCGTTTTGCACATCCAGCCCGGGACGGGTTTCACGCCGGATCAAACCCTGCAAAGCCGGTCGGCCAGAGACATGGCGAGCCATGCGAAAGGCGCGCACCATGTCGTCCTGATCCGCAGGGTGGTGCAAATAGCGCGGATCCATCAAGGGCGCCTTCAAGGCATCGGGGGAATGCGCATGCACATGACCACGCGAGCGTGGACGCAACTGAAAAAACCCGATCCCAAAACCCGGAAAGGGGTCAAGACCCGCGCCAGGGCTGCGCGTGTAGCGACTGTTGGCACTCAGGTGCGTCATTTGGATCTTCACCGTGGCGCGCGGCTCGTCGGGATGTGCAGGAACCAGCGCATGGACGGTGGCCGACGGCGTAGCCATCATGCCCCGCCGCGTCAGCAAATACTTGGCGCCCATCCAAGCCTGGCGGATCGGACTAGAGACAATTTCGTTCAGGCTGATGCGCTGGGTGCATTCAAAAGTGATGCGCCCCTGCAAGTGGTCACACAGGTTTTCACCCACACCGGGCACATCGGCTTTGACCTCCACGCCCAGCTCACGCAAGCGATTGCCCTGGCCAACGCCAGAGAGCTCCAGCAACTGCGGGGACACGATGGGCCCGGCGCTGAGGATCACTTCACGCCGAGCCAGCACTTGCAGCGCTTGGCCATTGTGCAGGTAGCGGATTCCCACCGCCCGCGTGCCCTCCCACATCACCGAAGTGGCCTGGGCCTGCACTTGCAGGGTGAGCCGAGGCGGGGTGAACCGGTCCAGATAAGCCCGTGCCGTGCTGCTGCGCTGCCCCTGATGGGTGGACAACTGCAAATAGCCTACGCCTTCGTAGCGGGCACCGTTGTAATCGGGGTTGGCGGCAATACCGGCTTCCAGACACCCTGCATGAAACGCATCCCCCAGCGGCTGCGGGTCTTCGGCCAACGACGTGACCTGGATCGGGCCCTGCCGGCCCCGGTAGGCGGCGTCGCCCATGGACGCGGATTCAAGTTTCTTAAAGTACGGCAACAAATCCTGATAGCCCCAACCGGTGCACCCCAGGTCACGCCAATGGTCGTACTCCCGCGGATCGCCGCGCACATAAATCATGCCGTTGATCGAACTAGACCCCCCCGGCATCTTGCCTCGCGGCCAGTACACCTTCTGGTTGTTGACCTGCTCTTGCGGCTCGGTAAAGAACGGCCACACATACTTGGGGTTTTGCAGCAGTCGGCCAATGCCCAAAGGGGTTCGCACCCAAAAGTCATTGTGGTGAGCGCCGCCCGCCTCCAGCAGCAGCACGCTCGTGTCTGGCTGCTGTGCCAACCGATGGGCCAAGGCGGCGCCCGATGAGCCCGCCCCGACCACCACATAGTCGTAGGTGGGCGCAGTCAAATCTTTGTCCCCAGCCACTGTTGCAGGGCAGCCAGTTCAAGGCCCATCCGTGAGAATTGCAAGTCGGGCATCTCTGGCAATTCAAAGCCGGGGCCGGTACGCGGTGACACCGGCTCGACCATCAGCTCGACAAGGGTCGGGCCGCGCTGGCTTAACAATTGCGGGAAGCGTTGCGCCCAGGCCTCGGCGCTGTCGATCACTTCGGTATGGCCGTACCCCGCTTCTTTCGCCAAACCTGCAAAAGACAAGGCAGGTTGCAAGGTGGCCAGGTTGCCCAGCCCGGAAAACTGGGTGCCGTTGCGAATGACGACATGCAAGAAATGATCTGGTCGCGCGGTGGCAACCGTGACCAGCCCGCCGAGCTCAAGCAGCAGACTCGCGTCACCGTCAACCACCACGACGGCCCGCTCGGGCATGGCCAGTGCCAGACCTAAGCCCAGACCCGCGGCGCCACCCATCAGAGGCACCGAGCTGATCCGCCCAGGCGGTCGCCGGCTGGCGTCCCCGCCCGCGGCTTCGAGTTCAATGCGGTCAAAGGCAAACATGGCACCCATGGTGGCCACCAACAATGAATCGGCGGGACGTTGCTGGGCGACCACGGAACAGGCTTGAATTAAGTTCATCATGTGGTTTATCTCCAGGCCATGGGGGCGGACACCAGCAACACCACCGCGGTACGCTGGGCATGGGCCAGGGCATAGGCCTCGTCCATGCGGACCAAGTCGGCCTCAGAGTCCAGGCATAAAAAAGGCACCTTGATGGCGGTGAGCAAAGGCTCCATGATGCGCACCATGGTCCGCCGCGACGCCGTACTGGGCTGCCCCAGGTTGGCGTATTCGCGCCCGAACTGCCCGACCATGAACACCAAAGGCATTTGTGCATCCAGGCAGACCGCGCGCAGGGTGTTCATGCAGTTGTACAGCCCTTGGTTTTGCATCATCAGCAAGGGACGCTTGCCGCCCAAGGCCAAGCCTGCAGCCACTGTCACCACCTGGTTTTCACTGCAGCAGCCCACCAGCCTGACCCCAGGCAAGCCCTCTTCCAGCCGCTGGTGCAAGGCCAGTTGCACCCAGTCAGGCACCGTGACCACATGGTCCACCCGGTTGCGGGCCATAGCCTCCACACAGGCGGATGCCGGAACGGAAAAATCTTGCAGGTTGACACTGGACATAGGGCGGTCTATGGGTATGGGATGACCGTAGTCTCCCCCTGGCACCGGCTGCCGTCTGTCCAAAATTTGACAATTCACCCCCTGGAAAACCATGAACGCCACGGCTCAGGTTTGGCGGGCAGACCTGCACCTGGCGCCTTGCTTGATTGAGTTAGCGTCAGTCCAGCTCAGGAAGTTCGGCCAGGGTCGCTGTGCGCACACCGGCAGCACGCGCTTGAGCCAAAAAGGCTTGGCCGGCTGCCTCAAAACCCGTCACCGGGCTCATGCAGTCGGTCAGCAGTAGGGTGTGCCGCAGTCGCTCGGCCGGCAGCTGGGCCAGCATGTCTTGCACCGACGCTGCCACGCAGTGGCTGAGCGCCTCACCCGCCACCAGCAACAGGCCCGCGCCGGCGGCCAGGCGGTTCATCAGTGGCTGGTTGAGCGCGGTGCGGGGGTCATCAGCGCGCGGCACCTCGGCGCGAAAAGCGCTGTACTGCTCGGTCATCGGGTTCAGGCCCTTGAGCACCTTGTCGCACAGCTGGCCGCTGTGCATCTCCCATTCGGCAATGCTGCGGGCCAGGTGGGCGTGGATGTTGTGGCCCCAAGTTCCCAGCACGCAGTGCACCGGCCAGACCACCAACTGGCGCTGCCCCGGCGCCTCCAGCGCGTCCAGATAGGCCAGCACCTCAGGCGTTCGGGCGGCATCCCGTGGCCGCCACTGGCCGGCCCGCACGGCCGCCGCCGTCACCAGGCTGAAGGGCGCTGCCGCGTTGCCATCCGCCTGCAGCCAAAAGCTGGTGCGCTCAATGCCCACGCTGGGGTGAGAGTCCAAAGTGACGGTGATGGCTTGCACCGCCGCCCGGTGCAGTTGCAGCCAGTCAGCCAGCCGGCTCATGTCGGCCTGGGCGCCGGGCACCGGCAGCGCCGCGCCTTCAATGTCCAAAAAGTCATTTTGCGGATCGATGATCAGCAGTTCACAGGGGCGCATGGCAGGTCCTTGGGTCAGTTCAGCAGGGTCAGTGCGGTTGGCTCGGTCGGCTCGGTAGGTGATTGTTGCAGGGCCCAGGCCACGTGCTCGCGCACCAGGCTGCTGGGGTGGTCAAGGCGGGCTTGCAGGGCCGCCAGCCAGGGCGCGGCTGCCTCGGGCAAGGCCGTGCGCAGCGCGTTGCCCAGAGCCACGGCCACGTTACGCAACCAGCGCTCATGGCCAATGCGCCGGATCGGGCTGCCCTCGGTCAGGCGCAAAAAATCGGCCTCGCTCCAGCCCAGCAAGGTCACCAGTTGCTGACCGACCAGGCCTTGGCGTTCGTCAAAATCCGGCAGGGCACTGCGCTGGGCGTAGCGATTCCAGGGGCATACCAGCTGGCAATCGTCGCAACCGTAAATGCGATTGCCCATCAGCGGGCGCAATTCCAGCGGGATGGCGCCCGCGTGCTCTATCGTCAGGTAAGAGATGCAGCGCCGGGCGTCAAGCCGGTGCGGCGCCACGATGGC
Organism: Rhodoferax sp. OV413; assembly: GCA_945885775.1. Lineage (GTDB taxonomy): Bacteria > Pseudomonadota > Gammaproteobacteria > Burkholderiales > Burkholderiaceae_C > Rhodoferax. The sequence goes on along the minus strand of CAMCZF010000188.1, from coordinate 1,242 downwards.
CTGGGTCGGGCAAATGTCGATGCAGGCGCTGCAACTGCCGCAATGGGCCGACACGGGTTCGCTGGGCGGCAATGCCAGGTCCACATAAATTTCGCCCAGGAAAAACATGGAGCCGGCCTCACGGTCGAGCAGCAGAGTGTGTTTGCCGCGCCAACCCTGGCCGCTGCGCGATGCCAACTCGGCCTCCAGCACCGGTGCTGAATCAGTAAACACACGGTGGCCAAAGGGCCCAACCGCCTCCTCAATGTGGTCGCTCAGCCGCTGCAGGCGTTGCCGCAGCACCTTGTGGTAATCCCGCCCCCGCGCATAGAGCGACACAACGGCCTCGCCGGGGCTCTGCAAGCGGGCCAGTTCGCGGCCTTGCCAATTGGGCTCAGTCGCGGCGCTAAGGTAATCCATGCGAGCCGTGATCACGCTCACAGTGCCCGGCACCAGCTCGACGGGGCGGGCACGGCGCAGACCATGGGCGGCCATGTAGTGCATGTCACCATGAAAACCGCTGGCCAACCAGGCTGATAATCCGGCCTCAGATGAGGACAAATCCACCCCCGCGACGCCAATTTGGGAGAAGCCGAGCGCTCGTGCCCATCCCTGGATGTCTGCCACCAAGCGCTGGCTGTGATGCGTGAATTGAGTAGTCACACGCCGATTGTAAAAACCCTGGTCTGGCCTGACGAGGTGGCCACCCAGGCCTTTGCCACCGCGTTGGCCGGCCAGCCTGGTCTGGGCCAAGCCGTCATTGAGCTACGGGGTGAGTTGGGTGCTGGCAAGACCACGCTGGTGCGGCACCTGCTGCGTGCGCTGGGCATCCAGGGCCGGGTCAAAAGCCCAACCTACGCGGTGGTCGAACCCTATGAGCTGCCGGGGCTCGGCATCTGGCACTTTGATTTTTACCGCCTGAACGACCCACGCGAGTGGGAGGATGCGGGTTTTCGCGATATTTTTGCCGGCCCCGGGCTCAAACTGGCCGAGTGGCCGGACAAAGCAGCCGGCTATATGCCTACTGCCGACCTGGTGATCAACCTCACCGTGCGCGACGATGAGACTCGTGAGGCGTGCCTGACCGCCCAAAGCCCGCTGGGTGCGATGCTGCTGACCGCCATCACTGGCACCGGCGGGGAGGCCTGAGCGCCCATGCAACGCCGGGCCTTGATCACCTGTGCCGGTTTGGCACTGCTGGCCTGGCAAAGGCTGGCGCGCGGTGCCACCATTCTGGCGGTGCGGCTGTGGCCGGCGCCCGAC
>CAMCZF010000187.1 GCA_945885775.1 Rhodoferax sp. OV413 | reverse complement strand
CGGTCAATCACATGGCGTACCAGATTGAGCACGTTATCGTCGGAGCCACCCAGCCAGTACTGCAGGGTCAGGAAGTAAGACCGGACATCCTGCGCCGTGCCGGGGATAAAGCGCAACATCTGCGGCAAGCGGCGCAACATTTTCATTTGTGCAGCGCCGCCGGTGGCCGCTTTCTCTTTGTTACCGCGCAGCTTTTTCAAGAGCGCCATCGGGCCGCTGGCGGGCTTACCCATGTCAAACTGCCCTAAGCGAGTCAGTTGCACCACTTCTGTCGCGCTGGCCATGCAAATCATGGCATCGCAATGCATGCGACGGGCGCGCAGATCATCGAGGATGGGCAAGAAATGATCTTCCAAAAACAGCATGCCCGCCACCACGATGTCGGCCGAGGCAATGTCCGCTTTGCAACGAGCAATCAACGCGTCGTTACCCGCATATTCAGACGCGGCGTGCAAACTCAGCGACAAGCCAGGAAACTCGCGGCGCAGAGTCTGGCTAGCGCGATGGATCGAGCTGGCCAAGTGCGTGTCCATGGTCACGATCACCACCTTGATCGCGGTCGTTTGCCGAGCGACTGGCGTCCTAACGAGCGAAGTAAGCTTTAGCGTCATACAGAGTCTCCGTCGTGATCACCGAGAGGCCACGCTCACTGGCGTAACGCTCGGTATTTCGCCTGGCTTTGCCGCGGACGAAAAATGGTATTTTTCTCAATTCTTTTTCTGCGTCTAGATCCCATGCCGAGGTCACAACACTGGCAGTTGCTGCGCTAACCGCTACGGGTCTGGCCGCTGGCTGGACGGGCTGTTCGGGCTGTTGGGATATTTCATGCGTCAAAGCGGGCTCTGGTGCCGGCGATGGCGCTGACTGCATATGCGCCGCGCCGCCGAGGTGCGACGGTGCCGCGTCTTCATGGAATTCAGCATCACCCCGAAACATGCCGATCAGGTGCTCTTCCAAGCCCATCATGAGCGGGTGCACCCAGGTGTCAAACAGCACGTTGGCACCCTCAAAGCCCATTTGCGGGGAATAGCGGGCTGGGAAATCCTGCACATGGACCGGTGCTGAAATCACAGCACAGGGCACGCCAAGGCGTTTGGCAATGTGGCGCTCCATCTGCGTGCCCAAGACCAGTTCGGGCTGCAACTCGGCGATGCGCGCTTCGATTTCCAGATAGTCGTCACTGATCAGGGGATCGACACCGTAAAGCTTGGCAGCGTCACGCACTTCACGGGCAAACTCACGGCTGTAGGTGCCTATGCCCACGACGGTAAAGCCCATTTCTTCGGCGGCCACCTTGGCGGCGGCAACAGCATGCGTCGCGTCGCCAAACACAAAAACACGTTTATTTGTCAGGTATGTGGAGTCCACCGAGCGTGCATACCATGCGGCACGGGCGTCAGCTTTGGCCAGAGCTGCATCGGCATCGAGCCCGGCCAGCTGGGCGACTTCCCGAATGAAGGCACGAGTCGCACCACGGCCAATGGGAATAACTTTGGTGAAGGGCTGACCAAAACTGCGTTGTAACCACTGTGCCGACAAGTTGGCAATCTCGGGGTACAGCACCACGTTGAAATCCGCATCCGCCAACCGGGCCAGGTCTGCGGGTGTCGCCGTCAATGGGGCGACCACGTTGATGTCAATCCCCATGTCGGTCAACAGCTTACGGATCTCGGTCAGGTCGTCACGGTGCCTGAAACCCAATGCAGTGGGGCCAAGGATGTTGCAGCGTTGTTTTTTGGACTCGGTGTTTTCCCCAGTGCGCTGGGCTGGCTGTGCCAGGTGGCGAACCAGTTGATAGAAGGTCTCTGACGCACCCCAGTTTTCCTTGCGCTGGTAAGACGGAAGCTCCAGGGCCACCACCGGGATGGGCAGTTGCAGTGCTTTGCACAAACCGCCTGGGTCATCTTGAATCAGTTCGGCCGTACAGGAGGAGCCCACCAGCATGGCCTTGGGGGAAAAGCGCTCAAAGGCCTGCCTGGCCGCAGTCTTGAAAAGCTCTGCGGTGTCGCCCCCGAGGTCCCTCGCCTGAAAGGTGGTGTAGGTGACGGGCGGGCGCTTTTGCAGCCGCTCGATCATGGTGAACAACAGGTCGGCATAGGTGTCGCCCTGGGGAGCATGCAACACATAGTGCACGTCTTCCATCGCCGTGGCAATGCGCATCGCGCCCACGTGCGGCGGTCCTTCGTAAGTCCAGAGCGTGAGTTGCATGTTGCTTCCCTCAGGCGGCCAGCCGCATACGGCGAACCAGCGGCCGGGTGAACAATTCAGCCAAATCGCCGGCCTGGTCAAAGCCCTGAATCGGTGTGAAGACCAATTCAATGGCCCATTTGGTCGTCATCCCCTCAGACTCCAATGGGTTAGCCAGCCCCAAGCCACAGACCACGATGTCCGGCTGCGCAGCGCGGCAACGGTCCAACTGGTTTTCCACATGCTGGCCTTCAGACAGGAAGGTGCCGGCGGGCAACAGGGCCAGTTCAGGCGCCATATGTTGGCGGTGGAGGTAGGGTGTTCCAACTTCAGTCAAGCGCATGTCCAACTCGCGCGACAGAAATCGCGCCAGCGGGATTTCGAGCTGGGAGTCAGGGAAGAAGAAGATGCTTTTGCCAGCCAGATGAACCTTGGCTCGGGCCAGCGCAGCCTTGGCCCGCGCGGTCGGAGCCGACACCGCCGCGTCAAAGCGCTGGAGCGGCACGGCAAAGGCTGTGGCTGCCGCCTGCAGCCAAGCGCTGGTTCCCTCGACGCCGAGTGGGAAGGGCGCTGACAAAAGGACAGCGCCTCGCGCCTGTAGCACGCGTGCCGTTTCGGCCAGAAAAGGCTGGGCCAGCAGCATGCGGGTTTGGGGTCCCACCGGGGCCTGGTCAGAGGCCCTACGAGGTGGGAAAAACCGCACACGCTCAATGCCCATGCTGCTGAACAGGCGCATGAACTGATCCTCAACCACGTCGGCCAAGGTGCCAACCACCAGCAGTTCCAGCGGCGCCTCGGCGGCCTGGGTCGGCAACCCGGGCACCATGGAGGTGAGGCAGGCGTCCTCTCCTTGGGTAAAGGTGGTTTCAATACCGCTACCCGAGTAATTGAGCACCCGGACCGCAGGTGAGTGCTGGGCCGACAGCCGTGAGGCTGCACGCGACAGATCCAGCTTGATCACCTCGGACGGGCAGGAACCCACCAGAAAAAGCAATTTGATCTCGGGGCGACGCGCCAGCAGTTGGGTCACAACGCGATCGAGTTCGACATTGGCGTCGGCCAGGCCGGCCAGGTCCCGTTCGTCAATGATGGCTGTGGCAAAACGGGGTTCTGCAAAAATCATGACACCGGCGGCAGACTGAATCAGGTGGGCGCAGGTGCGCGACCCAACCACCAGGAAAAACGCATCCTGGATTTTGCGATGCAGCCAGATGATGCCCGTCAGGCCGCAAAACACCTCGTGCTGCCCGCGCTCTCGCAGCACCGGCGCATCACTGCAACCACCTGCGGCAACAACGGGCACCGGGAAACTGGTGGTGCTCATGCCGCGGCCAAAGTTGGTGCGCTGCTGGACCGCGCCATTTGTCGCTGCCGGGCTTCGTGATCTAGGCGTGCCGCACGCAGTTTCAGGATGAACTGACCCGCGTTGACCACATAGGTGGCGTAGGCCGCCAGCGCAAGGTACATCAACTCAGCGCCACTTAGGCGGCCGGTGTACATGGCCACCAGATAGCTGGTGTGCAAGGCCAACACCAGCATGCTGAACACGTCTTCCCAAAAAAATGACGGGGCAAACAGGTAACGGCCAAAGACCACCTTTTCCCAAATGCAGCCGGTGATCATGATGGTGTAGAGCGTCAATGTCTTGGCAACCACTGAGTTGTTGGCCACTTGCAGACCTTCACCGGTCAACAGGTATCGCAGGACAAAGCCCAGGCTTCCCAGGAAAATAATGAACTGAATCGGCGCCAGCAGTCCCTGGACAAACGTCCAGTAAGTTTTATCTCGGCGCACCCGTTCCTCGGGCGTGTACAGCGGTGCACGGGCTTTTCTGGCAGCAGCAACAGGGCCGGCAGCTGAAGGTCTTTTGTCTGACATAGGCCTCAATTTATCCGCCTAGGCCAAAAATGTCAACTTTTTGTTACGTCATTTTTATTTGACACATCAGCAGATACTTGACTAAACTTCAAGGTCACCCGAAATGCTTTGACTTTGATTTGATACACGCTTAAAAAGGGTCTGGATGTCGTGTTAAGCGCTGCGTAGCTGATCTAGTCGGCTTGCAAAAATTGAAGCAGGCCGGGGAGTCATCCCTAACAAACAATGCTGACCGGCATAGGCCCGGCACCTGAATCAGGATTAAGGGTCCCTTGAAGTGGAGACAAAAATGGGTTCTTCAAATCGCATCTCGCTGGTCCGCGGCACGGGACCGACCGACGCTGGCCAGTCCGAGCACCGCCAGGGAAAGAGCGGGCCGGATGCTGCGGGCACGGCACCCGGTGAGGCCACGGCCCCCGACAGCGTGGTGGCAGTGCTGGCACAAGCCATTCAGCACGAAATCATTCCTCGCCTGATGCTGGCACATCGCACACCCGTCGAGTGCTCAGCCCCTTACGACAACATCGCAGAAGCCATAAGCCCAGCTGATGTCAGTGGTTTTGCCAGCGTACTCTTGAAAGGGACCGAGGCCGATGCCCTACAGTGGATCGAGAATCTGCGTCACAAAGGCAGCAGCATTGAGACCATTTACCTTGACCTGCTCGCGCCAGTGGCACGACACCTGGGCGATCTGTGGAACGAGGATTTGTGTGACTTCACCGATGTCACCATTGGGCTGGGGCAGTTGCACAAAATCTTGCACCTTCTTCACGACAAGCACGACCGGCATCAATACCCTGTGCCAAACGGGCTGAGCGTGCTTTTGATGCCCGCGCCCGGCGAACAACACACCCTGGGGCTGACCATGGTCTCCGATTTTTTCCAGCGCGCGGGCTGGGAAGTGGCTGGGGGGCCCTATGCCGCCAGCGACGATCCGGTCGTGCTGGTCAAAAAGCGGGCCTACGATGCTGTCGGGTTCTCCCTGGCCACCTCGATGGGCTTAAACCGTCTCAAGGATTGCATCACCGCTGTGCGTGCTGCCGCCGCACCATCACCCCTGTGCATCATCGTCGGTGGGCCGTTTTTTACAGCCCACCCGGATCAGGTTACGCATGTGGGTGCGGATCTCCTCGTCCAAGACGCAAGCTCGGCACCTGAACTGGCGCAGTTGCATATCGGAGCTGGTTATGGGAACCAAAAAGCCCGCGTCTTCAACCATTGACTGAAACTTAATGAACCAAACTCTTCAGACAGCACGGGAGCCAATTCCCGGACGTTTTGAAAATGCGCAACGTATTTTTGCCCATATGGATGCCGGCGTTGTGTCCACCTTGGTCACAGCAGCGGCTGACGTTGTGCTCGTCATGGATGAATCGGGGGTGATCCAAGATGCCGCCTTTGGCAGCCAGGAATTTCTCAACCACGGGTGCTTGGATTGGCTCGGTAAGCATTGGGGGCAAACGGTTACTGAAGAGAGCGTCCCCAAGATCACCGCGATGTTGAAGGACATGGGCGGCGACAGCAGTGGCCGCTGGCGACACGTGAACCAGTCAACGCAAAGCGGCACTGAGTTACCCCTGTCTTACTCCCTGATCCAGATTCCCCCGAGCGTCGCCAATGGCCGACCGAGTGCACTGGCTTTCGGGCGCGACTTGCGGCCACAGGCGGCACTGCAGCAAAAGTTGCTCAACGCGCAACGCTCTGTGGAGCGTGATTACTGGCAGCTCAAGCATGTCGAAACCCGCTACCGACTGTTGTTTCAGGTGTCATCGGAGGCCATGCTGATTCTCGATGCAGACAGTGAGAAACTCGAGGACAGCAATCCGGCGGCACAGGCTTTGCTGGGTGAGGCCCTGTCCAGAACCGGTTGGACCTTGGCCCAAAGCATGGACAAAAGCAGCTTTGCCGGTCTGAGCCAGGTATTCGCCGGCTTGCGCGCCAGTGGCCAGGCACAACCAGTGAACATTCGACTCTCCCAGGACGGCTCCGAAGTCACGGCCTCGGTCTCACTGTTCCGGCAAGAACACTCGTCTCATTTCCTGGTTCGCCTGATCCCTGTCCGGGCAGCGGCCGACAAGTCAACCGGCGACCAGGCCCGGCAAATGCTGGCCGACGTGATGGAAAGCGCCCCCGATGCGCTCGTTGTCACGGATCTCGGTGGGCGTGTGCTTTCGGCCAACCGGGCATTTTTGCAATTGGCTCAGGTCAGTAACGAAGCACTGGTGCGGGGTGAATCGCTGGAACGCTGGCTTGGCCGGGCCGGGGTGGACATGAGCGTCCTGATTTCCAATTTGCGCCAGCGCGACGTGGTTCGCTTGTTTGCCACCCGCATGCGGGGCGCTTACGGGTCCACCACCGAGGTAGAAATTTCAGCCGTGGCGGTCACCAGTGGTGCACAGCGCTGCCTGGGCTTCACCATCCGCGACATTGGCCTGCGCATGGGTAAAGAGACGAAACCCAGCCGTGAAATACCTCGTTCGACCAGCCAAATGACCGAGTTGGTGGGTCGCGTGCCGCTGCAAGATATCGTGCGTGACACGACCGACCTGATTGAACAACTGTGCATTGAGGCAGCCCTGGAGTTGACAGGGGACAACCGCGCATCCGCTGCTGAAATGCTTGGCCTGTCGCGTCAAAGCCTGTATGTGAAGCTGCGCCGCTTTGGCATGGGTGATTCGGGCTCTGACACAGACGCATAGGG
>CAMCZF010000186.1 GCA_945885775.1 Rhodoferax sp. OV413 | reverse complement strand
CTGTCGGCGCGTTTGTCAAAACGGGTGAACAGGTCATTGAGCATCTTGACGAGCTCGGTGGCGCTGATCTTGGATGAAAACTCGGTAAAGCCCACCAGGTCGCTGAACAAAATAGTGGCCTCGGCGTAGCTGCCCGAGATGTTTTTCTCACCCCGCTTCAGCCGCTCGGCAATTGGCCGGGGCAGGATGTTGAGCATCAGCTTCTCGGTCTTCATCTGCTCAAGTTCGAGCAGCTGCTTTTCCTGATCAAGCAATTGCTTCTCTTGATTCAACATGGCCAGGCGCACCTGGTCAAGGTCATGCAGGCGTTTGAGCGCCAGGTGGTTCTTGACCCGAGCCAGCACAATGGGCGGGCTGATTGGTTTGGTGATGTAGTCCACGGCGCCCAATTCCAGGCCGAGTTGCTCATCACTGGCCTCGTTGCGCGCGGTCAGGAAGATGATCGGGATGTCGCGGGTACGTTCGTCGGCCTGGAGTTGGCGGCAGACCTCGTAGCCGTCTATTTCCGGCATCATGATGTCGAGCAGAATAAGATCGGGCGGCGTGTCGGAGCGAGCGATCTTCAGGGCCCTGGCGCCGCCTGTCGCCACCTTGACCGTGTAGAGCCCCTCTAACAGGTCGCTCATCAACGTCAGGTTGGTTGGGGTGTCATCGACCACCAATACAGTGGCATGCTCGTTGACTTGGGTCGGTGTATTCATACCTTTTCTTTGTGGCAGGTTAATTCATTAGTTTCTTTGATTTGCAATCTCTAGCGCCTCATCCAGGGCGTAGTCGGCGATGGCGCTCTTGATCGCTTTGAACTGTGCCCCGTAAGCTTGTGCAAAAACGGCCTCATGCTCCGCCAGCAGCTTTTGCGCCTTGGGGTCGTCGGCCTGCAACAGCGCCCGCAGCCGGGCGACCAGCGCGTCGCGCTCGGCTGGGTCAATGGTTGAGGGCGGCTTACTGTCCGGGCTAGCATCGGCGGGCGCGGGCAACACGGCTTGCAGCGTGGTAAGCAGGCTGCCCAGCGCGGCCTTGACGCCCGGCACAGCCGCTGCGGCGTCGCCACCTTTGCGCACTGCCTCCTCCAGTGTGTTGGCCTGTGCCGTTAGCGCGTCCGCGCCAATGGTGGCTGCCAGGCCCTTGAGGGTGTGCGCGATGCGCTCGGCCGCTGCATGGTCGTTGGCCGCCAGCGCTGCCTCTGCCCGCTCGGGCGCATCGGCTTGTGTGGCTGCAAACTCGCGCAGCAGCGCCAGGTAGCGTGCCTCCTTGCCCATGACTCGGCGCAGCCCAGCCTTCAGGTCCAGGCCTTCGATGTGGGCAGGAAGCAGGGAAGGCGCCGGCGTTGAGGCGGTCTGTACAGCTGCCGAGTCGTCGGTCAGCGGCGCTTGGGGTGCCGAAGGCGAGTTTAATGGTGCCAGTGCCGGCGCCCCGGGGCGACACCAGCGGAGCAGGGTCTTGAACAGGTGATCGGGCTCGATCGGCTTGGGCACAAAGTCCACCATACCAGCCTCAAGGCAGCGTTGGCGGTCGGCGTTCATGGCGTTGGCTGTCATGGCGATGATGGGTGTGCGGTGCCAGTCGGTCAGCGCCAGCAGGGCCCGTGTGGCCTCCACCCCGTCCATTTCGGGCATCTGCATGTCCATCAGGATGGCATCAAACCGCTCGGCTTGAGCCAGCGCCAGCGCCACGAGGCCGTTGTCGGCCACCACCACCTGCACCCCCGCCTCTGCCAGGATCTCAGTGGCCACCTGTTGGTTCAGCCGGTTGTCTTCGGCCAGCAGCACGCGCACGCCCGCCAGGGCCTGCAGGTTGACCAAACCCTTGTCCAGGCGGCCACCCACCGCCACGGTTGCCTGCGCTGTCCCGGTGACGAGCCGCGTGATACCGTCAAACAGCATCGATGCGTTGACAGGCTTGGTCAGCACCTCGCTGATGCCGATCGCGCGTGACCGTTGCAGCAGGTCATCGCGCGAGTAGGCTGACACCATGGCCAGCTTGGGCGCGCTGGGCAAGTCCATGGCCTGGATGTGGCGGGCCGTCTGCAGCCCGTCCATACCCGGCATCTGCCAATCCAGCAGCACCATATCGAAAGGCCTGGCGGCCAGGTCTGATGCGACCTGAGCGTCGCGCAGCGCATCAAGCGCCGCCTGCCCCGAGGACGCTTCTTCCACCAAAAAGCCCATTTGCTCGAGCAGGCTCGCCATCACCTGCCGGGCGTAAAGGTTGTCGTCCACCACCAGCACCCGCTGCCCGCGCAGGTCGATCTGGCGCAAGGGCAGCGCTGCCGGCGCAACCCCCAGGCCCAGCCGTGCGGTGAACCAGAAGGTGGAGCCCTGGCCCACGGTACTTTCCACGCCCACAGCACCGCCCATCAGTTCGGCCAGTTGCTTGGAGATCGCCAGCCCCAGGCCGGTGCCGCCGTATTTGCGCGTGGTCGAGGCGTCGGCCTGCTGGAAGCTTTGGAACAGCCGGCTGATCTGCTCGGGCGTGAGACCGATGCCGGTGTCTTTCACCTCAAAGCGCAGCAGCACGTCGGTATCGCCGCGCTCGGCGACCCGCACCGCAATGCCGATCTCGCCGGCTTCGGTGAATTTGACCGCGTTGTTGGCGTAGTTGATCAGGATCTGGCGCATCCGTAACGCGTCTCCCACCAGATGCGCAGGGACGTCTGCTGCCACATCGACGATCAGCTCGAGCTGCTTGAGCGCAGCCTTCTCAGCGATCAGCGTGGCGGCGTCCTCCAGCAGACTCTCCAGCGCGAACGGTCCCGGGTCGATCTGAAGCATGCCGGCCTCGACCTTGCTGAAGTCGAGCACATCGTTGATGATGCCCAGCAGGTGCTGGCCCGACTGCTGGATCTTTTGCACATAGTCGCGCTGCTGCGGGTTCATTTGCGTGTTCAGCGCCAGGTAGCTCATGCCGATGATGGCGTTCATCGGCGTGCGGATTTCGTGGCTCATATTGGCCAGGAAGTCGCTCTTGTGCTGGTTGGCGGCCTCGGCGGCGGCGCGGGCGCCTTCAGCTTCAGCTTGTGCGGCTTGGGTCTGCTGGGACAAGCGCTTTTGTTCGGTGATGTCGGTGACTGTACCGACCACCCGGGTGATGTTGCCGTTGGCGTCAGGCACTGGAAAGGCGCGGTCACGGACCCAACGAATTCGACCATCGCTGCCCGCGATGACCCGGTATTCGATGTCATAACGACCCTGGCTCTGCAGCGGAAATGCATCAATCACGCGCTGGCGGTCATCCTCATGGATGGCCATCACAAAACTGAAGGGGTCGTCCTGCAAACTGCGCAATGAACGACCCCACAAAGTCTCATAGGCCTTGCTAATGAAGAGCATTTGCCCCTTGGCAGGGTCGGTGATCCAGAACACCTGGTCGATGTGGTCCGTGACTTGCTGGAATTGCGCCTGCGACTCTCGAACCTCGTAAAGCATCTTTCGACGCTCAGTGATGTCGTCGGAAATGCCTACCACGCGGTCCACCCTGCCATTCTCGTCGTACACCGGATACGCTCGATCGCGGACCCATCGGGTCTGGCCGTCACGACGGGAGACCACACGGAACTCGATGTCGTAAGTCCCGGTTACCTGCGAGGGGAAGGCGTCGATGACATGTTGACGGTCATCCTCATGGATCGCCGTAACAAAGGACATAGGATCGTCGAGCAAACTTTGCACCGACGAACCCCAGATACGCTCGTAGCCTTTGCTGATCATCAACATCTGACCCTTATTCGGGTCGGTCATCCAAAACACCTGGTCAATTGTGTCGGTAACTTGCTTGAAGCGTGTCTCGCTTTCGGCCAATTGAAGCTCCAGCGCAGCAGTGCATGCTCGCTCGGACGCCAGCGCCACTTCCAGCCGACTCAAACGGTCCTGGATATCCCCTTGTTCAGTGCTGAGTTCCATGATTGCCTTGTTAGGATCGTAAAGAGCCGACGCTGGTCTATCCTACGCTGGTTTGGGCGGGCGTAGCAAGAAATCAAACGCACTCCACAAGCGATGTAAGCAAAGGTAAAAATGCAGGTAGGCCGCTCCTGTGGGTTCGAACTGGCATGAGGCAGCTGCCAGCACCTAGGCATGTCGCAGCCTTGGCCCGGTTCCCGTTTGCAAGTTAATCCTGCGTCGATCACAATGCCGACAGGAGACGATGTCCTAAGCCGCAAATTGCTGCCGCCCCGCCCAATAACCATTCTGAAAAGGCTCGACGTGATTGATGTTCCCCCGCTGATCCAGCGCCAAAGTTTCACCCGCCCCGCTCCGGACCAAGTAGAAGCCCTGCGCGGCACACCCACCGGTTTCATTGTGGACGCCATGGGCGGCAGTGGCGCGCTGGACTATCGGCTACGGCCGGCCATTGCCGAGCAATACGCCTTTTGCGGTGTGGCCTTGACGGTCGACGCCGGGCCCGGCGACAACCTGGCACTGGTGCACGCCCTGCAGGATGTGCAGCCTGGCGATGTGCTGATGGCCACCACCGGCGGCTTTACCGGTTGCGCCATCACCGGTGACCTGGTGCTTGGCATGGCCAAAAACTGCGGTGCCGTGGGTTTTGTGACCGACGGCTGTGTGCGGGATCTGGTGGGCCTGCGTAATGTCGGTTTGCCAGCTTGGGCGGTCGGCGTCACGCCTAACTCGCCCCAGCGCCATCGGCCCGGCACCATTGGCTTTGCCATTGCGCTGGCCGGGCACCCGGTGGCTTCGGGCGACATTGTGGTGGCTGACCTGGATGGCGTGGTGGTGGTGCCGCAGGCGCGCCTTGCCGCAGTGCTGGCGCGGCTGCCGCAGATTCGGGCGGCAGAGGCCCGGGCCGATGCGGCGGTGCGCGATGGCGCCAGGCTGCCGTCATTCCTGGCTGTTGACACAACACCTGCCCCATCTCCAAAACCATGAAAGTTGCCCTGATTGGCACCGGTGCCATGGGCTGCATTTTTGGTGCGGCCTTGGCGCGTGGGGGTGCCGAGCTGGTGTGTCTGGACCGCAATGCCGATGTGGTGGCAGCCCTGAAGCAGCACGGTATTCGGGTGCGTGGCGTGTTGGGTGAGCAAACTGTGCCAGTGCGCGCCACCACAGACCCAGCCCAACTGGGCCTGGCCGATATGGCCTTGGTGCTGGTAGATGCGGCGGCCACGCCGGCAGCTGCAACCATTGCCAAGGGCTGCCTCAAGCCGGACGGTTTTGCCCTGTCACTGCAAAACGGCATTGGCAACCTGGAGGCCCTGGTTGACGCGCTGGGTCCGCAGCGGGTGATGGCGGGCATCACCTACAACAGCGGCACAGGCGAGGGGCCCGCACGCTCCTGGCACACGCACCTGGGCCTGACCACCATGGGCGAAGCTTCTGGCGCGATCACGCCCCGGCTGCAAGCCATGGCCGATCGGTTTCGGGCCCAAGGTATGGCGGTGGAACTCACTGAGAAGGTGGAGGCCGCCATCTGGAGCAAGTTTGTGCACAACTGCGCCATTAACCCCATCAGCGCCCTGACCGGCCTGCGGCCGGCGCAGATCATGCAAACCCCACCTGCGCAGGCGCTGATGGAGCACGTGATCGACGAAATTTTGCAGGTGGTCGATGCCCTGGGGATTGTGTTGCCCGAGCATGACGCCCGCAGCGAAATCTTGCAGCATTGCCGGGAGCGCATGAACCGGCCCTCGATGTTGCAGCACCTCCAGGCCGGCAAGCCGACCGAGATTGGTGCCCTGAACGAGGCCCTGGTGGCGCGTGCCGCCGCCCTGGGCCTGGCCGTGCCCTTTAATACAGCGGTGGTGTTGGCCATCCGCGCGCTGGAGGCAGCGGCTGCCATGCCGCCAGTGCCCGATGGCGTCTGATCAAGGGTTTATTGAGCATGTGGTCGACCAGGCCGACCTGGGCCGGGCCTTGTCCTGGCGCAAGATGTTTGGCGAGTACGCGCTCTACCTCGACGGACGCGTGGTGGCGCTGGTCTGCGGCAACCAGCTGTTCATGAAGCCCACCCCAGGGGGGCGGCAAGTGCTCGGCCAGGTGGACGAGCACCCTGCCTACCCCGGCGGCAAACCCTGGTTTCGCATCGGCGAAGACCTGGACGACCGGGACTTGCTGCGCCGGCTGTTTGTGGTGACTGCGGCTGAGGTGCCGCTGCCTAAGCCCAAGAAGCCACGGGTGCGCACGCCCAAGCCTAAAGTTTGAATGGGTTATGGATCAAGAGCGTCTCTACCTTCAAGCCATCCTGCAAGTCTTCAGTGAGTAGCCGTTGCGCGCCCGAAAGGACGGCGCAAGCCACAATGTGTGCGTCGTAAAAAGACAGGTTGAACCGTTTCGCTAGCGTAATGGCTTTCTCATGCGATGTCAGGGTGAGTGGTACGACTTCGCAAGCTGCTTTGACGGCCATGAGAAGCGCCTCTGTTTCAGGCCATGGCAGCTTGAGCTTGCGGTGGCAAACGGACGTCACTTCGTTGAGCACCTGCACGCTGATGACGGCGCCAGCAGCGACGATGTCCTGCGCCCGGTCGGCTTTTGCAGTATCCCCGGACAGCAGGTTCAGAATGACGTTGCTGTCGACAAAAGGCTTGCTCAAGGCAGGTCCTTGTCCTGATTGGCTTCCAGACGGTCAAAATGAAAATCGGCTGGCAGGCGCCCACGCAGTTCGCGTAGCCGCAACAAGAGCTCAGTGACGGAAGGCTTTTTGACCACTTCAAAAGACCTGGCACCAACCAGGTGCAGGTCAATCTCTTCACCTTCTTTCAGATCAAGCGCCTGCACCAGACTGGCTGGAAAGCGCACCGCCAGTGAATTGCCCCATTTTGAAACTTGCATAAGCGCCCTTGTTAAATATACATTTTTTAAAAGTATATC
>CAMCZF010000185.1 GCA_945885775.1 Rhodoferax sp. OV413 | reverse complement strand
TACGCCGGCGAGACCATCTCACTGGGTATTGGGCAGGGCTACAACAACTTCACCATGTTGCAGTTGGCGTCTGCCACCGCCACCCTGGCCAACAACGGGGTCAAGATGAAGCCGCATCTGGTGCGCCAAGTGGTGGATGTACTGACGCGCAGCCCACGGACAACCCAGCAAGAGGCCGTGGGGCAAACGGTGGCCAAGCCCGAAAACATTGCCGTTATCCGGGATGCACTGGTGGGCGTCAACATTGAGGGCACCGCGGCGTCCAGCTTTGTCGGCGCTGGCTACACCAGTGCCGGCAAGACCGGCACCGCCCAGGTGTTCCAGATCAAGCAGGGCGAAAAATACGTCGCCTCTCGCATCGATGAGCGACTGCGTGACCACGCCTTGTACATGGCGTTTGCGCCAGCCGAGGCGCCGAGAATCGCGTTGGCCATGGTCGTAGAAAACGCCGGCTTTGGCGGTCAAAACGCCGCGCCCATTGCCCGCCGCGTGTTTGATTACTGGTTGACGGGCCGTTACCCTAGCGTAGAAGACATTGCGGCGGTGCAAAAGGGCCAGGCCTTGGGGCCACTTGGCAAAGCGCGGAGTGTGAGCGACCTGGCCTGGCCGGCGCCCGGCGCACCGCCGGCCCTCAACAAGCCGTGATACGGTCGCGTCCGGCCAATTTAGACTGGTAAAGCGCCCGGTCGGCCCGCTCGATCAGGGCCTTTGCCTGGTCGCCCGGCCTGAGGGCGGCCACGCCGCCAGAGATGGTGATCGACACCGCAATGCTGTTGGAGCGCCGATCGCGGATTTTGATGGACTTGGTGCGTTGCCGAACCGTTTCTGCGACCTGGTTGGCCAACTCGAGCGTGCAATCGGGCAACAGAATGACAAATTCTTCGCCCCCATACCGGGCCACAGAATGGGACGCCTGGTGGGCCGCACAGGCCTTGAGTGTGTCGCCCACGGCCTGAATCACCCTGTCTCCCATCACATGGCCATACAGGTCGTTGACCTTCTTGAACAGGTCAATATCAAACAGGATCATGCAGTGTGAGGTACCGTTCTTGGGCGAGATCCCCACCATGGCGGCCAGGCTTTGGTCAAAACCTTTGCGGTTCAGAATGCCCGTGAGCGGGTCAATCAGAGCTTCATCAAGCGCCCGCGTCAGCTCGTGGGACAGGCGGTCAATTTCCAACCGGCAGAGCGTCACCTCGCTGGACAACTCCCGCGCAGTCTGGCCCATTTGAGTGGTTTCATCCAGAATGCGGGTAATCAGTGGTTGCACCGACAAAGGGGTATCGCTCTTGAACTCTTGGACCAGTTCGTTCAACTGACCCTCATAGCTGCCAGCTTGCTCACCGGCCCGCGAGGCGCTGCCCCAGACGCCCGTCATCACCCGCTGCAACTGCTGGCTGACCTGCTGCATGGACTGGGCATCTGGCTCAGCCACACACTCCTGGTGCAGTCGGGCCAAGGTGGCGTCCGACAATTGGGGTTCAGTTTGCTGCGCCAGAACCAGCGCTTGTGTCAATCGGCTGTTGATGCCGGCCAAATGCTCGTACCAGACCGCAAAATTCACCGGGTTGAACGCGGCATTGTGCTGTCCCATCACGGCCACGACCTGCCGCATGATTTCGGCGCTCTGCTCTTTGGATTCCCGGTATCTCGAAGAACTGCTTGTCATAGCCGATATTGTCCCACTGTTCAAGGGGGTACTGTATGCGTCCTGTCAATCAGCCCTCAGGCCGGTGGCGTTAAGGGCGCACAAAACAAAAAAACACCGGGGTCGCCGATGTTTTTCTGAGCGCGTTGGCTGTGGTGCCGCGGTGCACTGGGTGAGTGCCGGCCAGCTTGTCTCCTGGGCCTCTCGCCTTTTGGTGGGCCTTGCGGCCGTTGGTGAGTTGGCCAGACTTTAAGTCAATGGCGCGCCGGCAACATCAGGACTTACCCTCTGGGGATTTACCCTGCACGCGCCCGGGCGGCGTCTTCAAAGATCCACTGGGCCGCCTTCTCGGCCACCATCAGTGTGGGCGAATTGGTGTTGCCGCTGGTGATTAGCGGCATCACACCGGCATCCACCACGCGCAGACCGGCCACCAGTCCGCCAGGGCCGCGCACCCGCAGCCGCGCATCCACCACCGCCATCGGGTCATCGTCCCGCCCCATCTTGGTGGTGCCAACCGGGTGAAAGATGGTGGTGGCGATGTCACCGGCAAGGCGTGCCAGGTCGGCGTCGGTCTGGAACTGGACGCCCGGCTTGAACTCTTGCGGCGCATAGCGCGCCAGCGCCGGTTGCGCCACGATACGCCGCGTCACCCGCAAGGAGTCGGCCGCTACCTGCCGGTCGGCGTCGGTACTGAGGTAGTTGGGCGAGATCAACGGCGCCACCTCAAAACTCGGGCTTTTGATCTGCACCGTGCCGCGGCTGGTGGGGTTGAGATTGCAGACGCTGGCGGTGAAGGCATTGAAGCGGTGCAGCGGCTCGCCAAACGCGTCCAGGCTCAGCGGTTGCACGTGGTACTGGATATTGGGCCAGGGTTGGGCCGGGTCACTGCGGGTAAAGGCGCCGAGCTGCGACGGCGCCATGCTCATCGGGCCAGTCCGTTTGAGCGCATATTCCATCCCGATCATGGCCTTGCCCCACAGTGAGTTGGCCTGGGTGTTGAGGGTTTTGACGCCGCTGACCGTGAACACAGTGCGAATCTGCAGGTGGTCTTGCAGGTTGGCACCCACGCCCGGTGCGTCGTGTCGCACCGCAATACCGTGCTGCTGCAGCAGGGCCCCGGGGCCAATGCCCGACAGCTGCAGCAGTTGCGGTGAGCCAATGCTGCCGGCACTCAGAATCACCTCGGCCCGAGCCGTGGCGGTGACGATCTGGTCGCCACCGTGGACTGTGACGCCCGTGCAGCGCAAACGCCCGTCAGGCTGCGTTTCCAGCACCAGCGAAGCCACCTGGGCCGAGGTCCACATCTCAAAATTGGACCGGGCGTAACAGGTGGGGCGCAAAAAGGCCTTGGCCGTGTTCCAGCGCCAGCCCGATTTTTGATTGACCTCAAAGTACGACACGCCCTCGTTGTTGCCACGGTTGAAGTCGGTGGTGGCCGGAACGCCAGCCTGCTGCGCCGCCTGGGAAAAGGCATCCAGAATGTCCCAGCGCACGCGCGGCTGCTCAATGCGCCACTCACCACCGGCCTTGCGGCCACGCAACAGCTTTCGGTAGGGTGTGCTGTCGTCTTGCATCAGCTCCGGTGCCGTGCCGCGTGCGCCATGCGACGCCGTGGCGCCAGCGTAGTGGTCCTCGTGCAGCATGAAATACGGCAGGGATTGGTCCCAGCCCCAGGTCGAGTCGCCAGTGAGGGCCGCCCATTGGTCGTAGTCACGCGACTGGCCGCGCATGTAAATCATGCCGTTGATGCTGCTGCAGCCGCCCAGCGTCTTGCCGCGTGGGTAACGCAGGGCGCGGCCATTCAGGCCGGGCTGGGCCTCGGTCTGGTACAGCCAGTCGGTGCGCGGGTTGCCGATGCAGTACAGGTAACCGACCGGAATGTGGATCCAGTGGTAGTCGTCGCGTCGGCCGGCCTCGATCAGCAGCACACGCTTGCTGGCGTCGGCCGACAGGCGGTTGGCCAGCAGGCAGCCGGCGGTACCGGCGCCGACGATGATGTAATCGAATTCAGTGCTCATGAGCTCATTTTGCCGCATGACGGCGGCGCTGCAGCCCGAGCAACCGCAATCTCGGAGCTTTGGCACCACGCCAGCGCTGCCCGGCCCTGGGGAGCCCGGCCACCCCGCGCCTGAGCGCTATGCGTGTGTAGTGGACAAGTCATAAACTTACTAATATTGAAATATTAACGTTAAAAGTTATACTTTCAATGATGATAAGTCGCCAATTCGAATCCACCGTCCGTCAAACACTGTTGCAAGTCCCAGCTGTGGTACTGCTGGGACCACGCCAGGTGGGCAAAACCACCTTGGCCCGTACCCTCGCCAAAGGCTGGCCCGGCGGCGCCGTGTACTTGGACTTGGAGCGCCCTGCCGACCGCCTGCGGCTGGACGATGCCGACACCTATTTGCGTGCCCAGCAGGGCAAGCTCGTGATACTGGACGAAATCCACCGTGCGCCTGGCGTGTTTGAAATTTTGCGCGGCATCATCGACGACAACCGGCAAGCGGGAATTCAGAGCGGCCAGTTTTTGCTGCTGGGCTCTGCAGCCCTTGACCTGATGCGACAAAGCAGCGAAACCCTGGCTGGGCGCGTGGCCTACATCGACCTGGCACCTTTGAGCATCGGTGAGGCCGCTGCGGCAGGCATTGCCGACAGCACCCTGTGGCTGCGTGGTGGCTTTCCTGACAGCCTGCTGGCGGCTGACGACACCCGAAGCCTGGACTGGCGGCGCGACTTCATCCGCAGCTACCTGGAGCGTGACGTGCCCATGTTCGCGCCCCGTTTGCCGGCAGTGACGATTGGCCGCCTGTGGACCATGCTGGCGCACAACCAAGGCGGCGTGCTCAACCAGGCACGCATCGCCAGCGCGTTGGGCATAGCCAACCCCACCATAGACCGCTATATCGACCTGCTGGTAGATCTGCAATTGGTGCGGCGCCTTCGCCCTTGGGGCGGCAACCTAGGCAAACGGCTGGTCAAGTCGCCCAAGGTGTACGTGCGCGACAGCGGCTTGCTGCACGGCCTGTTGGAGCTGGAAACCGTGAATGATTTGCTAGGCCATCCAGTCTGTGGCCACAGCTTCGAGGGCCATTGCATCGACAACCTGATCCAGGCCGCAGGCAAGCGCCACGTGCCCTACTTTTACCGAACCCATGTCGGGGCAGAAATTGATCTGGTGCTGGAAAAAGGCGGCAAACCCGAGATCGCCATTGAGGTGAAGCGCTCTATGGCACCCAGCCCCGACAAAGGTTTTTCCGTGGCCTGCGACGACCTGCAGATTGCCCAACGCTACCTGGTCTACCCGGGGCTGGAGCGCATCCCCCTGCGCCATGGGGCGCAAGCCATCGGCTTACAAGCGTTGGCCGAAATACTGGCGCAGGCTTAGTCAGACAAGCGATCAGGCTTTTGCCGCCGCCAGCTTGTCCTGGGTCTGGGTGTCAAAGTCACTGGCTTCATGGCGCTCGTGCAACTGGCTGGCTGGGTCACCCATCACCCGGTTGACCATGCGGCCCCGGCGCACGGCCGGGCGGGCCAGAATCTGCTCGGCCCAGCGGTTCACGTGCTGGTAGGTCTTTACTTGCAGAAATTCACCCGCCTCGTACAGCAGCCCCTTAGCCAGGGCACCGTACCAGGGCCAGATGGCCATGTCGGCGATGGAATACTCTGCGCCAGCCATGTACTCGTGCTCGGCCAGGTGCTGGTCCAGCACGTCCATCTGGCGCTTGGTCTCCATGGTGAAACGGTCGATGGCGTACTCGATGCGAGTCGGCGCATAGGCGTAAAAATGGCCAAAGCCGCCGCCCAGCAGGGGCGCCGTGCCCATCTGCCAGAACAGCCAGTTCAGAGTTTCAGCCCGCACATCGGGATCGCGAGACAGAAAAGCGTCAAACTTTTCGGCCAGATAAAGCAGGATGGCGCCGGACTCAAACACCCGGCGCGGCGTGGCAGCGCTGTGGTCCATCAGGGCCGGGATTTTGGAGTTGGGGTTAGCCGCCACGAAACCGCTGCCAAACTGCTGTCCCTCGTGGATACGGATCAGCCAGGCGTCGTACTCGGCGCCGCTGTGGCCCAGTGCCAGCAGTTCCTCCAGCAGCACCGTCACCTTGACCCCGTTGGGCGTGCCCAGCGAGTACAGCTGCAGCGGATGGCGGCCAACCGGCAGGGCCTGCTCGTGGGTGGCACCTGCCACCGGGCGGTTGATGTGGGCAAAACGCCCGCCGTTGGGTTTTTGCCATTGCCAGATGGTCGGGGGGGTGTAGGCGGCGGGATCGGACATGTCGGTCTCTGGTCGGGTTGGCGCGAGCTTGGGGTGCGCTGATTATTGACGCAAACCCATACCCTGGCCGCGTCGGCTCACCAAGCATCCACCATCAGGACGCCGCGCGGGTGTGCTGCGGGTTGCCCCTGCAAGCCCTTTTGCACCCAGTCGCGCGTGTCGGCCGGGTCAATCACGGCGTCAATTTCCAGCGTAGCGGCCATGTTCAGGGCGCTGCCCTTGGCGTATTCCTGCGCCAGCAGTTGCTCAAACAAAGCCGCGCGCGCCGGCCCCTCGGGCTGGGCTTCGAGCTCCTTGCGGTAGCCCAGGCG
The DNA here is from genome assembly GCA_945885775.1 of Rhodoferax sp. OV413. Classification (GTDB taxonomy): domain Bacteria; phylum Pseudomonadota; class Gammaproteobacteria; order Burkholderiales; family Burkholderiaceae_C; genus Rhodoferax. The sequence continues at coordinate 615 of CAMCZF010000185.1, read as the reverse complement.
CACCGCGCCCTCCAGCCCCATGGCACCAAACTCACCGGTGGGCCAGGCCACGGTGAATTGGGGTGCATGAAAGCCGCCAGCGCACATGGCCATGGCGCCCAGGCCGTAGCCCTTGCGCAGCACCACGCTGAAAAACGGCACGCGCAGATGGGCGGCGGCAATAAATAAACGGCTGACATGGCGCACCTGCGCCTGCGCCTCAGCCTCAGGTCCGACCATGAAACCGGGCGTGTCGACCAGGCTCAGCAGCGGCAGGCCGTGCGCATTGCACAGCTGCATGAAGCGCGCAGCCTTGTCGGCGGCCGCAGCGTCGATGGCGCCGCCCAGGTGCAGCGGGTTGTTGGCCAGAATGCCCAGCGGCCGCCCACCGATGCGCGCCAGCGCGGTGTGGATGCCGGCACCAAAACCTTCGCGCAGCAGCAGCACGCTGCCGGTATCGGCGATGCCGTGAATGGCGGCCCGGGTGTCATACACGCGCAGCCGGTTCTCGGGTACCAGGGCACGCAGCGCCAGCGGGTCGGGCGCTTTCTCGGCGTCTGCGGTCAAGCGGCCCTGAAAGAACGACAGGTAATGGCGGGCCGCCGCCACAGCGGCGGCCTCGTCGTCCACCAAGAT
>CAMCZF010000184.1 GCA_945885775.1 Rhodoferax sp. OV413 | reverse complement strand
CTTGCTCCATCTGCTCAAGGAACACTTGTTTGCGGGTCTTCTTGAGTTGCAGATTGAGGTTCAAAGAGGCTTGTTTCATGCTATGTATTTTATAGCAAACTGAGGCTTTTTTCAACACATTTCATGGGGAGTTATGCAGAGTTTCCCTAAAACTATAAATGCACCGGCATTTCAAAAAATTCCGCAACGGCTGCTTGGCCGTCCTGTGCATCGGGCTATCGCCTGCCTGGGCGGATGACACGCGACTGCTCCAACTCATTGACCAAGCGCTTGCTGGCCACCCGGCTGTTCAGTCCCAGCGCTCGCTGTTAGGGGCCGCACAAGAGGGCGTGAACAGCGCCCGTTGGCAATACTTTCCCACCCCCTCGGTCTCGGTGCAAAGCGCCCAGACCAGTAACGCCGACCCTGCCTACGCGGGCGATGCCCAAGTCGCCATTTTCGCTTTGACTCAACCTTTGTGGACCGGCGGGCGTATTCAAGCGGGGGTGGACAAAGCCCAAGCCAATGCGCAAGGCGCCGGTGCCGGATTGGCAGAAGCACAGCAGCAACTGGCCATTCGGGTGGTGCAAGCCTATGGCGACTGGCTCAGTGCCTACCGCAAGCGACTGGCTTACCAAGCGGGCTACACCCAGCACATTCGCCTTAAAAACCAAGTCAGTCGCCGCATCCAGGAAGGGCAAGCTGCCGCCAGCGATTTAGCCTTTGCCCAAGGGCGCCTGGCCAGTTTGGAGGCAGACCTGGCATTGGCCATCACCCAGGAAGAGGTCAGCTTGGCGCGTCTGTCGCAACTGCTGGGCCAGCCGGTGGTCGCCAAATCATTGACGCAAACTCTGGCACAACCCTTGCCGGTCGGTCCCAACGTGGGCGAATTGCTCGCCCAAGCCCAGCGCGCCTCGCCCTCACTGTTGCGCGCACGCAGTAATGCGCAAGTCCAACAAGCGGCCATTCAAGAAGCCCAAAGCGCCACCCTGCCCGAGGTGGCTTTTCGTTTAGAACAGCAGTTCGGCAATTTCAACTACGCGGGTGGCCCGGCGCAGACCCGTGGTTTCGTCAGTCTCAGCAGCAAATTGGGCGCGGGCTTGTCCAGCTTTGCCGCTGTCAACGAAGCCATCCAACGCCATGCGGCTGCATTGACCGACATCGAATCCCAGCAGCGAAACCTTTTTGAGCAGGTGATGACCGACCACGCTTTGCTCGTGAGCTCCCAAAGTCGCCGTCAAGCGCTGCAAACTTCGGCCGATCTCGCCGATCAAGTGCTGGCTTCCTGGGACCGCCAATACCTGGCTGGCCGCAAAACATGGCAAGACCTGATGAACTCCGCGCGTGAACAAGTTCAAGCGCAAGCCCAGTTGGCTGATCTGGATGGCTCTCAACTCGTGGCGTCCTGGCGCCTGGCCTTGACCACAGGTCAGCTGGAAGTCCCCACAGGTCAGTCCCCCCTGTCAGGCACGTCATTGGCTGAGCAGAAGTAGCAAAACGCATGACTTCGGCGCCGCCTTTGCCCACCCCACTGCCGCGCCTGTTTGTGGCCTTGCTACGGTTGGCCGAGCTGCAACGTGAACCTGTTGACCGCTTGGCCCTTCAAGAGGCCGTGCAACAGGTTCAAGCCGCAGGAGACAACTTGTCGCCGGTGCAGCAAATCACACGCCTGACCCGCCACCTGGGCCTCAAGCCTGCCCGCTGGCTCAAGGCGGCTGACCCCTCACAAGTGCCGTCCATAGCGTATGACCCCATCGATGGCTGGGGCGTGCTGGTCGGGCAAAACGCGCAGCAGCAATGGGTGGTGCTGCGCTGGGACGAGATCCAACGGGCCTGGTCTGAGGGCCTGCACGATGACCCCACACCGCTGCAAATTGCCAAGCTGCGACTGACCGCCCCCTTTGAACTGGGCAAAAGCCCGGTCTTTGCCCTCATTCGCACGGAGCTCGCGGCGCAGAAGGGCCGCCTGATCGAAGCGGCTGCCGGCGGTTTGATCATTGGCGTCTTGGGCCTGATCACCTCGTTTTACTCCATGCAGATCTACGACCGGGTGATCCCCACCGGCGCCATGCAAACGCTGCTGGTGCTCAGCCTGGGGGTCTTGATCGCCATCGGCCTGGACTGGATGGCCCGCAGCGCCCGCACCCAGCTGTACGAGAACCTCATCGACGAGGTCGACAAGCGCATGGCGCGCACCGTCTATCTGCGTTTGCTTGCCGTGCGTCTGGATCAGTTGCCCCGCAGCGTGGGCAGTTTGGCCTCGCAAATGCGTGGCTATGAAAGCGTGCGCAGCTTCCTGACGCAGGTCACGACCAGCGTGCTTGTGGACTTGCCGTTTGCCATCCTCTTTTTGGTCATCATGGGACTCATGAGCGGTGCGCTGGTGATCGTGCCACTGGTGTTCTTTGTGGTGGCGCTTGCGGCGGGCCTGTCGACTCGCCCGCGCATGGAAGAGCTTGCCAAACAAGGTGCCAAAGCCGGCAACTTCAAAACCGGCTTGTTGGTCGAAACTGTGGAGGGGGCTGAAACCCTCAAATCAGGGCAGGGCGGTTGGCGCATGCTCGGGCGCTGGTTGCACAACGTGGACGAAGCCCGCGACGCAGAACTCCAGTCGCGCCACCTCAGCGAGCACTTCCAGCACCTGATTTACAGCTTCCAGCAAATGAGCTACGTGCTGCTGGTGGCCTTTGGGGCCTACTTGGTCACCAAAGGTGAGCTGACTCAGGGTGGCCTGATTGCCTGCACCATTTTGTCGGGTCGCGTACTCAGCCCCGTCGCCGCCGTGGCTGCGCAGGCCCTGCAGTGGTCCTACGCCAAGGCGGCCCTGGAAGGCCTGGACGCCCTGTGGCGCCTGGAAAACGACCACCACGACCACGAACCCGTGGTGCTCGACAAGGTCCACGGCAATTACCAGTTTGACAAAGTCACGGCCCGATACGGTGCCAGCCCCGCCTTGGTCATCCCCCAGCTCAGCATCAAAGCTGGTGAGCGCATCGGCATCATCGGCCCCGTCGGTGCTGGCAAAACCACCCTGCTGCGCCTGCTCTCGGGCATGTACAAGCCGCAAGAAGGCCGTATCTTGCTGGACGGCGTAGACCTCAGCCACATTGCCAAGGCTCCGTTGTCGGAGCGCATCGGTTACCTGCAGCAAGAAGGGCGTTTGTTTGCAGGTACCTTGCGCGAGAACTTGCTTTTGGGCTTGGCAGACCCGGGTGACCCCGTCATTTTGGCCGCAGCCCAGCGCACCGGCCTCATGCAAGGGGTCATCACGCCGAACCCAAGAGGCTTACAGCAAGAAATTTTTGAAGGCGGCACAGGCCTCTCAGGGGGGCAACGCCAACTGGTCAACCTCACCCGCGTCATGCTGCGCGAGCCGGCCATTTGGTTGCTCGACGAGCCCACTTCTTCGGTGGACGGCAACAGCGAGCTGCAGATCAAGCAGCTCATCCACCAAACCCTGCAGCCCCAACACACCCTGGTGTTGGTCACCCACAAGCCCGACATGCTGCAATTGGTGGACCGCATCTTGGTCGTGGCCAACCACCAGGTGGTGATGGATGGCCCCAAGGCGCAAGTTCTTGCGCGCCTGAATGCCAACACCAACACCAACACCAACGGGGCAAGCGCATGACGCTCTACCGGCCCTCCAAAATGCTCAGCGTGGTGATCCTGGCGGTGCTGCTGTTTGTCGCCTGGTCGATGGGGTTTGAGATTGACCAAACCGTGCGCGCCCAAGGCCAGCTCATTCCTGGTGGGCGCACCCAAGTGATCCAAGTGGTCGATGGTGGCGTCTTGTCTGAGGTGCGAGTGCAAGAGGGTGACAGCGTCAAGGCGAACCAAGTGTTGGCCGTGCTCGAGCCCGACCGCGCCAAGGCCGCCTTTGACGAAGCCCAAGCCAAACACACCGCCTTGCGTGCGGTCTTGCAGCGTGCCCAAGCCGAAGCCCAGGGCCGCACCCCTGAATTTGGCCAAGATTTTGCAGCCTACCCCACGCTGGTGGCCGCTCAAAACAAGCTCTATGCCCAGCGCAAACAAAGCCTGGACGACGCCCTGTCCATGCAGCAAGAGGCCATGGGCTTAGCCAAAGAAGAGCTGCAAATGAATGAAAATTTGTTCGCATCGGGCGACATCAGCCGGGTTGAGCTGTTGCGTGCCCGCCGTCAGGTCAGCGACATCCAGTCCCGGATCGTCGATATTCGAAACAAGTACCTGCAAGAGGCCCGCACCGAAGCGGCGCGGCAAGAGGAAGAAATTTCCTCGCAGCGCTATCGCCAAGAAGACCGGCGGTATGCCTTGGCGCAAACCGTGCTCACTGCACCCGTGGACGGCGTGGTGAAGTACCTGCGCGTGACCACCGTGGGCGGCGTGCTGCGTGCAGGCGACGAGATCATGCAAATCTCGCCCACCGACGGTGAGTCACTGCTGGAACTTAAAGTCAACCCCGCAGACATCGGTCAGTTGCAAACGGGCATGCGCGCCAACATCCGGCTTGATGCTTATGACTACGCCATCTACGGCACGCTCACCGGTGAGTTGGTGTACATCAGTTCGGACACCCTGCAAGAGCAAGGCGCCAATGGGCAAGCCCAAACCTATTACCGAGCGCGTGTTCGCCTGCTGCCCAACGCCACGGCGGCCAGCCCCAAGCTCCAACCCATTGTTTTAAAGCCGGGCCTCACCGCCACGGTGGACATCTTGACGGGCCAACGCTCGGTCATGCGCTACCTCATCAAACCCATTGCCCGTGGCTTGACGGGCGCGCTTAACGAACGATAAGCCGGCACGAACCCACTGAACGCACCCCCAATCGTTCAACCTATCCACACGACATCACCATGGCAACTGCAGCAAACACCACACAGCTCGTACTCACTGTCAACGGGACCCAAGGCGTGGCCTTGAAGCTCGGAGAAAAAACCAGCGTGACCGCCAAAGCGGGTCAGCGCTACCGAGTCGTCAAAGACGGCGAAGAGGCGGCAGCCAAGGAAAGTGAAGCACAAGCCGCCAAAGACGTGGCCGCCAGCCAGCAGGGCCAAGATCTTTTGCTCACCTACGCCGGCGGCACGCAAGTGGTGTTAGTCGGGTTTTACGAAGCCTGCAAGGCCGATCAATGCGCTGTGGACATGCCCGGCCTCAGTGGTACGGGTACCCTTGGCGGCTATGTGATCACGGGCGACAGCCCGGCAGGCGCCAGCATGGCCGATGGCGGCAAGTTGGTTTATGCCTTTGGTGACACGAATTCGATGGCTGCGTTGACGCAGGGTGCAGGGAACGCCCATGGCTTCACTCATCAGACGAGCTTCAGCACCTACATCCCCAGCAACGAGAGTGCTGCCTTGTGGACGCCGTCCCATATTGCAGCCGGTTTGGGGGGTGGGGCAGCACTGCTGTCTATCGCTGGCAAAGCCGCGCCTGTACCCACAGTGATCAACGGCAGCGTCGTCGCCGGCCCTGTGATCGTCGGACACGGCCTGCAGGCGGTGGCCTACAAGGCTGACGGCACGGTGCTGGCCAGCGGTGCTGTCAACAGCGACGGCACCTTTACCCTCACCGTGGGCAATGATTACAAAGGCGGCGTGCTGGTCCGGGTGTACGACACCGACAACCAGCCAGACTATTTTGATGAAGCCAGCGGCCAGCCCAAAGACCTGAGCACCGATTTGCGCGCTCTGACGGTGATCCCCGCCCCGGGGACCTATACCGTCAGCGTCAACGTGCTCACCGAATTGGCGGTGCGCAACCTTGGGCTGGTTGGCGGGGACGCTGGCGGCTCTGGTACCAGCTTTGCCAGTGTGACTGAGGGCCAGATTGCCCAGGCCAACCAACAGGTGGCCGTGGCTGTGGGCCTGACGCAAGACCTGGTGCTGGGTGCTGCACCCGTCGCCATCATTACCGTCGCGGGCGCAAGCAATGGGCAGGCGAATGACTACGGTCGCTTGTTGGCTGCGCTGTCCGGCGCGGAGGTCGGCAGCACCCCCACAGCCGTGATCGACGACCTGGCCTCCAAAATGCAAGGCACGCAAGCCCAAGCCGTAGGCCAGGTGCTGGAGATATTGCTGGAGGGTGCGGCCAAGGTCAATCTGGTGGCTGCTGTCTCGGACATCACGAACCAAAAGTCAACCGCCATAACCGTCGACACCGTGGCGCAAGACAACCGACTGAGCCCTGCCGAGATGATCGCGGGCGTCGATGTGCAGGGCACGGCCACTGCAGGGGCCACCGTCGTCCTTGCATGGTCCGATTCATCGGGCTCAGCGCAAGCCACGGGCACACGCACCGTGACGGCCGACTCGCTAGGCCGTTGGAGCAGCAGCTTTGCCAGCGCAGAAATGCCAGCCATGGGTGCCACCACGCTCAAAGCCAGCGTGGGCAATGAAGCGGCCACACGCAGCATTTACCTGGAAGAACCCTTGGCTCCGACCATCAGCCTGACCCAGTTGACGGGCAGCACTGGCAACCTGACCCGCAATGGCCGTGTCGAAGTGCTCGGCATCTTGAGCGGTGCAGGCTGGGACTACAGCACCAATGGGGGCGTCAACTGGACAGCAGGCAGTGGCAGCGGTTTTACTGCGACGGGCGATGGGGCCAAGCAAGTTCTGGTTCGGCAAAACATTGGCGGGCATACATCGCCCAGTAGCAACCGCCTGAACTTTGTTCTTGACACCACAGCCCCGTCAGCCCTCAGCCTGGTGCTCGACACCGACAGCGGGGCCAGCACCACAGATGGCATCAGCAACCGAGGCATGATTTTCGTGTCGGGTATCGAAGCTGGCTCCGTGTGGCAGTACAGCACCAACGGCGGGGAAAACTGGACCGCTGGCACGGCGCCCGAAGCCGGCAACACCACCACCCCAGGCACCACCAGCAGCTTCACGCTGGCAGCGGGTGCTTATGCCACCGGCGCTGTGAAAGTGCGCC
>CAMCZF010000183.1 GCA_945885775.1 Rhodoferax sp. OV413 | reverse complement strand
ATCGACAGCGTGTACCGCTTCAACCCCGAGGTCACGCTGGCGCTGCTGGCGGGTTTCACACACAACCGGCGAGTGCTGGTGCAGGGCCTGCATGGCACGGGCAAATCGACCCACATCGAGCAGGTGGCGGCCCGGCTGAACTGGCCCTGCGTGCGGGTGAACCTGGACGGCCACATCAGCCGGCTCGACCTGGTGGGGCGCGACACCGTGGTCCTGCGCGACGGCCAGCAAGTGACCGAGTTCCAGGAGGGCATCGTGCCCTGGGCACTGCAACGCCCCGTGGCGCTGATTTTTGACGAGTACGACGCCGGCCGGCCCGATGTGATGTTCGTGATCCAGCGCATCCTGGAGCAGGGCGGCCAGTTCACGCTGCTCGACCAAAACCGCGTGCTGCGGCCACACCCGGGCTTTCGCCTGTTTGCCACCTCCAACACCGTGGGCCTGGGCAACCTCAATGGCCTGTACCACGGCGCCCAGCGCCTCAACCACGCCCAGATGGACCGCTGGAACATCGTGGCCGCGCTCAACTACCTGCCCGCTGCCGAAGAAATGGCCATCGTCGCCGCGCGCGTGCCAAGCCTGGCCGACCTAGCCCGACAAACGCTGCTGGAGGGCATGGTGGCCCTGGCCGACCTCACCCGCAAGGGCTTTGCCGCAGGCGACCTGTCCACACTCATGTCGCCGCGTACGGTGATCACCTGGGGCGAGAACATCGACATCTTTCAGGACCCGGCGCTGGCGCTGCGCCTGTCATTCCTGAACAAATGCGACGAGGCCGAACGGCCGGTGGTGGCTGAGTATTACCAGCGCTGTTTTGGCACCGAACTGGCCGAATCCCACGCCCTGACCGCCCAACGGCCATGAGTGCGCAGGCGGCCCAGCCCGCCCAGGTGCGGCTGCAGCACCTGGTAGAGGAACTGTGCGCCGCCAGCATCCGGGCGCTCAGCGGCCAACCGGACCTTCACTTCCGTGGCCGCCGGCTGCACCGCGCCGGCGTGGCCTTGCCACTGTTCGCCCCGCACCTGCACCCCACGCTAGACGACGATGACTTTGCCTCTTTCCGCGGCGCCGCCGACGGCCTGGCCCTGAGGTTGCGGCTGTCTGAGCCGCAGTTGCACCGCCAACTGTGCCCGGCAGCACCGGTGGAGCGTTTGCTGTTTGAGCTGCTGGAGCAGATCCGGGTTGAATCCCAGGTACCTGCTGGCTTGGGTGGCATTTCGGCCAACCTGCGTCACCGCTTTGAGCAGTGGTCACAGGCCTTTCACCGCTCAGGCCTGACCGACAGCATGCGCGGCATCCTGCTGTTCACCGTGGCACAAATCTGCCGCGCGCGGGTCACCGGCGAGCCGGTGCTGCACGAGACCGAAGACCTGATGGAGGCCACCCGCGCCGGGATTGCACCGCTGCTGGGGCACGCACTGGCCGGCCTGCGCCGCTATCGGTCAGACCAAGCCGCCTACGCCGAGCACGCGCTAGACCTAGCAAAACTGGTGGCCAATCTGCTGCGCTCCGCCGAGCCCGAGGACACGGACGACGACCAGGACAAGCCTGTCGAAGAAATGGAGCGCGCGGCCTTCAGCCTAATGATGGACTTTGACGCCACGGTCGAAGACGGCATTGCCGCCGCCGTGAGCGGGCGCAGCCGGGTGCTTGAAGGCCAGGGCGATGTCTACCGGGTGTTCACCACCGCCTACGACCGCGAAGTGGCAGCCGCCAGCCTGGTGCGCCCTGCCCTGCTTCGCGAGTACCGTGAGCAACTGGACCGGCGCATCGCCGGCCAGGGCGTGAACACGGCGCGGCTGGCACGCGAGCTCAAGCTACTGCTGGCCCGCCCAGTGCAAGACGGCTGGGACAGCGGTCAGGAAGAAGGCCGGCTAGACGGTCGCCGTATCGCGCAGCTGATCGCCTCACCCACCGAACGGCGGCTGTTCCGCACCGAGCGGCTAGAGCTGCAGTCCGACTGCGTGCTGGGCTTTTTGATCGATTGCTCGGGCTCGATGAAACAGCACATCGAGTCGGTGGCCATGCTGGTGGACGTGCTGACACGGGCCCTGGAACAGGCGGGCGTCAGCACCGAAATCCTGGGCTTCAGCACCGGCGCCTGGCAGGGCGGCCGCGCCCAGCGCGACTGGCTGCGCTTGGGCAAGCCCCAGCACCCGGGCCGGCTCAACGAGGTCAGCCACATGGTGTTCAAGAACGCCGACACCCCCTGGCGCCGGGCCCGGCCCGACATCGCCGCACTGCTCAAGCCCGACCTGTTTCGAGAGGGCATAGACGGCGAGGCGGTGGACTGGGCATGCAAGCGGCTCAAAAAACGCCCTGAGACACGCCGCATCTTGCTGGTGATTTCGGACGGCTGCCCGATGGACGGCGCGACCCAACTGGCCAACGATACCCACTACTTGGACAATCACCTCAAGCAAGTGGTGGCCGAGCAGGCGCAAAGTGGCGAGGTGGCGGTTTTTGGTGTGGGCGTAGGGCTGGACCTGAGCCCGTTTTACCCCTACAACCTGGCGCTCGACCTGTCCAGCCCACCGGGCAATGGCGTGTTTCGGGAACTGCTGGGGATGCTGGCTCGGCATCTGCGTTTTTAGTTCAACGACCTTGCACTTGCGCTTGACGGCTTCGCGCTGGCGGGCGGCGTGGTTTGCGTTCTCCGGCCCACGCTCGCGGGTGCATACCTTTGGCGTGTCGAGGTTGCTGCGTCAACGCCGTATTTGGTAAGGCACAGGGTGGGCAACCGCGAATGGGGCCTGCGCCCGCAAACCCCACCGCCCACCGAGATGAGCGTTTTGGCTGCCCCCGCCGCGCCAAACCCGCTGTCGGGCAGGTGGTTTGGGTGTCCGGGCGCAGGCCCCATTCGCGCTTGCCACAGAGTGTGTGGGCCAACAACGGCGTTGATGAGCGGATGCTTGCACGCCGACCCATCGGGGCGCGAGTGTGGGCCGGAGAACGGACACCCGGACCGCCTGCCTTGCCAATGCTTCTTGAACCCGTGAATGGTCAACAACCGTGGGGAATAGATCGTGAAAACCTCGCACTGGCGGGCGGCGGCCTTGAGCTGGGGCTTGACGTGCTCGCGCTGGCGGGCGGCGTGGTTCGCGTTCTCCAGCCCACGCTCGCGGGCTTCTACCTTTGGCTTGTGGACGTTACTGCGTCAACACCGTTTCTGGCAGGGCACTGTGTGGGCAACCGCGAATGGGGCCTGCGCCCGCAAACCCCACCGCCCACCGAGATGAGCATGGTGGCGCACAACGGAACAGCCGCAGAGGTTCTTGGCAGGTTGCGAACAGCCTGGCTGCTCCCGCCATACCAAACCCACTGCCAGGCAGGTGGTTTGGGTGTCCGGGCGCAGGCCCCATTCGCGCTTGCCACAGAGGAGGATCGCCTTCCACGGTGTTGACGAAGGAATAGTTGAACGCCAACCCATTGGTGCGCGAGCGTGGGCCGGAGAACGGATACCCGGACCGCCTGCCTGTCCAACAAAACTGAATGACCGACTCGATATGCAGCTAATCCACCAACGGAAACAAGGGGTCATCCATCACCGACCGATCCGGCAGCCGCTCGGCCAAACCAGCAAAAGGCGGCGAGGTGCGCCAGGGACGTACAGCGTGGCGTGCGTCGTCGCCCAGGTAGCGCGCTGAAAAAACGCGACGGCGCTGGGTGGGGCCGACGCCGCTGCTGGCGTGCAGGGTCAGCATGTGAAAGGCGACGGCATCGCCGGGCTCCAGCGCCCATGCCAATTGCCGGTACTCGGTTGGTTGCGCGTCGATATCAGGCAACTCGGCCAAGCTGCCGTCCGGGAACCATTTCGCCTGCTGGTCGCGAAAGGTGCGAGGCATGTACCAGGTGCCGGCGTGTGAACCGGCCACAAAGCGCAGGGTGCTGGCCAGCGGCACTGGGTCCACCGGCAGCCAAAAACTGACGTTCTGGCGCCCGCTCACGTTGTAGTAGGGCTGGTCTTGGTGCCAAGGCGTCTCCTGACGCGTGCCGGGCTCCTTCACCAGCAGGTGGTCGTGGTACAGGCGACAGGTCTGGCTTTGCATCAGCTGCCGGGCCACGCGCGGCAGAGCCGATTGCTGCAGCACCGCCGCATAGGCCGGGTTGGCCTGCCAGGTACAAAAATCTTCCACAAAACGGCCCGGGTCATTGGGCTGGCTGGCCACCAGCGCCAGCGGGCTCAGGTGGGCCAGGTTGTACTCGATGCCGGCTGTGAGCTGGGCGAGCTCAGCGGCATTGAGCAGGCCGCGCAGCACCACCGCGCCATCGCGCGCAAAGGCCTGCACAGCAGCAGACGGCAGTTGAAACCGTGCGGTCATCAAATCCACCAAAACAGCGAAAGGTCAAAGGCCCGCTCGACAAACCAGGCCAGCGCCACCAGCAGGGCAACCCAGGAGCCCCCGACCAATACGCCGCGTTGGTACAGGCGCGTATGCCGCAGCACAAAGGCCAGCGGCAAAAACACCGCCACGATGGCCAGTTGCCCCAGCTCGACGCCCAGGTTAAATCCCACCAGGCTCACGACGAGCGCCCCGGTGGGCAGGCCCAGCTCCGTCAGCACGCTGGCAAAGCCAAAGCCATGGATCAGCCCGAAGAAGAATGCCATCAGCCAGCGCCCTTGCACCATAGGCACCAGGTTGTTGGCGGCAGCAAACACCACAGACGCAGCGATCGCCGACTCCACCAGGCGGCTTGGCAGGCTGATGATCTCCAGGGCAGCCAGCGACAGGGTGATGGAGTGCGCTAAGGTAAAGGCCGTAACCACCGCCAGCACGCTCAGGCTCGCGTCTTTGAAGCGACTGACCCCGCGCACGCCACCGCCGCCCCTGCCCCAACCGCGACGCAGCAACACTGCCGGCAAAAGTAACGCAAGCAAGAACAAGATGTGGTCAAAGCCGATCCAGATGTGCCACACGCCCTGCCACAGGTACTGCACAAACTGGGCTCCGGCAGTGGTCGCCTCGGCGAACTGCATGACCCCGCTTTGCGGCCCCAGCACGGCACTGTGTGTGACGCCGTCTAGATCGAGCTTGAGCAGTCCGCGGTGCTGTGCGTCGAGGTCAAACAAGAGGCTGTATTGAAGGGACAAAGGTCCGGCATCACGCGGGCATCGGCCAGCCCAGGCCAGTACCGCGTAGCTGCCGTCGGTATGCTCGTCCACTTGCAAGGCTTTAGGCGTGAAGGTACAAGCACCGCCCCGTTGCAGGCTTAGGCGGCTGCTTGCCCAAGCCTGCAGTTCGCGCTCTTTCTGCTGCAACTCCCCCCAGGTGATCTGGTCGTCCCCGTTGGCGTCAAGGCCAATGGCAAATTGAATATCGCGCAAGGCAATGTCCCACTGCACTTTGACCTGATCGCCCTGGGCTTGAACCGTCAGGTAACTGTCGCTCGATTTGTGCGCCAGCGCTGCGCCAGCCCACACCATCAGCCACATCACCAGCCAGGCCATGGCCACCGCGCGGGTCACCCCTTGGCCCCAGAAGCCGCGGCTCATGGGCTGCCCTTGGGCAGAGCCGCCAGCTCTGCCAGCTGCTGAATCAGTGGAGCACCCTGAAACCCACTGCTTTTCAACCAGGCTTCGACCTTTTGGGCCGGCGCCCGCTGGCCTGCCGCCAGAGCGGCCTCGAGCAGAATGCGGGCGTCTCGCGGTTCACGTTGCACCTCGTAGTTGGCCTGCGCCAGGGCGAGTGCCGCGCCGATATCGCGGCGCAGCTGCAGCGCGTAGCGCGCCTCTTCGACCCGGTGGGTGGTATCACCGCGCAGCCGGGTCGCCGCAAAGCGCTCATCCAGCATTTTCACCAGCGCAGGGGCTTTGGGAGAGCCCGTTTGCTGGTGCGCCAGGGCCAGACGCAGCAACAGCGGGTCCGAAGCCTCCTTGTCAGCCAGCAGTGCCACCACCTCTTTGGGGCGTTGCTGGTCAAGCAAGAAGTCGCTCCAGGCGGCCAGCAAATAAGCATCGGTGAGCCCCAGACGCAAGGCACTTTTGTAATGGCTTTCTGCCAGCGCCGTCCGGCCCTGCCAGGCCGCAACCTCGGCCAACCGGGTCAATAACCACAAACGGTTGCCGGGGTCGTCCGCCCGGGCCAAGCCCTTCTCAAGCGCCTGGTAGCCCTGCGCCAATTGACCGGTGTAGGCCAGAGTAAGCCCCAGGCAGCCCGCTTGCAGGGTTAGCGACCCGGCTACGCCCAAGGCCGTGCAGGCCTGGCCGGCGCCAGCGTAGTCGGCCTGTACCAAGGCGATGGCGGCGAGCCAACCATGCGCCTCCGAAAAATCGGGCTGGGCGGCCAGGGCAGCGCGCAGGTCACCCTTGGCCTCTTCAAACGCGTGGCGGTATTGACGCAGCAAGCTACGAGTGAACAACAGCTCGGCCGACAGCTGCGCCGTGTAGCCGTTGATCAGCGCATCGGCATAGCCCACATAACGCGGGTCGCCATGGGCCATGGCCAGTTCAAAATACAGCCGCGCCAAGGCAGCCACGGCCTGGGCGTCCTTCGGGGCGCGGTTAACGGCTTGCTGGTATTGCTTGAGACGGCTGGCATCCGGGTCTCCAGCCTTGACAGCCAAACGCTCCAGCACCTCGCCGGCGTCACTTGGCGTGCGAGGGGCCGGCCAGCCTGCGCTGGCAACGCAACATAAGGCGAACCCGGTCAACCATCGGGCTAACCGGACTTTGAGCCACAAACTTATCTCGGGCATAATCGCTCCGTCTAATTTGGCATTTTTTTAACAAGTATCAAAAGGAATTTACCATGGCTAAGATTCTCTCAGGGTTAGTTGCATCAATGATGTTTGCGTCGGCCGCAATGGCTGGCTCACATGGCGGCGCGATGAGCGACGCAGACAAGAAAAAGATGGAAGAGGCTTGCAAGACTGCCGCGTCCGGGACAGATGCCAAGCTGA
>CAMCZF010000182.1 GCA_945885775.1 Rhodoferax sp. OV413 | reverse complement strand
TGGTGCACCCTGGTCATGGTGGACCAGCTGATTGCGCTAACCCCCCAGGGCGACCCGCTGCTGCTGCTCGATGATGGCGACCCAGCAGCCAGCCGCGCGCTGCTGGCACGCATGGCCAGTGGCCAGGTCAGCGCCGAGGACATGAGTCGTGCCCGCGGCACGGTGGCGCCCTGGATGGCCAGCGTGACCTTTGGCGGGCCAGACCTGCGCACGGTCTACATTGGCAGCCTGCTCGGCACCCGCATTCCGTACTTTCAGTCGCCCGTGCCTGGCCTGCCCATGGTGCACTGGGCCTGAGCCCCCCACCCCCCACCCTCCCCAAGCCCCAAGGAGTCTTTCCATGCCACGTCGCTTTGTAGACCTCTCCATCTTTCTGGAAAACGATGTGTTGAGTGACCCGCCGGCCTTTGCGCCCAAGATCCAGTACTTCAACCACGAGAACACCTTTGCGCAGATCGAGCCGTTTTTCCCCGGCTTGCAAAAGCAGGACCTGCCTGACGGCGAGGGCTGGGCGGTGGAGATGGTGCAGCTGTCCACCCACAACGGCACCCACCTGGACGCGCCCTACCACTTTCACTCCACCATGGACAAGGCGCTGGGCGACAAGAAGCCGGCCATCGCCATCCATGAGGTGCCGCTGGAGTGGTGCTTTCAACCCGGCGTCAAGCTGGATTTCCGGCACCTGGCCGATGGCTACGTGGTCACTGCGGCGGATGTGGAACAAGAACTTGCGCGCATCGGCCACACCCTGAGCCCGCTGGAGATTGTGGTGATTAACACCCGGGCCGGCTCGCGCTATGGTGCCAGCGACTATGTGGCCAGCGGCTGCGGCATGGGCTACGAGGCCACCATGTACCTGCTGGAACGCGGTGTGCGCCTGACCGGCACCGATGCCTGGAGTTGGGACGCACCCTTTGTGCACACCGCCAAAAAATACGGCGAAAGTGGCGACGCTGGCCTGATCTGGGAAGGCCACAAGGCCGGCCGCGACATTGGCTACTGCCACCTGGAGAAGCTGCACAACCTGGAGGTGCTGCCCCCCAGCGGCTTCTACATCAGCTGCTTTCCGCACCAGATCCGCGGCGCCTCGGCCGGCTGGACCCGGGCCGTGGCCATTTTTGACGATGCCCTGATGGCCTCAGACCGGTCCTAGGGGTGGGCGCCATGCTGGACGAAACCCACGCGCCCTCGGCCCGTGCCTGGCTGGCCAGTGCCAATCAGGGCGGCGATTTTCCGCTGCAAAACCTGCCCTATGGCGTCTGCCGCCGCAAGGGCAGTGCCGGGCCGTTTTGGGTCGGCGTGGCCATTGGCGACAGCGCGCTGAACCTGGGCGCTTTAAGCCACAGGCCGGTCTGGGCCACCTTGGGCCCCGGCCTGGACAGCGACCTGGCCCAGCAGGCCGCCCGAGCGGCAGAGGCAGACAGTTTGAACGCCCTGATGGCGCTGGGCCCATCAGCCTGGCAGGCCCTGCGGTTGGCCCTGTTCCGGCTGCTGCGCGCCGACGCCGCGCCGGCCTTGCAGCGCGAGGTGCAGGCCTGCCTGACACCGCTGGATGACCTGGAGCACCAGACTGCGGTGCGGGTGGGCGAATACACCGACTTTTACACCTCGCTGCACCACGCTCGCAATGTGGGCCAGGCCATCGGCAACGGCGGCCTGGTGCCGCCCAACTTTTTCTGGATGCCGGTGGCCTACCACGGTCGCGCCTCCAGCCTGGGCGTGAACCAACAGGTGCGCCGCCCAGTCGGCCAGGTGATGGCGCCTGGGGCGGCCATGCCGGTAGTGGGCCCCAGCCAGCGGCTGGACTATGAGCTGGAGCTGGCGGTGTATGTGGGCCAGGGCAACGCCCAGGGCACACCCTTGCCGGTGGCCGAGGCCGAGTCGCACATCTTTGGCCTGGGCCTGCTCAACGACTGGTCAGCCCGTGACATACAGTTTTGGGAGATGGCGCCGCTGGGGCCGTTTCAGGGCAAAAACTTTGCCACCACCCTGTCACCCTGGGTGGTGACTCTGGCAGCACTGGCGCCGTTCCGGCTGCCGTTTGAGCGAGCACCGGAGTTCCCGCCGCCGCTGCCTTACCTGGACAGCCCGGCGCTGCGCCGGGTCGGTGGACTTGACATCGAACTGAGCGTCACGCTGCAAACCGCCGCCATGCGCCAGGCCGGCCAGGACGGCGAGACCCTGAGCCGCACCAACTTCCGGCACCAGCACTGGTGCATCGCTCAGCTGCTGGCGCATCACACCCTGGGCGGCTGCAACCTGCGCCCAGGTGACCTGCTCGGCACCGGCACCGTGTCAGGCCCGACCCCGGCCGAGGCCGGTGCCCTGATCGAGCTGAGCCAGGCCGGGCAGCGCCCGGTGGCCCTGAGCAACGGCGAGCACCGTGCCTTTTTGCAAGACGGCGACGCCATTGCCCTGAGCGCCTGGTGTGAGCGGCCTGGCGCGGTGCGCATCGGCTTTGGCTCGGCGCGTGGCGAGGTGCTGCCAGCGCTTAGCTAAACACCCCATAGTGAACCCACCATGCCCCCTGCTGTTCCCGCACGCGTACTGCACCGTCCGACCTTGAACCTGGCCCAACTGGCCCGCTGGCTGACCTTGGCCCTGGTGCTGGCCTGGCCCACCAGTGCCTGGCTGCAAACCGCCACCACGCCTTCCTGTGCCCTGGTGCTGATGCACGGCAAATGGGGCGGGCCGCAGAGTCTGGCCCTGTTTGCGCGCAAACTGGATAACGTGTGCCAGGTGGTGCTGCTGGAGATGCCCTGGTCCGGCCGGCGCGCCTACGACCAACCCTATACAGTGGCGCTCAAGGAGATCAGCGCCCAGGTGCAGACGCTGCGCGGCAAAGGCTACCGGCAAGTGCTGGTGGGCGGGCAAAGCTTTGGCACCAATGCCGCCCTGGCTTACATGGCCGAGGTGGGCGACGCCGACGGCGTGCTGGCCTTGGCGCCCGGCCACTCGCCGCGCCTGATGTACCAGCAGGGCATGGGCCGGGCCGAGGTGGACCAGGCCCGCACCCTGGTGACCGCCGGCCAGGGCGCCCAAGCGATCACGATCAACGACATGAACCAAGGCCGCCGCCGCAACATGACCATGAGCGCCGAGACCCTGCTCAGCTACTTTGACCCGGACGGCCTGGGCCACATGCCCAAGACCAGCGCCAGCTTCAAAAAAGCCGTGCCTGTGCTGTGGGTGATCGGCACCCAGGACCCGCTGTACCCGGCCGGCGAGGCCTATGCCTTCGCCAAGCTGCCGGCGCACGCCAAGAGCCGCTACCTGGTGGTGGAGGCCGGCCACGGCAACACGCCCGAGGTGGCCGCTGCCGCCGTGGTTGAGTGGCTCAAGGGCTTGGAGTAAGCGCACCGGCGCCATCATGCGAACGAGGCCATACGCTCCCGGCATATCTCCAGCGTTCGGGCGACGGCAAGCTCGCCGGACAGCCCGTAGCCAGGAAGACGGGGTAAGGTGATCGTGGCAACGGCATCCCGCAACCTGTCCAACACGTCGTCAATCGCGGCATGGGTGTCCGACGCCCGAAGTCCGGCTATCGCAGAAACAGCAAGGAAATCAGCACGCCTAAGCCGTTCGTCCCGGCCGTTGAGCTTGAGCGCCATCCGGTCATGTTCAAGGCGGGGAAAGACGCGTGTGGTCAGCGTGTCATAGACCGGCGCAAGGCGAACGCTGCTGAAAGTCGGGCTATTGGGTTCGGCGACCTTCAGTACCGCCATGTTTTTGAGGTGCATGTCGCCGTCCGCGATGAGCCAGGCGAACACGACGCGCTTCATGAGAATTAACAGGTCTTCCTCGGGCGATGTGGACAGGCCTCTCAAGGCGCGCGCGACACGCTCGATGGTGCCGCCGTACTTGGCCTGAGGCGAGAGATCAAGCACCGAGCACAGGTCTTCCATCGCCAGAAGGCGTTGGTCATCTTCGCCTGCGCGAATGTCGAAGCGCTCGACCAGCAGCGCCGGGGGCATGCCATCCGGCATCGCGATCAGTGCGGTCGCCGGTACGGTGAACCCGCAAGCGCGCGCAAGGGCGAGGCCAATCCACTCGACCAGAGGCAAGGCCTCGAAGCCGTTGGTCCCTGCGGGTTTGAAGATGTGCGTGAACGGCGTACCGATGCTTGGCAACAGCTGACCGTCCGGAGCGAGGGTCATCGGTAACTTCATTTGCACGCCAGACAGGCGGGGCGTATCGGCACGGTCGTAGATTGTGGCGAGATTGCGCTCGAAATCTTGCTCTATGGCGCTGCGCCCGGGCCCTGCATAGGTGCCTGTGAATGCACCCGCAGCTGCGTGGCCGGCGAGCGGCGTCGCAAGGACATCGAACGGCAGGGTGGCAAGCTCGTTGGCCTTCTCGGCCATCGTGATATTCGACATGTAGCGCCTGCCCGAGCGAAGCATGGCCCGCTCGTCGCGGTCGCGCAAGACGCTGCGCAGCCAGCCTTCCGGCAGCAGCGAGACCACGAAAGGCGGCAATCTGCCAGGCATCGTCTGGCGGATGAGGGGCGGCATGGTCTCGCCGTTCGTAACCTGCGACCACCGCCACTCAAAGCCATCGTGAGCAAGGGTTCCGATAGGCAGGCCGTGCCACGCCACGGTCAAGGCGAAGGCAGCCTCATTGCGCGCTGTTGCCGTCGACAGTCCGCGCAGCAAGAACTTCTCAGCCCCCTCACCCTCGCGGTACCAGTCGTTGTCACGGGCCAGAGCCCAAACGGCGTCGCTGGCGGCTTTCGAGCCCCCGTACTCCTCGGCAAGGCGGGCAGCCATAGCCTCGCGCGTCGCCGCATCGATGGACGCAGCATGCTCGCTGCGCAGGCGAAAGGCTTCGAGGAACCTGTGGCGAATTGAGGACACCTGCACATTGAACTCTCCCAGGCTGTCGGCAACCACAGCGGGCGCGAGCGAGGGCTGGGCCGGCGCCTTGTTCTGAACGATTTCAAGCGCCCGGATACGGGTGCGCTGTACACGCCGTCCAGTCAGGTAAAGGCGTCCGTCGCGGGTCGGCCCCAACAACAGGGCGCTGGCTGCCGAGAGGTAGGCATTGGGATAGAGGTAGCGGCCAATCCGGACGGCATGGGCGAGGACGGCTTGATCAATGTCTTCGGCGGCGTCGACATAGACGCCCCGCATCAACTGGACGAGCTTGCCCGTCTCAGCCAAATAGTGGCTGCGGGCCTTGTCGATGGTCTCGCCAACAAGATGAATGGTCATTGTGACTAACCTTCCCGTGTTTCAAATACGGGAAGGTTAGCACTTGCTGCGCTGTCGCGCCTGAAATTTATAACTTTTCCGTACTTTAAATACGCAAAGGTTGTACTGTTGGCTGTTTCTTCGCCGTGCCAACACCTGTTGGGACCAAAGTTATGCCGTTGCGGGCCGCTTGCAGTCACGCCGCTCGTGCTGGCACAGCAGTTTGGTCGACGCCCTGGGTGACAATGCCGGCCACACGCTGGAGCCCCCGCCATGAAATGGAAGATGTCCGACAAGTCGCTGTTTGCGCTGCTGCTGCGCTCACCCTGGTGGATCAGCATCGCCGTGTTTGCAGGCTTTGCTCTGCTGGCGCGTGCCCTGCTGCCACCCGCCTATGTCTGGGCGGGGTTGTTTGGCGGCTTGCCGTTTCTAGTAATTGGCGTCATTGCGGCGCGGCGGCAATGGATGGCGCCCAAACCCGCACAGCTGGCGCAGCAGCTGGAGCGACTCAGCGCCATGGCCTGGCGCGACTTTGCCAAGGCCTTGACCGAGGCCTACACCCGGCAAGGCTTTGTGGTGACCGCCTTTGAGGGCGTGGGCGCGGACCTGCAGTTGGTCAAGGCTGGCCGCACCACGCTGGTCAGCTGCAAGCGCTGGAAGGCCGCCAAGCTGGGCGTCGAGCTCCTGCGCGAACTGGTGGCCGCGCGGCAGCGCCAAGACGCCTCGGTCTGCGCCTGCATCACGCTGGGCCAACTCTCCGACACGGCGCAGACTTATGCGAAGGCTGAAACGGTGCAGGTGATCGACGCCGAAGCGCTTGCCACTTTAATGCTCAAATAGGCTGCAGGCCACGTCTTTATTGACGGTATAGCTACTAAATCAATAGCACATTGAAATCCATCGGGACGCCTTCAACGCTGCGGTCCTTTTTCTGGAGCGGTGAGACCCTGCGCAGCCGCGATGTCAGCGCGGTCGTGCTGTCGGGCACAGTGCCGGTGCCGGCGCTCCCGGCCAGACTGGTCGCCGATTGCGAGCGGGAGATCGACGGGCAGTTGGACCTGGCGCCCGGTGAGGTGGAGGCGCTGGCCTTGGCGCGGGCACGGGCGCGCTGGCCAGCTTACCGGCAGTGCCTGCAGATGATGTCTGACTGGCTGCACACGCGCGGCCTGCCCACTGTGCTGGCCGCCACTGACCCCGCCCTGATGGCCTGCCGCAGCGTGCGGTACCACCATGACGGCACCCACTATGGCGGTGCGGCTTTTTGCAACCTGTTTCTTAGTGAAGACTGTGGGCTGGACCTGCATTTTCCCGGCGCCGACTGTCATGTGCCACTGAGCCGCGGTACCGTGGTGATCTTTGATACCGGGCAGGCGCACGCCTTGGTCGAACGCAGCAGCGGCAAGCTTTACCGCGCCGATGGTGACCTGGCCCCAGCCCAAACCCAGCTGTTCCTGAGCTGGGAGCTGCCGATCGAAAATGCCGAAGTCCAGCACGCGCTGCAACTGGCCTTCGATGTCGATCCCTTGACCGCATCGCGACTGGATCAGGCGCAGGTCTGGCTTAACGGCGCACCCGCCAGCGTGTGTCCGGAATCTGGGCGGTGGCTAGGCTCAGGCGGCGGGTAGGGGCAATCAAGCCGCCTTCAAGTACATGTCAATGTGCATCGATGAATAGGGGCAAAGCACGCCGCCGCTGGCCGTACGCTCCAGTAAGCCAAGCTCGGCCAGGATCACCACGTCTTCGTGCACG
>CAMCZF010000181.1 GCA_945885775.1 Rhodoferax sp. OV413 | reverse complement strand
TGGCCCCTGGATCCCCGCTTTCGCGGGAATGACACAGCACTCCAACTTCAATGATCAAAAAATTCATCGACAAACTGCTGGGCAAAGTCTCCGGCGCGCCCAAAGCCAAAAAACTGCCATTTGGCAAACGCGAAGAGGTGGGCGTGGACCGCCACGGCATCGACCCCACGCTGGTGGACGAGCGGGCGCGCAATGTGGTCAGCACCCTGCAGGGCGCCGGCTTTGAGGCCTATATCGTCGGCGGCGCGGTGCGGGACCTGATGGTGGGCCTGGCGCCCAAGGACTTTGACGTCGCCACCAACGCCACGCCTGAGCAGGTGAAGGGTCTGTTCCGCCGCGCCTTCATCATCGGGCGACGCTTTCGCATCGTGCACGTGGTGTACGGCCGTGGCCGTGAGCATGAGGTGATCGAGGTCTCCACCTTCCGCGCCTACATGGACAACGCCGCTGCCGAGGCGGTGGCCGGCAATGAGCGCACCAGCAAAAACGAGCTTGCGGGCATGAAGCACGCGGTCGACGCGTCGGGCCGGGTGCTTCGCGACAACGTCTGGGGCCCGCAAGAAGAAGACGCTGTACGGCGTGATTTCACCATCAACGCCATGTACTACGACCCGCAGACGCAGGTCGTGGTCGACTACCACCACGGCATTGAGGACGCCAAGAAGCGGGTCATCCGAATGATCGGCGACCCCGCCACGCGCTACCGCGAAGACCCGGTGCGCATCATCCGCGCGGTACGCTTTGCCGCCAAGCTCAGCGGCCTGGGTTTCAAGCTAGAAACCAAGACAGCGGCGCCCCTGGTGAAAAGTCAGGAACTGCTGGCCGATGTGCCGCAAAGCCGCTTGTTTGACGAAATGCTAAAGCTGCTGCAGACCGGGCACGCATTGGCATCGATCGATCAGCTCAAGCTGCTGGGGCTGGCACGCGGCATTTACCCGCTGCTGGATGTGGTGGTGGAACGGGTGGGGCAGCCCTTTGTCAGCGCCGCGCTCAAAGACACCGACCGTCGTGTGGGTGAGGGCAAGCCGGTGGCCCCTAGCTTTTTGCTGGCCTGCGTGCTCTGGGCCGACGTGCGCGACGGTTGGGCTCAGCGCATCCAGCAGCGCCAGCACGCGCACCCGGCGCTGCAAGACGCGATCGACGACGCCTTCAATGCCCGCATCGGCGACGTGTCGGGCCGCGGCAAGCTGGCTGCCGACATGCGCGAGATCTGGATGATGCAGCCCCGTTTTGACAAGCGCGTCGGCAGTGCGGCCTTTGGCCTGGTCGAACAGCCGCGCTTTCGGGCGGCCTTTGACTTCATGCGCCTGCGCGCCGACGTGGGCGAGATTGACGAGTTGCTGGCTGACTGGTGGCAAGAGTTCAGCATGGCTGACGACACCCTTCGCCAGGACATGGTTGACCAGGTGCGCGAGGAGCAGTTGCAGCGGCCCCGTGCGTCCAAGGTCCACAAAGTGCTGCGGGCTGCCGCGCCAGACAGTCGGTCGGCGGCCGGAGCAGTAGATGCCGTTTCACCTGTAAACCTTGGCCCAACCGAGGGTGGCTCTGATGATTCTCAGTCCGAAGGAGGAGCAGCCGCACCCAAGCGCCGCCGTCGACGTCGCTCCAGCACACGCCGCGAGGGCGGTGACGCAGGCGGCGCTGAGGGCGGTCAGGGCCCGGCTGGCGACTGACCCTGTGGTTCGCGCGGCCATCACCGCCTATCTGGCGCTGGGTGCCAACCTGGGTGAGGCCCAGGCCACGGTCCGGTGGGCGATGGCTGCCATCGCGGCCTTGCCAGGCTGCGCGCTGGGGGCCTGTTCTTCGCTGTACCGCACGGCGCCAGTCGATTCTTCGGGGCCAGACTACATCAACGCCGTGGTGGAGATCAGCACCACGCTCTGCGCTCCGGACCTGCTGGCTCAGTTGCATGGGCTGGAGCAGCAGGCCGGGCGCGTGCGACCCTACCGCAACGCGCCGCGCACGCTTGACCTGGACATCCTGCTGTATGGCAGCGCCAAAATCCACAGCCCCAAGCTGACGATCCCACACCCGCGCATGATGGAGCGGGCTTTTGTGCTGATGCCTTTGGCCGAAATCGCCCCCAGTCTGGTGCCCGCGGCGCAGTTGCTGTTGGTGGCTGAGCAGGCGTGCCAACGTCTTTGAACACTGTGTCGCCCCAGTCCCAACCCCAACGAAGTTTCGCGGTCAATGTGGCGGCCATGATGGGCATTTGCCTGGCTTTCATGCTGACTGCACTCAACACCTCGGTGGTCGGCATCGCCATGCCGCGCATCGTGGCAGATCTACAGGGCTACGACCTGTACCCCTGGGCAGCGTCGTCGTACTTGGTGGGCAACACGGTGATGATTCCGCTGGCTGGCCGCCTGGGCGACCTGTACGGCCGCAAACCCTTTTTGCTGGTGGCGGTGGCCCTGTTTGCGCTGGCCTCACTGGCCTGCGGGCTGTCGCAGAGCATGATGCAGCTCATCCTGGCGCGTGGCGTGCAGGGCCTGGCCGGCGGTATTTTTCTGGGCGTGGCCTCAGCCAGCGTGGCCGACCTGTTTCCTGAAAGCGCCGAGCGGCTGCGCTGGCAGGTCTACATGTCGGCTGCCTACGGGCTGGCTATGGCGGTTGGGCCGTCGTTTGGCGGCTGGGTCTCGGAGCACGCCAGCTGGCGCTACGTGTTCCACGCCAACCTACCCGTTGCGCTGGCGGCCTTTGCGATGGTCTGGGCCTACCTGCCGCATGTGCGCCAGGGCGACGGCGACCGCGGCCTGGACGCCTGGGGTGCCGCCTTGCTAACGGCTGCGGTGTGTGGTCTGCTGTTCAGTGCCGAGCAGGGCCAGGCCCATGGCCTGTTCAATGCGCTGTCGGCCGCGTTGTGGGCGGCTACGGTGTTGCTGACCTGGGCATTTTTGCGGCACCAGTACCGAACGCCGGCGCCGGTGATTCCGCCCGATGTGATGGACAACGCCGTCGCCCGGCGCCTGATGCTACTCAGTGCAGGCTCGGGCATGACCATGTTTTTGCTGGTGTTTTACACGCCGCTGTTGCTACAGGGCAGTTTTCATTTGTCGCCCAAAGAAGCCGGCTACGTGATGACCCCGCTGCTGGTCTTTATTACCGTGGGCAGCATTGCCAATTCGCGCATCGTGCCCCGGCTGCGCCGCGCCGAGCGCCTGATCACCGTGGGCCTGGCTGGTATGGCGTTGGGCTGTGTGCTACTGACCCAGTTGAGCGTGCACACGCCCCTGGTCTGGATGATGCTGGTGTTTGCGCTGTGCGGCATCAGCCTGGGCTTTCAGCTGCCCAATTTGACGCTGCAGATGATGGAGGCCGTGGGCCGCAAGCATTTTGGCGTGGCCGGCGGGTTGTCTCAATTCACCCGCACCGTGGGCAGCATGGTGGGCATTGGTCTGGCCAGCGCAGTCGTCAATTCGGTGTACCAGGGGCGCATTGCTGCTACGGTGGCTGCGGCGCGCATCGACAACCCCAGGTTATTGGAACTGCTGGCGACCCCGCAACTGCTGATCCGACAGCAAGACGAACTGGAGATGCGCGCCCTGGCCCAAACCCTAAGCCTGGACCCGATCAGCCTGCTGGACGCCGCCCGCCAAGGCCTGGCGCAGGGCACGCAGGCGGCGTTTTGGCTCTGCGCCGGCGTGGCCGCCCTGAGCACCCTGGTCAGCTTGGGGCTGCCACGATATTCGATCAGGCGAGACAGCGAGTCAGGCGTTTAGCCTAAACGTTCAGCTAGCCTCGGCAACCATCTGGGGTGTGAGGCAACGATCTCCTTCATGGCCGGGATAGGTGTCTATACTGTACAAATCAACGCTCACACTGTGCCGCTGTGGAAAAAGTCATGGGAATTTCAGCAAGCGACGTGATCCCGTTGTCATATGCCAGAGCTAATTTTTCCGAGTTGGCGGATGAAGTTCAGGCGGGCGCCGAAAAGATTGTGACGAAAAACGGCGAGAGCTTTATTGCGCTGATCGGTTCCGACCGGCTGGACTATTACCACCGGCTCGAACGTGAACGCATCCATCTGCTCCTGATTAACGAGGCCGCCAATGGGCTTGACGACGTGGCTGCCGGGCGAGTGCAGGATGCCAGTAGCGCTATAGGGTCTCTCAAACGCCGACGCAATGCCTGACCAGCACAGGCGCTTTGACCGTGGTTAGGACGCCTATCGTCAAGTTAACGGCTAATTTTGAGAGAAATACGGTTTCCCGGCATGGGGCGGCCGTTTCTGAACAGGGCCGTCGGGTCAGTGGAAGCCACCAACGCGCTGACTGCTCTGCGCGCCAAATTGCAAACGCTGCTCGCTGACACAAATGCCTTGCGTGAATACGTCATGGACCATTACCTGGTGCTGTACGCGCAAACTGAAGGCACTGTTTACCTGCTGTCAATCAAGCACCACCGACAGGTCTCTTTCGATTTCGAGTCACACTGGGGCTAAAGCCCGGCTCATTGCCCCAAAAAGCTCAACCCACCTCGGCAATCATCTCAATCTCAACACACGCACCCATCGGGATCTGTGCCACGCCAAAGGCGCTGCGGGCATGGGCGCCGCGGGCGCCAAACAGCTGGCCGATGAGCTCGCTGGCGCCGTTGGTCACCAGGTGCTGCTCGGTAAAGTCTGCCGTGGAGTTGACCAGCGACATCAGTTTGACGATTCGGGTGACGCGGTTGAGGTCGCCCACGGCGGCGTGCAGCGTGCCCAGCAGATCGATGGCGACGGCGCGGGCGGCGGCCTGGCCTTCGGCGGTGGTCATGGTCTTGCCAAACTGGCCGGTCCAGACTTTGCCGTCTTGCTTGGCGATGTGGCCGCTCAAAAAGACCAAGTTGCCGGTTTGCACAAAGGGCACATAGGCGGCGGCCGGCGCAGCGACCGGGGGCAGGGTGATGTTGAGTTCAGCCAGTTTGTCGTAAATGCTCAAGATGTTTTCTCCATAAAAATTTAGGTCAAATAGCCTTCTAGGCCTTATCCAGACTGGTTAGTTAGCTATATTAAGTGTAGCGTCCAAACTCTGGGACTGGGACTGGGACTGAGACTGGCTCTGTGTTTGGGTTTGGGTTTGCGTTTGGCCTGGTTGCAGGCGCTCGCCATAGACCCGGTCACCCGTCAGCGGCTCGACCGTCACGCCAACGGTCAGTGTGTGGCTAGCGCCGCCGTGGATCACGCCACGCATGGGCGACACATCACCAAAATCCCGCCCGGTGGCTAGCGTCACATAGTCTTCGCCCGGTGAGTGCCAGCCGATGCGATTATTGGTCGGGTCCAGCTCACACCAGCGCTGGCCCTCCGGGAGGTCTGGCACGTAAATAGCCGCCCAGGCGTGCGATGCATCGCTGCCGCGCAATCGGGTAAGCCCTGGCGCAGGCTGGGTGAGTAAATAACCGCTGACGTAACGCGCGGGCAGACCCAGGCTGCGCAGACAGGCAATCAGAATATGCGCAAAATCTTGGCACACCCCCTTGCGCTGGGCCAAGGCTTGCAGCGCTGGGGTGTTGACCTGCGTGCTTTGGCTCTCGTAACGAAAATCAGTATGCATGCGCCGCATCAAATCAGTGGCGGCGGCCAGCAAACTGCGCCCAGGCCCGAAGCTGGGCCGGGCGTAGGCCGCGAACTCGGCGTCGCGTGGTGCAAAGGCAGACGCAAACACAAAATCACTGGCCGCGTCAAATTGGCCATCAGATCGGTAGCGAAACAGTTCGCGCGCAGCCTCCCAACTCACGCTGCTGCGGGGCGTGGCGCTGGCCTGGGTAGAGACCACGCTGCGCGCCACCACATTCAGCGCCCGGTGAGGGGTTTGCAGCGAAAAAAAACAACGGCTGTTGCCATAGACGTCGTTGGTGCGGGACAGCTTGGCCGGGGTGGGGCTGATGTCAAGCTGGTGGCTGAGCAGCTGCTGCTGCGCCGTCTGCAGTGGCTGCAGGTAGGCCATGTGCTGGGCCGTCTCTACCGCTGGCAGGTAGTCGTAGCGCGTATGGTGGGTCAGCTGCAGCTTCATGGCGTGCCGACGCTGTGCTTGCTGTCGTTGGCATGGGTGAAATAGGTGGCACTGACCTCTTCTGACACTTTCAGTGTGGCGCTCAGACTCTGCTGCAACATGTCTTGCAGCGCTGCGGGCTGCTCACACAACTGCGCCAGGCTCCAGGCGCCGGGGTCGGGCACCTGGCGGGCCAGCGGGCTTAAGGCGTCGGGGGCGCTACCGGCCAGTTTGGCCAGCCTGCCGCGCAGCGTGTGCGCCACCCAGGCCAGCGAGCGCGGGTTGTCACCGTCAAGCACCAGCAGGTCCACCAGCGCAGCCAGGTCCCGGCTCTGCTGGTATTGGGCATGGAAGGTGATGGTGCTGTCAAACAGCGAAATCAGGGCTTCGAAGCCGCCATCGGTGCGTACCGAGCCGGTGTCGAGTGCACAACTCAGGGAAGACGACAGAAAGGCCAGCCGCTCAATGTGACGGCCAATGCTGAGCAGGCGCCAACCGTCGTCGCGCGTCATGCGGTCGGTCTGGGCGCCAGTAATGGCAGCCATGTGGTCGCCACAGTTTTTAAGGATGTGCAGCGCCGCTTGCACCGGGTAGTCGCCACTGCGCGCCTGCGCGGCACAGCTGCTGCTGAGTTCTTCTTCTGCCCGCACCATCACGCGCCAATGCTCCTGTGACAGGCGCTCGCGGACCGAAGAGCCGGCCATCTTGAGGGCGCGCAGGCTAAAGCCCACGCTGGTGGCGCCCTCGGTACTGCCCAGGCCGGCAATCAGCGAGCGCTCAAACACCCGGCGCGCCTGCGCCGGTGATGGCACGCCCGGCAGCACCAGGGTGTTGGCCACGGCCATGCGGCCCAGCCACGCCAGCAGTGGTGGCGAGGATTGCTCTTCGCCGTTGAGGCACTCCAAGGTAAGGCGGGCCAGGCGGATCGCGTTTTCGGCGCGTTCTGTGTAGCGCCCCAGCCAATACAGGTTTTCTGCCGCGCGGCTGGTGACCAGTCGCTTGCGCTGGGCCAGGGTTGCGGGTGTGA
>CAMCZF010000180.1 GCA_945885775.1 Rhodoferax sp. OV413 | reverse complement strand
CGCCATGGGCACTTTGATGCCGTATCCATCAGAGGATCCACCTCGATTGCTCGAAGTCTCTCTTCCTGATAGACGGCTGTTCATGCTCTTGGCGTTCAGCGGTCTCAATTCCTTGCCCGTGGGCAGGGAGGCATCCATAGCATCTCCTTGACGAGACTAAAGACGTCGAGAGTATCCATCACAAGTGTGGGGTGGCGCAACTGGCAGCACCTCCGCCTAGCCATAGCGCTCAGTTACAATTCGGGCTTACCCTAGAGTGATGTTTTTCATTGAGGATTCCCATGAGTGAGAGCCTAGTTGAGACCGGTCAGATGGATGCCAGCAAACGCACTTGGTTGATCGCATCGAGCTGCGTGGGCGCGGTCGGCGGCATAGCCGCAGTCGTGCCTTTTGTCAGCAGTTTCCAGCCCTCCGAGCGGGCAAAAGCGGCTGGTGCAGCTGTAGAAGCCGATATTTCTGCCTTGAAGCCGGGCGAAAAAATGACCGTTGAGTGGCGCGGCAAACCGGTCTGGATTGTGCGCCGTACCCCAGAGCAACTGGCGGCACTGCCCAAATTGAATTCGCAGCTGGCCGATCCCAAGTCGGAGCGCAAACCCGCCGAGCAAGCGCCGGCCTACGCGCGCAATGAAGCCCGCTCCATCAAGCCTGAGTACATGGTGGCCGTGGGTATTTGCACCCACCTCGGCTGTTCTCCGTCTGACAAATTCCAGACAGGTGCCCAGCCCTCACTGCCCGATGACTGGCAGGGCGGCTTTTTCTGCCCCTGCCATGGCTCCACGTTCGACATGGCGGGTCGCGTCTACAAAAACAAGCCCGCGCCAGACAACCTTGAGGTGCCGCCACACATGTACCTCTCAGACACCAAGCTGCTCATCGGCGAAGACAAAAAGGCCTAAGGACGAACATCATGGCTGAATTTCACGAAATTTCTCCCAACGCGCCGGCAGCAGAAAAACTGCTGAACTGGGTCGACAACCGTTTTCCCGCCTCCAAGCTCTTCAAAGAGCATATGAGCGAGTATTACGCGCCCAAAAACTTCAATTTCTTCTACATCTTCGGTGCGCTGTCGGTGCTGGTGTTGGTGATACAGATCGTGACCGGGATTTTCCTGGTCATGCATTACAAGCCCGACGCAGCGCTGGCCTTTGGCTCGGTCGAATACATCATGCGCGATGTGCCCTGGGGTTGGCTGATCCGCTACATGCACTCCACCGGGGCGTCGGCCTTCTTTTTGGTCGTTTATATGCACATGTTCCGGGGCCTGATCTACGGCAGCTACCGCAAGCCGCGTGAACTGATCTGGTTGTTTGGTTGCGGTATTTTCCTGGTGTTGATGGCTGAGGCCTTCATGGGCTATTTGCTGCCATGGGGTCAGATGAGCTATTGGGGCGCTCAGGTGATCGTTAACCTGTTTTCCGCAATTCCTTTCATCGGTCCCGACCTTGCCCTGTTGATTCGCGGTGATTTCGTGGTGGGCGACGCTACCCTGAACCGCTTTTTCAGCTTCCACGTGATCGCGATGCCCCTGGTGTTGCTGGGCTTGGTTGTGGCGCACATCATCGCCCTGCACGAAGTCGGCTCCAACAACCCGGATGGCGTCGAGATCAAGGCCAAGCGTGACGCCTCTGGAAAACCACTGGACGGCATTCCGTTCCATCCTTACTACACGGTGCACGACATCTTTGCCGTTAGCGTGTTCCTGATGGTGTTCACGGCGATCGTGTTCTTCGCCCCTGAAATGGGTGGTTACTTCTTGGAGTACAACAACTTCATTCCGGCTGACCCGTTCAAGACGCCGCTGCACATCGCGCCAGTCTGGTATTTCACGCCGTATTACTCCATGTTGCGGGCCGTCACTGACGAGATGATGTACGCCCTAATCGCTTGCGTGCTGGCAGGCGCTTTTCTGACTGTGACCCGGGTTCGCATGCCGACGGTATTCAAGGGTGTGATTGTTGGCGGTGCTGCGGTGGTCGTCGCCATGATGCTGTCGATCGACGCCAAATTCTGGGGCGTGGTGGCCATGGGCGGCGGGGTGATGATCCTCTTCTTTTTGCCTTGGCTTGACAACAGTCCGGTGAAATCGATCCGTTACCGGCCTGATTGGCACAAATACCTGTACGCGATATTCGTTTTGGATTTCCTGGTTCTGGGCTATCTGGGCATATTGCCGCCGTCTGACATAGGCGGCCGGGTGGCTCAGATCGGTACGCTGTTCTATTTTGGGTTCTTTCTCCTGATGCCCTGGTGGAGTCGTCTGGGAGAACCGAAGTTGGTGCCTGATCGTGTCACCTTCACGGCGCATTGAACTGGGGAAAGAAATAATGAGAACCATGAGTTTTGCAAAAAAGATGGCCGCAGTGATCCTGATGGCCCTAGGGTTGGTGGGTTTGGTTCAGGCTGCCGGTGGCGGCATGGCCTGGGACAAGGCCCCGAACAAGACCAATGACATGGCTGCGTTGCAAAACGGCGCCAAGATCTTTGTCAATTACTGCCTGAATTGCCACTCGGCAGCCTACATGCGCTATAACCGGCTGCAAGACATTGGCCTCACTGAAGAGCAGATCAAAAGCAACCTGTTGGTAACCAACGCAAAGATTGGCGAGACCATGAAGGCGGCCATAGACCCGCAGCAGGCCAAGGCCTGGTTCGGCGGTAATCCGCCAGACCTGACAGTTATTGCACGCTCCCGTGCCGGGGCCAATGGCTCTGGGGCTGACTACCTCTACACCTATTTGCGCACGTTTTATCGTGACGCGGACAAACCGACGGGTTGGAACAATCTGGCATTCCCCAATGTCGGAATGCCGCACGTGCTGTGGGAGCTGCAGGGTGACCGCCGTCCGGTCTTCGACACCCGCCAGGAGCATGGTCAAGATGTTCAGATCTTCAAGGGCTGGGAACAGGTCAGCCCTGGCACCATGACACCCTTGCAATTCGACCAATCCATCGGTGATCTGGTCAGCTACCTGCAGTGGATGGGCGAGCCAATTCAAAATACCCGTGTGCGTATCGGGGTCTGGGTTTTGCTGTTCCTTGGCATCTTTAGCGTCTTTGCCTGGCGCCTTAACGCGGCTTACTGGAAAGACGTCAAGTAGTACTGACCAAGCGCTTCGTCCGTGCCCTGCGGGGTCGGGTCGGGGTATTCTGGAGTGGGCCTGTTAGCGCAGCCCACTCTTTTTGATTTTTAGGAGCCTCCGCCATGATGGTGCTTTATTCGGGTACGACCTGTCCTTTTTCTCACCGCTGCCGTTTTGTGCTGTTTGAAAAAGGCATGGATTTTGAAATCCGCGACGTCGATCTTTACAACAAACCCGAAGACATCAATGTCATGAACCCCTATGGGCAGGTGCCCATCTTGGTCGAGCGGGATCTGATCCTGTATGAGTCAAACATCATCAATGAGTACATTGATGAGCGGTTTCCGCACCCGCAGTTGATGCCAGGCGACCCGGTTGACCGGGCGAGGGTGCGCTTGTTCCTGCTCAATTTTGAGAAAGAATTGTTTGTTCACGTCTCAACACTCGAGTCGCGCACCTCCAAGAGCAACGAGAAACTGGTAGAAAAGGCCCGTGCTCATATCCGCGACCGCCTGACGCAATTAGCCCCGGTATTTCTGAAAAACAAATACATGCTGGGCGATGGCTTCTCAATGCTCGACGTAGCCATCGCGCCGCTGTTGTGGCGCTTAGACTATTACGGTATTGAACTGAGCAAAAATGCAGCACCGCTGCTCAAATACGCTGAGCGCATTTTTTCTCGCCCAGCCTACATCGAAGCGCTGACGCCATCTGAAAAGGTCATGCGTAAATAACACTGAGAGTTTGGTCATGATTGAAGCGCCTGACACCACCTCAACCCGTCCTTACCTGATCCGCGCCCTTTATGAGTGGTGCACCGACAACGGCTTCACGCCCTACGTGGCGGTGGCCGTTGACGACAGTGTGCAGGTGCCGCGTGAGTACGTGAAAGACGGCGAGATTGTGCTGAATATCAGTTTTGATGCCACCAGCTCACTCAAGCTGGGCAATGAATTCATTGAATTCAAGGCCCGGTTTGCCGGCACCCCACGTGAGATCATGGTGCCGGTGGGCCAGGTGCTGGCCATTTTTGCCCGCGAAAATGGCCAGGGTATGGCGTTCCCCCGCACTTCACCCAAGGCCAACAACTTGTTGGCGGGTAGCTCGGTGTCGCCTGCCGCGGCAGCAGCAGAGACCACTGCCAACCGCGCCTTGGCGCCTGATGCGGAACGGCGAGTCGTGCCCTTGTCCAGCGTTGACGGTGATCGACACCTAAGCAGTTCACAAGATGAACCAGAACCCCCACGGACGCCGCCTGCTGGCCTACGCCCAGCCCTGAAACGCGTGAAATAGTTCTTGTCGTTCATCAAGGGTGCCCAGACGGGCAGCTAAAATAGAGGCGTGCCGATTTAGCTCAGTTGGTAGAGCAACCGCCTTGTAAGCGGTAGGTCATCAGTTCGAATCCGATAATCGGCACCATTGCATCATATAAAGGCCTCTAAGGACAACCACTTAGAGGCCTTTTTCATTGGTAAATCAATAGATCTGGCTACAGCAAGCCCTAACAAGGACTATTGACAGCCAACGCAAGCCGGGGGTACAAACGGGGGGGTGAATTTAGGAGTGGGGGGAAGAATAGGGGGTACAGCCCCATTCCCCCAATGAAAACTACTGTTCAACCCCCAAGGAGCCGACCCATGCTGACCGATGCCAAATGCCGAAACGCGGTGTGTCCCCCCGAAAAAAAGCAGGCGCGGTTTGCCGATTCCGGCGGGATGTATCTGCAAGTCAGTCCGGCAGGGTCAAAACGCTGGTTTCTTAAGTACCGACTCGCGGGTGTGGAAAAACAAATGGCATTGGGCGGCTATCCCGCCGTCACCCTGACTGCGGCACGCGAAGCCCGCAACGCGGCCAAACTCCAAAAGGCGGGGGGCATCGACCCACTGCAAGCCCGGCAAGTTGAAAAGCTCAAGGCGACCGTGGGCAGCGGCGAGACCCTAGAAGCTGCGGCAAACGACTGGCTCGAGCGGGGCAAACCCAATTGGAGCGACACCCATTACGTCCGGGAGCGGCGCAACATCACAAAAGACCTTGTCCCCTATTTGGGCAAACGGGCTATCGGCAGCATTAAGCCAATCGAACTACTGGCGGTGATTCAGCGGGTAGAGGCGCGGGGGGCGCTGGACGTGGCGCATCGAGTCCACATCACTGCGCATGGGGTATGGTGCCATGCAGTTGCAACGGGCCGGGCCGAACGGGATATTACGCCGGACATAAAGAAGGCACTCAAGCCCCACATCAAAGAAAACCTGCCTGCCATCATTGATCCGCCGCAATTGGCAGGACTGCTGCGGGCGATGGCGGGATACAACGGCGGGCCAGTTGTCCGGGCGGCATTGAAGCTGGCACCGATCCTGTTTCAGCGACCGGGCAACCTACGCACGATGCGGTGGGTCGACCTGAACCTTGATTCGGGGCTGTGGACCATCCCTAGCGCGGACATGAAGCGCACCAAGGCCGAGAAGATCAACGGGCAGGCCCACACAAGCCCCTTACCCCGGCAGGCCGTAGAAGTCCTGCGCGACCTCCAAATGCTGACCGGACAAGGGGTGTATGTGTTTCCCGGTTTGCGCGACCACAGCAAGCCAATGTCGGAAGCGGGCGTAACGGCGGCGCTGCACGCGATGGGCTACAAAGGCATTCAGTCGTGGCATGGTTTCAGGGCTACCGGGCGCACCATCCTGAGGCAAGTCCTGAAGTACGACAAGGATGTTATCGAGGCGCAGCTAGCCCACAAAGGCCAAATTACCCACGGCGGCGCATACGACCGGGCAACCCATGTGGAGGACAGGACAGACATGTTACAGGTGTGGGCCGACTACTTGGACAAGCTGTCACGCGGCGCGGACGTTATTGCGTTCAAAGCGGCATAGAAAATTTTAGACCACGCCTAGCGATCGGCTGATCCCCGATGGTGAAAACCGGGACACCCTGACCCGGCGGCGCTGGCCCTTATTGGGGCGTGTCAGGGTACGAAATGGCTGATTTATCACACTGGGATTTTGCGGAACATTTCAGCAGCTACGATGCGGCGGCGCTGATTCTTGGATATGAGCCGAGCGAATCAGAGGAAGCGCAGGGACGAATCCGAATTGTTACCGACCGAATGGAGATGCACTTTGAACTGGCAAAGAGTGCTGCATTTGAAAATCTGTTTGGTGACTATGTGGGATCTGAGGACAACGTAATCAATTCTCCTGAAATTGGGCTGACAAGCGTCAGGCTAGATGCTTTGCATCGTCGATGTGCGATATTCGGGGAAGAGACACCGTTATCCGATTGGCTGGCAGATAGGAGGCTTGGCAGGTTTGAAAATCAAGAGTTTTCGCGCAAAAACATTGCTGACTGGCTAGAGGGAATCGGGATGGCATCACGCTACGCATTCCGACGTAAGGATGTAAAAGCAAATGCACTATCTCAAGTACTACCTGACGTTGACCCGTTGGATTTACCACCGGAGCTTGATGCTGCGAATATGGCTTTTATGATGGTTTCAAAGGGGTACGGCGACCAAGCGGCGACGCCACGGAACCGGCTCGTCGAATATCTGGAAAAGCACTATCCAGACTTTAAATCGGATGCGGTACAGCGCATTGCAACTGTTGCAAATCCCGACAAGTCCACCGGACGTAAGAAAACCGCAAAAGAATAGGCCGGGTATTGAAACCCAATAGCCATGCGGGTTTACGCAATGCCCGGTCTATTACAGCGGCCCTTAAGACGGTTTAAAACGTCTATATCTGAAGCCTAACAGTCGGCACATTCGACCCACTTGCTGCACATCGCAGCAATTACCGCCAAGTGGCGTTAAGGATGCTCTGAACAACCGCTAACCAAATGGAGTAGCGGTCGGCTAATTTTCAGATAGTGAGATTTCACGAGTAATCCCGCGAAATCGCGTCGTTTTCTGTTCCTCTACGGGCTGTTTTCGCGCTTTGTAGCGCCTTCGCCCGGT
>CAMCZF010000179.1 GCA_945885775.1 Rhodoferax sp. OV413 | reverse complement strand
AGCGCCAAGGTCATGATGGAACGCGACACCGGCCGCTCCAAAGGCTTCGGTTTTGTCGAGATGGGCAGCGACGCGGAAGCGCAAGCAGCCATCAATGGCATGAACGGCCAGCAGTACGGCGGCCGTGGTCTCGTGGTGAACGAGGCTCGTCCCATGGAACCCCGTCCCCCCCGTAGCGGTGGCTTCGGTGGCGGCGCTGGTGGCGGCGGCGGCGGTTACGGCGGCGGCGGCGGCGGTGGAAGCCGCTGCGGCGGTGGCGGGGGTGGCGGTTACGGCGGCGGCGGCGGTGGCGGTGGAAGCCGCAGCGGCGGTGGCGGCGGCTACGGTGGTGGTGGTGGCGGTCGCAGCAGCTACTAAGCAATCAGCCGGCATCTTGCCAGCAAATAAAGGGGCCTTCGGGCCCTTTTTTATTGCCGTGACTTGCGTGACCGCCCGGCAAATAACCAATCAAACACTGGGTTTGGCAGCAGACGCAACAGCTTGGCCACCAAGCCCATCTGCCAGGGAATCACCCGGTAACTGACGCCGGCCTCAATCGCGCGATGGGCACGCTCTGCGAAGTCTCGAGGCTGCAGCAAGAAGGGCATCGCATAGCGGTTACCGAGGGTGAGCGGCGTGGCCACGTAACCGGGGCACAGCGTCACCACGCGCACCCCACTGCCGCGCAACTCCAGGCGCAGGCATTCGCAATAGCT
Source organism: Rhodoferax sp. OV413 (assembly GCA_945885775.1). Classification (GTDB taxonomy): domain Bacteria; phylum Pseudomonadota; class Gammaproteobacteria; order Burkholderiales; family Burkholderiaceae_C; genus Rhodoferax. Next base: position 6,350 of record CAMCZF010000179.1, on the reverse strand, counting down.
GATCAAGGCCGCCTTGCTCGGGCAATTAGCCCCATGGCCGGCAAAACCGCGAATGCCGTTCACACTGCCGATGCCCACCAGCGTGCCATGTCGGCGCTGCCTCATGGCCTTGATGAAGGGCATGAAGGTGGCCGCGGTTCCCACATTGTTGGTGGCGTAGGTCAGCGCCATGACGGCCAGGTCGTCCCGCTCCGCCGTGTCGACCCCGACGCTGATGCCGGCACAGGCCACCACCACATCAGGCACACCCTGCTGGTGCAAGCAGGCCTCTCCCGCCGCCACGATGCTGGCTGCATTGGCAACATCTGCACCATAAAATTTATAGCGATCAGGGCTTATGCCACGCTGCTCAGCCCATGTTTTGATCTCAGATTCACGGCGCCCGACCAGGGCCAGCTCAGCGCCCGCCTGGTGGTATCGCCAGGCCAGAGCTTGACCGAGACCACTGGCCGCGCCGGTGATGAAGACGAGCCGGGCCATCTTCAATAAAAGCAGCTTTACTTGCCTGGCTTGGGCACCAGCGTGCCACGCACACGGCCGGTCAGCTGCATCACCTGCGCCAGGTTGTCAAACTCCATCGCATCGGCGGTGACCTGGTCCTGCCCACGCGTCAGTTGTAATGGCTGCGGGGAGAGCACTCGCTCGGTTTTCATGAAGGCATGCAAGAACTCACCGCGAAACTCAAGCCGTGGCTGCAGCACACCGGCCTTGTCTGGGACGGGCTCACGCACCACCCGGGCATCGCCAAACAGCTGCAGCTCGGAGGCGTCGGCGTTGATTAGCGCCCGGCTGGCCGTCGCGAGGGTTAGTTGGCCCGCCTCGTCATAGGCGCGGATGCGCACGCCATCAATCTCCAATGTGTCGACATCCGGGTAATGACGCGCCTGCGCACCGACTATTTCAGATTTGAGGCGGCCATTGCCGTCGTAAGTTTTGACCGAGAACTTGTTCATCAGGTAATCGGGCTCATGTCGCAAGGGCGCTGCGGGCGAGGCCTGTCCGGGCACCGGCGTGCTGCGCACCAGCCAGTAGGTGCCCAAGGCCAACACACCCATCAACAGCGTGGGCAGGTAAAGCGCGGCGCGTTCCCAGACCTGGTAGATCAGCTTCTTCATGCCGCAGACTCCCGCAGCAACCCAGCGTACTTGCCGCTGGCCACGAGTAACAGGTCGCACAATTCGCGCACAGCGCCCGCGCCACCGGCAGCCTGCGTGACATGGTGCGCCAGCGCCCGCACTTCCAGGTGGGCGTTGGGCGGAGCACAGGCCAGCGCGGCGCACTGCATCAGCGGCAGGTCGGGCCAGTCGTCGCCCATGGCGGCGGCATCTTGCCAGCTCAGCCCCAGTGTGGCCAGCATCTGCTCAGCCGCCGGGCGTTTGTTTTCGGTGCCCAATTGGACATGTGCAATGCCAAGCGCCTGCAGCCGCAAGCGCAGCGGCTGAGAGTCGCGGCCGCTGATCACAGCCGGCGTGATGCCGCCGCGCTGCAGCAGCTTGAGGCCATGGCCGTCCAGGGTGTGAAAGCGTTTGAGGGTCTCGCCGGCCTCGGTGAAGTACAGGCCGCCGTCGGTCAGCACGCCGTCCACATCAAAGAACACCACCTTGATGCCTTGGGCTTGCAGCAGCAGACCCGGGGGGAAGTTCAGCGTGGGTTGCAGCATCAGATCACCTTGGCCCGCATCAGGTCGTTGCTGTTGAGTGCGCCACACAGCAGTCCCTGGTCATCCAGCACCAGCACGCTCGTAATGCGGCGCAACTCCATCAATTCAGCCGCCTCCACCGCCAGCGCGTCGCGGGCGATGGTGACAGGGCTGGGGTGCATCACGCCGGCCGCCGTCAGCGTGCGCAGGTCGCGGCCCTGCTCCACCAACCGGCGCAGGTCGCCGTCAGTAAAAATGCCGAGCACCTGGCCATCAGCATTGACCACAGCAGTTGCGCCCAAGCCCTTGGCGCTCATCTCGCGCATCAACGCGCTGAAGCTGGCGTCCGGCCCGACCCGCGGCACCGCGGAGCCTGAGCGCATCACGTCGCTGACATGGGTCAGCAGCTTGCGCCCCAAGGCCCCGCCGGGGTGAGAGCGGGCAAAGTCCTCAGCCTTGAAGCCGCGCGCATCGAGCAGGGCCACCGCCAGGGCGTCGCCGAGTGCCAGTTGCACCGTGGTGCTGGCCGTGGGGGCCAAATTGAGTGGGCAGGCCTCTTTGTCCACCGCGCAGTCCAGAAACACCTCGGCATGCCGCGCCAGCGTGGAATCGGCCCGGCCGGTCATGGCCACCAGCGGCACACCCAGGCGCTTGAGCACTGGCAGGATGGCGGTCAACTCCTGCGACTCGCCGCTGTTGGAGACCGCCAGCACCAAGTCAGCTGCGGTGATCATCCCCAGATCGCCATGGCTGGCCTCAGCCGGGTGCACAAACAAGGCCGGGGTACCGGTTGAGGCCAGGGTGGCCGCGATTTTGCGTCCAATATGGCCGCTCTTGCCCATGCCCATCACCACCACCCGGCCCGACAGCAGCAGCATGCGCTCCACGGCCTCGGCAAAGGCGGGTCCGAGTCGCTGTCGCACCGCCATGACCGCTGCCGCTTCAATGTCCAGGGTCTCCTGGGCCAGCAAAATAGCGCGGCCAGCCTCAAAAACGGGGGGCGCGGCGGTTCGAACAGTCATCGTGAGATTCTACGGTTGGGGCCTGCGTCCCTGAACCTGGCGCCTTGTTAGTTAGTATGTCGTCATGAGCCCACTTGAACTAACCCTGTTGTACCTGCTGGCCGCCGTACTGGGGGTTGTGGCCTGCCGCTCGCTCAAGTTGCCGCCCATGCTGGGTTATTTGGTGGTGGGGGTCTTGATCGGGCCCAACGCGCTGGCGCTGGCCAAGAACTCTGACGGGGTGCGCCACCTGGGTGAGTTTGGCGTGGTGTTCCTGATGTTTGTCATTGGGCTGGAGTTCAACCTGCCTAAGCTGCGCGCCATGCGCCGCCATGTGTTCGGGCTGGGTCTGCTCCAGGTGCTGCTGACCATGCTGGCCGCCACCGCTGTGCTGCTCGGCCTGGCCTGGCTCGCGCCGGGCCTGTGGGGTATGGGCTGGCAAACCGCGCTGGCGCTGTCGGGTGCCTTGGCCATGAGCAGCACGGCCATCGTCGTGAAGCTGATGACCGAGCGGCTGGAGCTGGAGTCAGAGCACGGGAAACGGGTGATGGGGGTGCTGCTGTTTCAAGACTTGGCGGTGGTGCCGCTGCTGGTGCTGATTCCGGCCCTGAGCGCGCCGGGCGAGCAGCTGGCCGCCACGCTGCTGCTGGCCGGTGTCAAGGCGGTGCTGCTGATCACGCTGCTGCTGGTGGGCGGGCAGCGGCTGATGCGCTGGTGGCTGACGCTGGTGGCGCGGCGCCAGAGCGAGGAGCTGTTTGTGCTCAACCTGCTGCTGGTCACCCTCGGGCTGGCCTGGCTGACCGAGCTGGCGGGCCTGAGCCTGGCACTGGGCGCTTTCATTGCTGGCATGCTGATTTCGGAGACTGAGTACAAGCACCACGTGGAAACCGACATCCGGCCCTTTCATGATGTGCTGCTAGGCCTATTTTTCATCAGCATCGGCATGCTGCTGGACTGGCGCCTGGTGCTGGAGCGCTGGCCGCTGGTGCTGCTGCTGGTGACGCTGCCGGTGCTGTTCAAAGCGGCACTGGTGACTGTTTTGGCGCGAGGCCTGGGCGCAACGCAAGGCGTGGCCCTGCGTACCGGCCTGTATTTGGCGCAGGCCGGTGAGTTCGGCTTTGTGCTGCTGACGCTGGCCCAAGCCAATGCGCTGGTGCCGCCCGAACTGCTCAACCCGATCCTGGCCAGCATGGTGCTGTCGATGCTGGCCACGCCCTTCATCGTGCAGTACAGCGGTCCGCTGGTGATGCGCCTGGTCAGCAGCGAATGGTTGCAGCAGTCGCTGCAAATGACCAACATTGCGCGCAAGTCGATCAACGCCAACCGGCACGTCATTATTTGCGGCTACGGTCGTTGCGGCCAAAACCTGGCGCGTATGCTCGAAGGCGAAGGCATCCCCTACATGGCGCTGGACCTGGACCCGGACCGGGTGCGCCAGGCCGCTGCAGCCGGCGACTCGGTGGTTTTTGGGGACGCTGCCCGCCTGCAGTCGCTGATGGCGGCTGGCCTGGCGCGTGCCAGTGCGGTGGTGGTGACTTACCTGGACGTGGCAGGTGCCATCAAGGTGCTGGGGCACATCCGCGAACACGCGCCGCAGGTGCCCGTGGTTGTGCGCACCCAGGACGACCACGACCTGGAGGCCTTGCAGCAGGCCGGCGCCGCCGAGGTGGTGCCCGAGGCGATCGAGGGTTCGCTGATGCTGGCCAGCCATGCGCTGGCCTTGGTAGGCGTACCGATGCGGCGCGTGATCCAGCTTGCACAGGCGCAGCGCGACGCCCGATACAGCCTGCTGCGCGGCTATTTTCATGGGGACGACGACAGCTCGGTGGACGAGTTGGCGCAGGAGCGGCTGGCCTCGGTCACGCTGCCGCTGGGCGCGCGCGCCATTGGCCAGCCGGTGAGCCGCCTGGCGCTGCACGCCATGGACACGCGGGTAGTGAGCCTGCGCCGGCGCAGCGGTCAGAGCGTGGATGCGGCGCTGGACCCGCTGCTAGAAGACGGCGATACCCTGGTTTTAAGCGGCAAGCCTGAGCCCCTAGCCATGGCCACGCAAAAATTGCTCAAAGGCTGAGCGCGGCCGCTCGACCAGGCCGATGGGCAGGCGCACAATCACGGTCACCCAACTGATATTTTTCACGTCATGCCCAACTTCAGCGTCAACCAATACCTTCGCGACCACATCCGCACCGTGCCCGACTGGCCGGCGCCGGGCGTGCAGTTTCGCGACATCACGCCGTTGCTGCAGGAAGCCAAAGTGTTCCGGGTGCTGATCGACGCCTTTGTACACCGCTACATGGACCCGGCGATGCGCCCCGACGTGGTGGCCGGGCTGGACGCACGCGGCTTCATTCTGGGCGCGGTGGTGGCCTATGAGCTCAATGTCGGCTTTGTGCCAATCCGCAAAAAGGGCAAGCTGCCCTTCACCACGGTGGAAGAAACTTACGAGCTGGAATACGGCAGCGCCACGGTGGAACTGCACACCGACGCCGTCAAACCCGGCCACCGCGTGCTGCTGATCGACGACCTGATCGCCACCGGCGGCACCATGATGGCCGGCAAGAAGCTGCTGGAAAAACTCGGCGCCACCGTGATGGAGGGCGCGGCCATCGTCGACCTGCCCGAGCTGGGCGGCTCCGACAAGCTGCGCGCCAGCGGTCTGTCGCTGTTCACGCTGGTGGATTATTCTGGGCATTAAATCGGGCTCTAGGCCACGTGGTTATTGGGTTTTAAGCTACTAATTTAGTAGCAATATCTGTCCACTATGCTGCACAAAAGACAATTGCTGATCGCCGGTTGCGGTAGCGCGCTGCTTGGCGTGACGGCTGGCCTCTGGCCGGGCCAGGCGACGGCGCAACCCGCCGGCGACTGGGGTGCAGCCCTGGGCTACCCAAGCGGCTGGGGCCCAGCGGGCCAAGTACCGCGCTGGGAGGGCTACCCCGCCTACCGGGCGGGCAATTACTCGGGCGGCTTTGAGGCCATGTTCCGGCATCATCTGATCGCCGCCCCAGCCCAACCCAGCCCCTTGCAGGCAACACCCGTGGCCGTCAACTACCGCTGGGGGTTTGGGCGCCGCAGCGTGCAAGATTACCTGGCCCAATGGCCGGTGACAGGCCTGCTGATCGCGCGCCAGGGCCAGGTCTGGTCTGAGCACTACCGCTTTGGGCGTGATGCGACCATGCGGCTGACCAGTTGGTCCATGGCCAAGAGCGTGACCTCGCTGCTGGTGGGTATGCGCTGGACCAGGGTCTGATCCGCAGCCTGGACGACCTGCCGCAAGACTACGTGCCCGAGCTGCAGGGCACGCTGCACGGCCAGATCCCGCTGCGCCATCTGCTCAATATGTCCAGCGGCGCCGATGTGGTGCATGAGCGCGACCCGGTCCGTATTGACGTGCCGGCGCTGCTGGGCTGGCCGCAGGCGCGCACTGTGGGGACAGACGTGAACCGGGTGGTGCGCGGCTGGCGCGGTACGCTGGAGGCACCGGGCGTGCGCTTCAACTACAACGAACTCTGTCCACTCACCTTGGGCATGGTGCTGCGCGCCGTCAGCCAGACCAGCCTAGCGCAGTTTGCCCAAACGCAACTGTGGCAACCGATGGGTGCCGAGGCCGATGCCAGTTGGCTCACCGACGCCCTGGGCCGGGAGTACAACTGTGTCGGCTTTGCCGCACGCCTGCGCGACTGGGCCAGGCTGGGCCAGCTGGTAGCGCA
>CAMCZF010000178.1 GCA_945885775.1 Rhodoferax sp. OV413 | reverse complement strand
CAAGATGCCATGAATGGCTGGATCGCGGTTGAGTGCGTCGATGCGTACGAGCAGGGCGTCTTCGGGCGTGCTGGCCGGGTATTGCTCCAGCACTGAGTACAGGCCGCTTTCCTGACAGGCTTTGACCTTGTTGCGCACGTAGACCTGAGAGGCCGAGTTCTCGCCGACCAGCACCACGGCCAGGCCCGGTGTGATGCCCTTTGCTTTGAGGGTAGCGGCTCGGGTGGCGACTTCGCTGCGCAAATGGCGGGACAGAGCCACGCCATCAATAAGTTGAGCGGGTGCAGACATGACTCAGGCTTTGCCGCCGTTTTGTCCAAGCGCGATTTTGAGCAGGTCGGCAACAGTGTTGGCGTTGAGTTTTTCCATGATGTTGGCGCGATGCGCCTCCACCGTTTTGATGCTGATGCCGAGGTCATCGGCAATCTGCTTGTTCAAGCGGCCGGCGACGATACGCTCCAGCACTTGCGCTTCGCGAAGCGTCAGGCGGGCCATCAGAGCATCCCGGCTGGCAGCGCTTTGAAATTCTGCAAACGAGTCTTTGGCCTGGTCCAGCATGCGCTCCACCAGGGTGACGAGTTGGTCTTCCTTGAACGGCTTCTGAATGAAATCCATAGCACCCTTCTTCATCGAGTCCACCGCCATGGGCACATCGCCATGACCGGTAATGAAGACGATGGGTAGCGGTGAGCTGACTTCGATCAGCCTGCTTTGCAACTCCAGACCAGTCATCCCGCCCATACGAATGTCGACGATCAGGCAGGCGACTTCACGCGCGTCGTAACGGCTGAGAAAGGATTCGGCCGACTCGAAGCAACGTACCCGGTAGTCTTTGCCTTCAAGCAGCCACTGCAGGGAGTCACGCACGGCCTCGTCGTCGTCGACTACGTAAACAGTGCCTTTTTTGGGTATCAAGCTCATGGTGTCAGTGCGCGTCTTTCGCGGTCAGTTGGGGTTCGATGCCTGATGTCGTCTCGGCTTGAATGCACGGCAGCCAGAATGAAAAAACACAGCCGCTCGCAACCGTACCATTGTAGATGTTCTCGGCTTTCATTCGGCCCAGGTGCGACTCCACGATGGAGCGGCACAGGCTCAGGCCAATGCCCATACCGTCAGCCTTGGTGGAGTAAAACGCTTCATAGAGTCTGGCGGAGACTTCAGCCGTGAGTCCTCGGCCGCTGTCGGTGACACTGAACTCAATCACGTCCCGATCATTGACGCTTTGCTGAGTCACGCGCAGCTTGACGCTGCGCTGTGCCGAGGGTCGTTGCGCTGCATCGACCGATTCAGCCGCATTTTTCAACAGGTTCAGCAGCACCTGCTCGATCAGGATCGGGTCCACCATCAGTTGCGGCAAACGCGGCGCCACATAGTGGGTTAGCCGGACGTTGCGTCGGCGCAGTTCGATTTCGGCCAGTTCCAGCGCCTCATCCACCATGACCGCTACCTCAGACAGCGTGCGGTTGGGTTCACTGCGTTTCACAAATGAGCGGATCCGCTGAATGATTTGACCGGCACGCTGGGCCTGCTTGGCGGTTTTTTCTAGCGCCCCAAGCAGGTCTTGTTCGGTGATTTGCTGGGCTCTGATCCGCGACAGCATGCCATTGCAGTAGTTATTGATGGCGGTCAGCGGTTGATTGAGTTCATGTGCGACGCTGGAGGCCATCTCGCCCATGGTGATTAGACGACTGGCATTTTGAGCCCGCTCGGTCTGGGCTGCAGCCTGTTCTTCGGCCATCCGGCGCGCCGTGATATCGGTCGCAATCACCATCTGGGCCAGCCGCCCGTCGACCCAGCTCAGGTAGCGGGTGCGAACCTCCAGCCACTTGCCGAGCGTTTCGATGTAAATCTCAGCGCTTTCTGCTTCGGATTCGGGCAGCAGGTTGGTGGGCAGACCGGCAAAGGCGTCTACATCGTCCTGAGTTTCTTGACTGGGTGGGCTGGGCACGACGCCCGCTTGAGCCACCAGGCGCAGGTGGCCGCCGGCTGGCGTGCCGAACCAGAGGCGGTACAGCTTATTGGCAAACAACAGTTCATCACTGCCCAAGGGGGCGACCGAAATGGACGCATCCAGTGCTTCTAGCACGGTGGTGAAGCGCTCGTGGGAGGCTGACAACTGTTCCCGGATTCGGTTGGGTTCAGTGATGTCGGTCATGGAGGTCATCCAGCCGGTCTGGGTTCCCTTGGCATCAATCAGTGGCGACACATACAGCCGAGCGTCGAAAAGCGTGCTGTCCCGCCGCTTGACCCGCATCTGGATACCGCCCGGTGTGGTCTTGCCGGACAGTTCTTCCTCAAGCCGGGCTGTTAGGTTGGCCGTGTCGTTGTCCGGCCAGTAGGGAAATGGCGCGGTCCGCCCAACCAGGTCGGACTCGCTCCACCCGGTCATTTGGCAAAAAGCGGCGTTGACATAGGTGATGCGGCCTTGCAGATCAAGTGCGCGCATGCCCGTGAGCATTGAGTTTTCCATGGCGCGCCTAAAGCTGGTCTCTGACACCAGGGCCTGCTGGGCCTGTAGGCGACGCCGGGTGTGGCGCCAGTTGGCAATCAGCATCCAGGCGGTCATGGCGCTCAGTGCTGTCACCAGCCAAAACAGACCGCTGCCGATGACGCCGAGCGAGGTGCGGTAGGCTTGGCCACGAATCAGCAAACCATTGCCCACAGGGGACACTGGCACTTCATAGGCGTTGGCTTGGTTGACCCACGGCAACAAGCCTGTGGCGGGGCCACGTGGCGGGATTTTGGTGCCGGCAAGCAGTGTGCCCTTGGCATCGTGGAATGAAATGGCATAGCGCGCAGACACCTCAGACGGCACACCATAGCGAAACAGACCATCCACAGAATACTCGGCCAACAAGACGCCTAAAAAGCGGGCGCGGTCGCTCAATGGCACATGCAATTGCAAAAGCGCTGGGTTGTCCAGCGACTCGCCGCGCTGGGTGTAGATCGGCTGCTGCAGGTCCTTCGCCAGGCCGTAAGAGTTGTCGCTCTCGCCGGTCTTGATGGTGCTGCCGACTGTGCGCAGTTGCACGGCCGACAGGCTGGCGGTACCTATGCTGGATTTGACCCGCCGGCGTTCGTCGATCCAACTCAGACCCTGCAGTTCGGGGTGCGCGCTGATCATGGCTTCGGCCCGCGCCTGGAAATCGTCAGCGTCGATTTCGCGGTTAGACATCTCCCTGCCCAATTGCATCAACTGTTCTTGTCGCTCTAGCAAGCGCAGGCGCAGGCGCTGCTGGGTGTATTCGACATCACGCCGAACGGCTTCTTGTTCGCGGTCGATTTCTTCCAGTCTCAGGTAAGCAAAGGCCACGACGATGGCGGCCAAGAACAGCAGCACAGCAGCCAAGGGGGCTAGCACGGCAAAGCGGTCTTGCCGCTGCGGCGTGAGTCGCCACCACCAATTGCGTAGTTTGGCCAGCGGTTTCGTATTGACAGGGCCGGAGGCTTGTTTCTGCTGCGGTAGAGGCATGCGCCGAGTGTAGGTGAGCCGCCCGTTCGTCAGCCACTTTGTTGCCGTTTGCCCAGGGTATCGTTACACAGTAAATTTCATAATATGAATTTCAATAGCATTATTTGAAAAAACTATGAATTTGTGGGAAAATTTCTACAACGTAATAAAGTTGGCGTTCAGCCAAAGGAGATAGACATGTCTGCAGTACCCGATCAGTCTTTTAGCGGAGCGGCCAACGACGCCGATCGCCAGGAAACCCGTGAATGGATGGACGCTTTGTCCGCAGTGATCGAGACCGAGGGCCCAGAGCGGGCGCACTTTCTGCTGGAGCAGTTGCTGGAGCACGCTCGGCAAAACAGCATTGACATGCCGTTCTCGGCCAATACCGGCTACGTCAACACGATAGAGACCGACCAGGAAGAGCGTTGCCCCGGCAATATCGAGATTGAGGAGCGCCTGCGCGCCTACATGCGCTGGAACGCCATGGCCATGGTGGTCAAGGCCAACCGGCACCACCCAGTCGACGGTGGCGACCTAGGCGGTCACATCGGCTCCTTTGCCTCGCTGGCGCACATGTTTGGCGCAGGTTTCAATCACTTTTGGCACGCTGAAAGCGCCGCACCTGGTAAAGAGCACGGTGGCGACTGCCTCTATATACAAGGGCACGTGTCGCCCGGTGTGTATGCCCGCGCCTATCTGGAGGGCCGCCTGAGCGAAGAGCAGCTGCTCAATTTCCGGCAAGAGGTGGGTGGCAAGGGCCTGTCCAGCTACCCGCACCCCAAGCTAATGCCCGAGTTCTGGCAGTTCCCTACCGTGTCCATGGGTCTTGGGCCACTGATGGCGATCTACCAGGCTCGTTTTCTGAAGTACCTGCATGCGCGCGGCATTGCCAACACCGAGAACCGCAAGGTCTGGGTGTTTTGCGGTGATGGCGAGATGGATGAGGTGGAGTCGCTGGGCGCCATTGGCCTGGCTGCCCGTGAAAACCTCGACAACCTCATTTTTGTCGTGAACTGCAATTTGCAGCGGCTGGACGGCCCGGTGCGCGGTAACGGCAAAATCGTCCAGGAGCTCGAAGGCGAGTTTCGTGGCGCTGGCTGGAACGTGATCAAGCTGCTGTGGGGCAGCGACTGGGACCCGCTGCTGGCGCGCGACAAAGATGGCGCTTTGCGCAAGCTGATGATGGACACGCTGGACGGTGACTACCAGGCCTTCAAGGCCAACGACGGCGCTTTTGTTCGCAAGCACTTCTTCGGCCGCGACCCCAAGACGCTGGAGATGGTGGCCCGCATGAGTGACGACGACATCTTTGCGCTGCGCCGCGGCGGCCATGACCCACAAAAGGTGTACGCCTCCTATGCCGCCGCAGTGAAACACAAGGGGCAACCCACCGTGCTGCTGATCAAGACCGTCAAGGGTTTTGGCATGGGCAAGAGCGGCGAGGGCAAGAACAATGTGCACCAGACCAAGAAACTGACCGACGAAGACATCAAAATCTTCCGCGACCGCTTCAACATCCCGGTGCCGGACAGCCAGATTGCCAATATTCCGTTCTACAAACCGGCCGACGACACGCCTGAGATGAAGTACCTGCACGAGCGGCGCCAGGCCCTGGGCGGTTACCTGCCGCACCGCCGGGTGAAGGCCGACGAGCAGTTCACCGTGCCTTCGCTCGACGTGTTCAAGTCGGTGAGGGAAGCCACGCCGGAAGGCCGCGAAATCTCGACCACCCAGGCCTATGTGCGTTTTCTGACGACCCTGCTGCGCGACCAGGCCTTGGGCCCGCGCGTAGTGCCTATTTTGGTGGACGAGGCGCGCACCTTCGGCATGGAGGGCCTGTTCCGCCAGATCGGTATTTATAACCCAGCGGGTCAGCAGTACACCCCGGTCGACAAAGACCAGGTGATGTACTACAAGGAAGACAAGGCCGGGCAGATCCTGCAAGAGGGTATCAACGAGGCCGGCGGCATGAGCAGCTGGATCGCAGCGGCCACCAGCTACTCAACCAGCAACCGCATCATGGTGCCGTTTTACGTTTACTACTCGATGTTCGGCTTTCAGCGCGTGGGCGATTTGGCCTGGGCCGCAGGCGACATGCAGGCGCGCGGCTTTTTGCTAGGCGGCACTTCGGGTCGCACCACGCTCAACGGCGAGGGCCTGCAGCACGAGGATGGCCACAGCCACATCATGGCCGGCACCATCCCCAACTGCATCAGCTACGACCCAACCTTCGCCCATGAGGTGGGCGTGATCCTGCACCACGGCCTGAAGCGCATGGTGGAAAAGCAGGACAACGTCTTCTATTACCTGACCCTGCTGAACGAGAACTACGCCATGCCGGGCCTGACTGCCGGTACCGAAGAGCAGATCATCAAGGGTATGTACCTGTGCAAAGAGGGCAAGGAACTTGCCCCCACGCTGTCCGCTGCGCGTGATGCGCTGCCCCCCAAGGGGGTGCATTTGCCCTTGGAGCGGTCCGGCGGCCAAACACTCACCCCGCGCGTGCAACTGCTGGGCTCGGGCAGTATCCTGCGCGAGTCGATCGCCGCGCAGAAGCTGCTGGAAGCCGACTGGGGCGTGGCCGCCAACGTCTGGAGTTGCCCCAGCTTCAACGAGCTCACCCGTGACGGTCAGGACGCCGAGCGCTTCAACCTGCTGCACCCGCTGGATACGCCACGCGTGTCTTTCGTTGGCCAGCAACTGGAGAAGCACACCGGCCCGGTGGTGGCTTCGACCGACTACATGAAGGCCTATGCCGAGCAGATTCGGCCCTTTATCCCCAAGGGTCGCCCCTACAAGGTGTTGGGCACCGACGGCTTTGGCCGCAGCGATTTCCGCAGCAAACTGCGCGAGCACTTTGAAGTGAACCGCCACTACATCGTGGTCGCAGCGCTCAAGGCACTGAGCGAAGAGGGCACGGTGCCGGTCGCCAAGGTGGCCGAGGCGATTGCCAAGTACGGCATTCAGGCCGACAAGATCAACCCGCTGTACGCCTGAGCTGGCCGCAAGAACAGAAGGAGACTGACGTGTCTGTCATCGAAATCAAAGTACCCGATATCGGCGACTTCGCCGAAGTGACCGTGATCGAACTCATGGTCAAACCCGGCGACACCGTGCGGGCCGAGCAAAGCCTGATCACCGTGGAGTCTGACAAGGCTTCGATGGAAATCCCGTCCAGCCACGCCGGTGTGGTGAAAGAACTCAGGGTGCAACTGGGCGATAAGGTCAAGGAAGGCTCGCTGGTGCTGATGCTGGAAGTGGCTGGCGCCGCCGCTGCTCCGGCGGCGGCGTCTTCAGAGCCAAAACAGGCTTCAGCCCCCGCCATTGCTAGCGCTTATGCTCCTGTTTCAGTAGCACAGGCTGCGCCAGCGCCAGCGGCTGCTGCGACCGGGCCGGTGGAGGTGCGAGTGCCCGACATTGGTGATTTCAAGGACGTCACGGTGATAGAGGTGCTGGTCAAAACTGGCGACGCCATCCGGCTGGAGCAAAGCCTGATCACGGTCGAATCCGACAAGGCAGCGATGGAGATCCCCTCATCGACGGCCGGTGTGCTGAAAGAACTCAAGGTCAAGGTCGGCGACAAGGTCAATATTGGCGACCTGCTGGCGATTTTGGAGGG
>CAMCZF010000177.1 GCA_945885775.1 Rhodoferax sp. OV413 | reverse complement strand
TGGCCAGCGCTCGGTACCAAGTGTTGGACATCAGGATGCGTTTGCAACCCAGGGCAAAGTCCGGCGTCAGGCGGGCCCGCAAGACCGGGTCCTTGACGCCACGGGCGATGTTCTTTTTGCCCACCGACTCCAGGCGTTTGATCAGGCGGGGTGATTTCAGGCTCAGATTCAGCAGCTCGAACTGCAAATAAAGCAGTTTCCTAAAGAGTGACTGAGTCAATGGGACCTTCTCGAACAGCCGTTGCCAACGCGGCGAAATCAGCGCATCCATTTTGGGCAGCACCCAGGGCGGGGTGCGTTGGAACAGCGTCAGTTGCTGCACCTGGCGCTGGATCATGGGCACAAACTGAATGGCCGACGCACCAGTACCAATAACCGCCACCCGCTTGTCACGCAAATCGAGGTCATGCCGCCAGCGCGACGAGTGAAAGCTCACCCCCGTGAACGTCTCCAGACCGGGCACGCGCGGCATCACGGGCACATGCATCGGGCCGCAAGCCATGATGACGAATTGTGCTGAATAGTCACCCGCAGTGGTCTTTAAGCGCCACAGCCTGGCTGGGGCGTCCCAGTTGGCTGTGATCAGTTCGGCCCCGAGCCGGATATACGCCACGACCCCAAAGCGCTCGGCCGTGTCTCGGGTGTAGGCTTTGATCTCAGACTGCTTGGCAAACAGGCGACTCCATCGGGGGTTGGGCGCAAACGAGTAAGAATAAAACGCCGAGGGCACGTCACAGCCGCAATCGGGGTAGGTGTTGTCGCGCCAGACGCCGCCGATCTCAGCCGCCTTTTCTAGCACCAGAAAGTCACAGCCGGCCTCACGCAGCTTGATGGCAGCGCCGATTCCGGCAAAGCCGGCCCCGACGACGATCACCTCGTGGGGGACTTCAGGCTGCCGGACTGGGGTGGCTGCGGGCGCAGTGGTGTGGTGCAATCCGGTGGGATTCGTATTGAACAGAGTCATAGAGTGCTGAGTGTAGAAGCCCAGCGGCATAATCAATCGTCCGACTGTCGCGTCATTCCATTGTTGATAAGCACCCCAAGCCCTCGCCACACGCCCATGACCATCCTGCAGCGCATCACCACGGAGTACATCGAGACCGAAGACAGGGTGCGGCTCTCCGGGGCAAGCCCTGCTGGCGAGGCCGTGAGCCTGTGGATCACGCAGCGCTTAATGGCCCGCTTGCTCAAGGTGATTTTGAACTGGACGGCTGAGGGTGAAGATGCGCAGCAGGCGCTCAAAAACGCCTTTGCACAGCAGGCAGCACGTGCAGATGTCCGACTGCAGCCGCCCGTGCAGGCTCAGAACAGTCCCGTACTGGTGAACACCATCGACATCAGCCACACGGCTGAAGCATTGACCCTGGTCTTCCGTGGCACTGAAGGTGTGGCGGGGCAGTTGACGCTGCAACGCCAAGACGTTCGCCAATGGCTCAATATCCTGCATGACACCTGGCGCCGGGCCGAGTGGCCGCAAGACCTCTGGCCGGATTGGATGGCAAGGCCGCAGGCGGAGCCTGCCTCTGTAACTCAGATCACACTGCATTAGGATCCGCATGAACCGTGTTCTCGCCCATACCGGCGCCAAATACCCCATCATCCAGGCCCCCATGGGCTGGATTGCGCGCACCCCGCTGGCGTCCGCCGTGTCCCGCGCCGGTGGCTTGGGCATCATTGAAACCTCATCCGGTGAGACGCAAAACTGCCAGGCTGAGATCACCGCCATGAGCGCCCTGGGCCTGCCCTATGGTGTGAACCTGCCCATCCGCTTCCTGAAAGATGACGCCATGCTGCGCTTTGTGTGCGGCTCAGGCGTCAAATTTGTCACCACATCGGCCGGCAGCCCGGCCAAGTTCGTCGCGCCACTCAAAGACGCCGGCATCGTGGTCTACCACGCCGTGCCCACCGTGGACGCCGCCATGAAGTGTGTGGACGCCGGTATTGATGGCCTGGTGGTGGAAGGCGCCGAGGGCGGCGGCTTCAAGAACCCCGAGGAGGTGTCAACGCTGGTGCTGCTGCAAGCCATCCGGGCCCGCACCGATGTGCCGCTGGTGGCCGCTGGCGGCATTTGCGACGGCCGCGGCATGGCGGCGGCCTTTGCGCTGGGCGCTGAGGCGATCCAGATGGGCACCCGCTTTGTCAGCTGCACCGAGAGCCCGGTGCATGCCAACTACAAAAACGCCATCGTGCAGGCCCGTGAGACCGGCACCCTGGTGCTGAACAAAAAGTCCACCCCCTGCATACGCTCTTTGAAATCAGCACGCACGCAGGCCATCTACGAGGCGGGACTGATGGCGCCGGACGCCCTGTCGGGCATCCTGCAGCTCTACTTTGGCGGCGACATGGAAGCAGCGCCCGCGCTGGCGGGTCAGACCGCCGGCCTGATTGACGAGATCAAAAGCGCGCAACAAATCATCGACGACACCGTGGCCGAATTCTTTGCCATCACGGCTCGGCTCGCGCACCTGGCCCAAAGCCGCTCCTTTGGCTGAGGCTTCCGCACGGGGAAAAACGATGCGATTTATCGTGCTCGGCGCCGGTGTGATCGGTTGCTACGTTGGCGCTCGGCTGGCGGCTGCCGGACAGGCGGTGACGCTGGTCGGGCGACCGCGTCTGACCGAGGCCATGGCCCTGCAGGGCCTGACCGTGTCCGACCTCGACGGTTACCGCGCCCATGTGGCACCGCAGCAGTTGAGGCTGGCCAACAGCCTGGCTGCAGGTTGGCCCGCAGCGCCAGACACCGAGCCCACGGTGGTGCTGCTGTGTGTCAAAGGTGGAGCCACCGCATCGGCTGCGCGGGAACTGGCCGCCTGCTGCCCGGCTGGGACAGTGGTGCTGTCGCTGCAAAACGGGGTAGAGAATGTGGCCCGCATCAATGCGGAGGCGCCGCAACTGGTGGCGCTGGCGGGCATGGTGCCCTACAACGTGGTGATGCCAGGGCCATCCCAGGTGCACCGGGCCACCACCGGCACGCTGCGCCTGGCGCGTCACCCCGTGACCGAGGCCATGTTGCCCCTGCTGACGGCAGCAGGGCTGCCCACCGCGCTGAGCGATGACATGCTTGCTGTCCAGTGGGGCAAGCTGTTGCTGAACCTGAACAACCCGATCAATGCCCTGTCAGGCCTGCCGCTGCGCGAGCAGTTGCTGCAAAGGGACTACCGCCGCGTTCTGGCCGCCCTGCAACTTGAGGCCCTGGCCGCACTCAAGGCGGCAGGCATCGTCCCTGCGCAGGTGGCCAGCGCCCCACCCCACGCGCTGCCTTATGTGTTGCGCCTGCCCAATTGGCTTTTCACCCGGGTCGCCTCCCGACTACTGCGAATTGACGCCAGCGCACGCTCATCGATGTGGGACGACCTGCAGCAGGGACGTGGCACCGAAATCGACGACCTGTGCGGAGCCGTGGTACGGCTGGCGGCCCGCCACAGAGTACCGGCACCCTGCAACGCCGCCATGACACAACGGGTCATGGCCCACCGCCTCGGGCAAAGCTGGACCGGTGCCGCGCTGCGCCAGGCGGTCATGGGGCCATGACCACAGAAAGGCCACCATGACTAATGAACACACCCTGGCGCCCCAAGTCCTCGCGTTTGATGTGTTTGGGACTGTGGTCGACTGGCACGGCAGCGTGGCGCGCGAGGTTAATGCGCTGTATCCCGGGGTCGACGGCGACGCCTTCGCGCTGGCCTGGAGGGCCGGCTACCAGCCGGCCATGCGCCGCGTGATGTCGGGTGAGCTGGGATGGACGCTGATCGACGACCTGCACCGGCTGATACTTAACGAACTGCTGCCGCGCTTTGGCTTAGACCACCTGAGTGAGGCCCAGCGCCAGCACCTGAACCGGGTCTGGCATCGGCTGGACCCCTGGCCAGACGTGGTGCCGGGCCTGCAGCTTCTCAAAACCCGCTACACGCTGTGCACCCTGTCCAACGGCAACATCGGTCTGCTGACCAACATGGCCAAGCGGGCGGGCCTGCCCTGGGACTGCATCTTGTCGGCCGAAGTGTTTCGCGCGTACAAACCTGATTCGGCCACCTACCTGGGCGTGGCCCGGGTGTTTGACATACCGCCGAGCCAGGTGATGCTGGTGGCAGCACACCACGACGACTTGGCCGCCGCACGGGCCTGTGGCCTGCAAACGGCCTACATCGAGCGCCCCACAGAATTCGGGCAGGCGCGCGTCAAGGACGTGTCACCTGACCCTGCGAACACCCTGCATGCGCGGGACTTTCTGGACTTGGCGGTTCAGCTCTCTCACTCCTGAGGCACGCCGGCGTCCTTGACCACCTTGGCCCATTTGCTGGTTTCTGTCTTGAGGTAGGCGTCAAACTCGGCCGGTGAGCCGGTGCGCGCCTGGAAGCCCAAGCCCTCCATTTTCGCAATGAAGTCGGGCGTGGCAGCCGCCTTGGCAGTCTCTGCCGCCAGTCGGTTACGCACAGCAGGCGGCAGACCTTTGGGGCCGTAAAGGCCCATCCAACCCACCGCCTCGTAGCCCGGCAGGCCAGCCTCTGCGGCCGTCGGAATATCGGCCACCGCCGCCAGACGAGCTGGGCCGGTAACCGCCAGGCCGCGCAGCTTGCCCGCCTTGATGTTGGGAATCACCGTGTTGTCAAAGGCCACCTGAACTTGGCCACCCAAGAGGTCCACCACCATGGGAGCGCTACCTTTGTAAGGCACGTGGTTGATCTTGGTGCCAGCCAGCGTATTGAACAGTTCTCCCGCCAAGTGCGGTGTGGTGCCCGTGCCCGATGAACCAAAATTCAGTTTGTCGGGGTTAGCCTTGGCATAGCTCACCAACTCGCGCAGGGTCTTGACCGGCACTGCGGCATTGACCGTGATGATGTACGGGGTCAAGGCCACCAGCGAGACCGCCGTAAAGTCAGCTTCAGCGTCGTAAGGCATCTTGCGGTAAACCGCAGGGGCAATGGCGTGGCTGCTGACGGTACCCATCACCAAGGTGTAGCCGTCAGGTGCCGACTTGGCCACCCCGTCGGCGCCGATCAAACCACCTGCACCAGCCTTGTTGTCAACGATGACGGTTTGCGCCAGGGCAGTCGAAAGTTTCTCTGCCAGCGCGCGTGCCACGATGTCCACCGCGCCACCTGCGGGGTAAGGAACGACCAAACGCACCGGCCGATTGGGCCAATCTTGTGCGCTCGCGGCGCCCAACATCAAGGCCAGAACGACCCCAAGCAAATAGCGCGCTGAACTGGCCCCAAGGTTGGGATCGAAATTTTTTGATGACATCGGTCAGTCTCCTGTTTTTATGATTTTGGCACGGCGTGACGGAAGACCTTTGCACCGGTCACATGGACGATTGCAGGGGCGGCCAGCATTTCAACTACGGACGCTATTCACCGGAACCACTCAGCTTGCCGCTCAGCAACTCCGGCAAGCGCGCCAACGGCAGCCGCATGCCGCAGGCCTGGGCATGGCCACCACCGCCAAAGCTGGCGGCCAGTGGAATGCAGTCAAACCCACGCTGCGAGCGCAAGCCGATCTTGACCGCACCGGTCTTGTCCACGGTCCACATCAGCGCAAAGGTGCCACTTTGGCGAGACAACAGCTCGCCAATCTGACTATGAAACACGCCCGGCACGTTAACCATCAGCCCAGCCACACCATTCACCGTGACGGGTTGGGCCGCCTCAGCCAGGTCGACCGCGAGCTTGGTGAATTTCTCGTCCATGGCGCGGCCGCGCATGACATAGGACGCCAGTTCGTCGGGGCCGAAGTCCGCAATGGCGCTCCAGCGGGCAAAGTCGAAAGCCTCCATGTCCAGCGCCGCCAAGAAAGCGGCACTGTCGGGGTACTGCCAGGTCCAGATGTCGCGGTCTTCCACATGGCGCACCAGAGCCGGCAGGGCGACCTCGGGCAAGAAAAAATCCCAGGCCAGCCGGGCGCCGGATTTTTTCATGTCGAAGTGCACCACGCCACACCGGCACTTGAAGCCGTGCAAGGTGTCGGCGGCGCTTTTGTGATGGTCCAGCAGCACCAACTGGGCTGCGCGGGCCTCCACCGCCTGCAGCAACTCGGGGCCAAATGAAAAATCAAGGATGTAGACGGCCCGGCCAGCCAGTGCCGGCAGCGCATCGACGGATGTGATCTGGCCATGGTCCAAGGCCAAAAATTCCGCCTGCCCCCGGTAAAAGCGCCAGGCCGCCAGTGCGGCAGCAAAGCCATCCGGGCAGTTGCGGCCGTGGTAGATCACCAGCGGCTGCGGGTCGTTAGGGTCAGGCCGAATCAGCAGGCCCAAGGGAAGAAGTGTGGTCATGGGCAAAATCATACGCCCTGCCTAAAATCAAACCATGAGCCTGCCCGCGCCACCCCCGTTTTTCATGGCCACCGCGCTGCCCGAGGGCCAGCCCTGCGACGCCTGGCCCGAGCAAACGCTGCTGATGTCGCTGGAGCTGGGCGGCGTCGACTGGCCGAGTTCCTGCCGCAATGGCACCTGTCGCACCTGCCTGGGACTGATGTTGAGCGGGACCGTGCGCTATGACATCGAGTGGCCCGGCCTGAGCGCCGAAGAAAAAGCCGAGGGCTGTGTGCTGCCCTGCGTGGCCTACCCCTGCGGCGACATCACACTTCAGCGCGGCTCATGACGGTCGCGGGATTTGCTTGAACCGGATCTTGCGGTCCAACTCGATGGCATCTTTCTTGACCTGCCGCTGGGCGTCGAGCTGTTGTCCCGCCTGCAACCACTGAGCAAACTCTGCCGGGGTCTCCAGCGTCACACGGCCCAGTGCTGCCGCACGGAAATCGTAGATGACGATTTCGGCGGCCTTTTGCAGGTTGACCCGCTGGCCTGACTGCAAGGCGCCGCGCTGTCGGCCTATGGCTGTCAGCAGGTCTTCGTCACTGAGCGCCTCGACCTGGGTCAACTTGTAACGTGAGGCCAGTGCCTGCGGGTAATGGGTTTTCAAGTAGTCGAGTAGCTCGAGTGCCACCTCTTCCTCGTTGAACGCGTTACGGCCGATCGCTCCGCTGGCGGCCAGGTTGTAGCCGCTTTTGGCCACAATGATGCGCGGCCACAGCACGCCCGGCGTGTCGTACAGGTAGAAGTCGTCTGCCAGCGTGATGCGT
>CAMCZF010000176.1 GCA_945885775.1 Rhodoferax sp. OV413 | reverse complement strand
ATCCTGACCATGGCCGGGCTTGAAGTCGAAGAGCTCAAACCCGTGGCGCCGCCGTTTAGCCGTATCGTGGTTGGCGAGATCGTTGAAGCCGTCCAGCACCCCAACGCAGACCGTTTACGTGTGTGCAAGGTTGATGTGGGTCAGCCCCAAACCCTCAATATCGTGTGTGGTGCGCCCAATGCCCGGGTCGGCATCCGCGTGCCCTGCGCCCTGGTTGGCGCCGAATTGCCGCCCGGCGACGACGGCAAGCCCTTTCTGATCAAGGTCGGCAAGCTTCGTGGTGTTGAGAGCGAGGGCCTGCTGTGCTCGGCGCGAGAGCTCAAGCTGTCGGACGACCACGGCGGCCTGCTTGAGCTCGCTGACAGTGCACCCCTGGGCCAGGATATTCGGACCTGCCTCAACCTCGATGACACCCTGTTCACGCTCAAACTCACGCCCAATTTGGCGCATTGCCTCAGCGTCTACGGCGTGGCGCGAGAGGTGGCGGCCTTGACGGGGGCGCCGCTCACTCACAGTGTATTTCCTGCCATTGCGCCTGGCAGCAGCGAAACGCTGGCTGTCAAGGTCAGCGCGCCTGAGCTGTGCGGTCGTTTTTCTGGTCGGATTGTCCGCAACATCAACACCCGGGCGAGCACGCCACAGTGGATGGTGGAGCGCTTAGCGCGTTGCGGCCAGCGCAGTGTCACGGCTTTGGTGGACATCTCCAACTACGTGATGTTCGAGCTCGGGCGACCGTCGCACATCTTTGATCTGGACAAAATCCACGGCGGCTTGGATGTGCGTTGGGGTCGGGCTGGCGAGCAGCTCAAGCTGCTGAATGGCAGCACCGTAACGGTGGACGCCGAAGTCGGGGTCATTGCCGATGCGCGACAGGTCGAGTCGCTGGCTGGCATCATGGGCGGCGACGCCACAGCCGTATCGGACGACACCCTGCATATATTTGTGGAGGCTGCGTTCTGGTGGCCAAAGGCCATCGCTGGGCGCTCGCGTCGCTTCAATTTCTCGACGGATGCAGGGCATCGATTTGAGCGCGGCGTGGACCCAAGCCAAACCGTTGAGCACATTGAACGCATCACGCAACTGATCATCGACATTTGCGGCACGCCTGAGACGGTCTGCGGGCCGATCGACGACCAGCAAGTTAGTCTACCCAAGGCCTCGCCAGTGCAGCTTCGCGTGGCAAGGGCCGCCAAAATTATTGGCATGCCGCTGACCCAAGCGCAGTGCGTGCAAGCCCTGGCCCGCCTGGGGCTGCCCTTGACCGAGTCTGATGGCGTCATCACGGTGCTGCCGCCGCCTTACCGATTTGACATGCAGATAGAGGAGGACCTGATTGAGGAGGTGGCGCGCATGGTGGGCTACAACCAGCTGCCACATACGCCGCCCTTGGCGCCCATCACAGCCAAGATCCGACCCGAGGCGCAGCGCAGTTCCTTTGCCGTTCGGCGCAACCTTGCAGCTCTGGGCTACCAGGAAACCATTAATTTCAGTTTTGTTGAAGCGCGTTGGGAGCACGAGTTGGCTGGCAACCCCGAGCCTATCAAGCTGCTCAATCCCATCGCCAGCCAAATGAGCGTGATGCGTTCCTCACTCCTGGGCTCGCTGCTGCAGGTGCTCAAATTTAATCTGGACCGCAAGGCCCAGCGGGTGCGTGTGTTTGAACTGGGCCGTATTTTTCTGCGAGATGCCTCGGTGCCAGACAGCGATGTCTCGGTGCAAGGTTTCCATCAGCCCATGCGTGTTGCCGGCTTGGCCTGCGGCAATGCCAATGCGCTGCAGTGGGGGCACCCGGAGCAGGGCGTGGACTTTTTCGATATCAAAGGCGATCTCGAAGCCCTGCTGGCGCCGGCCCAACCCGTGTTTGAGCCGGCCGAGCATCCTGCCATGCACCCTGGCCGCTGCGCCCGCGTGTTGCTGGCGGGCCGGGAGATCGGCTTTGTGGGTGAATTGCATCCCCGTTGGCGCCAGGGTTACGACTTGTCGCAGACACCGGTGATGTTTGAGCTGGAGCTAGACGCTGTTTTGCAGCGGCATGTGCCGGTGTTCCAAGCGGTTGCCAAACACCAGCCCGTGCTGCGTGACATAGCCGTCTGGGTGCATGAGACACAGTCCCATGCCGACCTGTTGCGTGCCGTTTGGGCAGCACCGACAGGAGGCCTGCTGCGCGACGCCCTGCTGTTCGACATCTACCGTGCCAAACCTACAGTGTCTGCCGTCCCAGCGCTTGACGCTTCGGCCCAAAAAAGCATGGCCCTGCGGCTGACGCTCAACGGCGACGATGCCACTTTGACCGAAGCGCAGATTGAAGCTGCCGTTGATGCCGTTCTGGCGACGCTGGTTGAGCAGGTCGGCGCGCGGCAACGGGCTTGACCCGCACTGCCAGCACCAGACACCAGAAGGACGCCATGGACATTTCTGTTGACAGCTTGGAGACCCCGGCGCTGACCAAAGCCCAACTGGCCGAGCTCCTGTTCGAGCAGATCGGCTTGAATAAGCGCGAATCTAAGGACATGGTCGATGCCTTCTTCAACTTGGTTTCGGAAAGTTTGGTGAACGGGCAGGATGTCAAGATCACCGGCTTTGGTAATTTTCAGATTCGCACCAAGGCGCCCCGCCCCGGCCGAAACCCGCGAACCGGCGAGGCAATTCCGATCGACGCACGTCGGGTGGTCACCTTTCACGCAAGTCAAAAACTCAAAGAACAGATTCAAGATGATGGCGCCGTGTTTGAGATGGCGCGGACACTGCGCTGATTGTTTTTCGTGTTGGCCTCAATTCTGGCTTTACAGTTTGGCCTAGCTTAGAGTAACCTCGCAGCTGTCGTCCACACTGCATTGATTTCAATGGAGATATCTCTCCCGCTCATCCCGGCCAAGCGCTATTTCACCATTGGTGAAGTGGGAGACCTATGCGGTGTAAAACCACATGTCCTGCGTTACTGGGAGCAGGAGTTCACGCAATTGCGTCCCATGAAACGGCGCGGCAACCGACGGTACTACCAGCATCATGAGGTGCTGATGATTCGGCGCATTCGTGACCTGCTCTACGACCAGGGTTTCACCATCAGTGGCGCGCGCAACAGGATGCAGGACATCATCCAGTTGGAGCGAGATAAAAAGCGCAACGGCGAAGTGCTGCTTGAAGGTGTCGAGGACTTCGAAGAAATGGATGCTGGCCTGCCAGTGCATGAAGACTCTGGTGCTGGTGGGCTTGAAAACCTCACTGCCAGCGCGACCGATCACTTGATGGCGTTGCGCCGTGAGCTGTTTGAAATTCGTGATTTACTATCACCAGCCTACTAGGCGTGTCGCGGCGGTTCTTGCCAGTCCAGGCTTGTCAGACCAGCTATAATTAAAGGTCTGATCGGTGTGTGGCGCAGCCTGGTAGCGCACTTGCATGGGGTGCAAGGGGTCGAAGGTTCGAATCCTTTCACACCGACCATATGAATCTGGGACTTAGCTTCGATAGGGGCTAAGTCCTTTCTTCATTCTGCCCCTGTCGCACCCCGCACTCCCCAAGAAAGCCTTCATGCCCCACCCGGTCCAACCGCCCTTGTCACGCCGCCGAGAGCTCTGGCTGTTGTTTACCCTTGCCGGAATCCAGTTCACCAATATTCTGGATTTCATGATCATGATGCCGCTGGGGCCGCAGTTCACCCGTATTTTTGCCATCAGCGACGCCAGTTTCGGCCTGTTGGTATCTGCCTACACCTTGGCGGCTGGCGCCTCTGGCCTGCTGGCTGCCACTTACCTGGACAAATTCGACCGCAAGAAGCTGTTATTGGTGCTCTATGCCCTGTTCGGCGTGGCCACCCTGGCCTGTGGACTGGCACCGGATTACCCGACCCTGATGGCGGCGCGGGTGCTGGCTGGCATCTTTGGCGGCGTGCTCTCGGCGCTGGCACAAACGGTGGTGGCGGACGTGATTCCGTTCGAACGGCGTGGCCGCGCCATGAGCATTGTGATGACCTCATTTTCTGTGGCGACCGTGGCCGGTGTACCGACGGGGCTGTTCCTGGCGGCGCACCTGAGCTGGCATGCGCCGTTTATTGGCATTGCCGGGCTGGTTGGCCTGTTGTGTGTGCTGGCTTTCGTGACCCTGCCACCGCTCAATGCGCACCTGCAAGCATCCCATCGTCCATCGGCGTTTGGTGCCATTCGGCAGGTGTTACAGGACCGCAACCATCTCAAGGCATTCGCCTTTTCTGCCCTGCTGATGTTTGCCGGGTTTACGGTGATCCCCTTCATCACCATTTACCTGCAAACCAACGTTGGCTGGCGTTCGGATCAGGTGTTTTACGTGTACCTGTGCGGCGGTCTTGCCACCCTACTTAGTGCCCGACTGGTTGGCGTCTTGACCGACCGGCGCGGCAAGGTGGCGCTGTTTCGTGTTATGGCGGTGCTGGTCATCGTGCCCATGGTTGCCACCACATTGACGGAGGGTCTGCCCATGTGGGCGGTGTTGATTGTCTCTACGCTATTTTTCACTTGCATGAGCGGACGGATGATCCCGGGCATGGCCATCATTGCCTCCTGCGCCAACCCGGCCCTGCGCGGCACCTTCATGGCGCTCAATTCGTCGGTGCAGTCAGCCGCTATGGGGGTTGCCGCGTTTATTGGCGGCAGCCTGATCAGTCGGGATGCCAATCATCTGGTGCAGAACTACTGGATGGCCGGCCTGGTAGGCGCTTGCGCCAGCCTTGCAGCCATGGCCTTAGCGGGTCGGCTGGACATGCACCAGCGCCCGGGCGGGGCTATTCAGAAGGCGTAAAACGGACCAGTTCCGGCGGGCGATATTTCGTTTTCGATGCCCAGAAACACGCGACGGCCATAGAAAAATGGCAATCCCCAATCAAAACCTCTAGAGTCGCCCAAGGTTCCCGCTAATGTGGGCAATGCGGCCTTGGTAGGGTTTGCAAATAGTTGAAGGGCATTGTCCACGGCAAAGTTGACAGCTACCGTCGTACCGTTGGCGCCGATCAGTGATGCCGACCTATTGACGCGGGTAGGCGGACAATAAAAACGAATTGGCTCGTTGCCCGAGCAGGACAGTATGGAAGTGGCGTCAAAGAAAAGTGCGTTGGAGCCGGTGTCAAGAAAGCTGTTGGTCAACTGCTGACCTGACAGCAAAGTGGTGATCCGACCCGTGGTGCTGGTGCTAAGGCGGCTGACGGGTGCATACTGGTTGTTAGCCTGGGTGCCAATACCAAAAACCAAAGTGCCTTTAACCCCAACTGCCCCCGATGGGTCAACCGGGGGCAGATCAAATACAAAGCCGTTGTTGTCACTGCTGAAGCGAGAGACCGGGTTGCTGAGTTGCTGGGTCAGGCTAGCTACCGAAGCCTGTGCCGCCCTGCAATTGACCGTGGTGCAGCGAAAGTAGTACCCATTGCGTGGGTTGGCTACACAGTTGGCGCCGCAATCCTGTTTGAATAGGCCAACACCCAGCACCCCATTGGCACCCAGGCTGGCGACCGAGTTGAGTGGCAGCCCGACACCGCAGTTGGCACTGAGGGCCGCAGCAGCGGGGTCACCAATCAGCTGTGTGGGTAGGGCGTTGGCCGTTTTGCCACCTAGTTTTAGGTCGAAAGCGGCAATCGGACCCCAGGCAAAGCTGCCGTCAAGGAACTGGATGCAGTTGAGCAGAGGAAATCCTTGCGGACTCAATTGCAGGTTGAGCCTTAAGTCTGGGCGGATCACCGAGGCTAAGAGGCGCAGGCCGGTGGAGCCGCTATCCACCAGCACATCATCGATGGTCTGGCATTGGACGTTGCTGTCCGGTTCACAGATGGTGACGCTGGTGTAGAGCCTATTGACGTTGTTGCCGTTTGGGCCCCGGTTAACGGCGACGGCGATGGCGTTGTTGCCGGCGGGCACCTCCACTGTCGGTACGTTAGCTGGTAGGCCACTGCCGCCGCCACAAGCAGCAATCCAGACTGGCAGCAGTGTGGCAGCAATACGTTGGCCTAGGCCCTTAAGCGAGCAACTCATTGATATTGACACCGTGGGGCACCAGGGTGGGTACATAGGCATAGCCAGAAAAGTGACCCATGCGGCCGCTGGAGCGCAAGACCAGACCTTCCTGTGCCAAATTAACCGGTCCGCCGCGCAGGCCGGCTTGGCGCGCTGCGTCGGTGTAACGTTGAAAAATATTCAAGTAATCTCCTAGCAAGACTCTCAGATCAGGCAGCACCGGACCGCGCCAGCTCACTGCAAAGACCAGCCCGGCGGGCGTGACGAACTCCTGCACCCGTGTCCCGTTGTCTAGCAAGCTTTCGGTGATGGTGTAAGCCGTGTTGATAATTTTTGTGCCGTTGTCCGGAGTTGCAGGCGCTGCCCCGAGCGTCGCCAGGCCGGTACGGCCGACACCAGCCAATACCAGCGCGACCAGCAGACTGCGCCAAGGTAAGCCCGGACTGGTGTGTGCTTGGCTTGTCGTGTTCATAGGCCCAAATATAGCCTGCCAATGCCGACTTGGCAGGGCCGCTCGCCTTGCAAGTCGCACGTAAAACGGCCTCGTCAGCGTGGGTCGATGTGATTAGCGGTGTGATTGGCGGTGTAATAGCGGCATGCACATCAAACCCTTGCCTATCCTAGATGACTGCCTTGAACCCGGATGACTTGACCCATGCGTCCCTAGTCGCTTTTGAGCAAGTGCTGTCCGGCACGCCGGGGTTTCGCGTGCGCCCGGGCCAGCAGGCCATGGCTCAGCGAATTGCCAGCTCTATGAGCGTAGTCACCCTGGGCGAACACCCTGACCCGGTTCGGGCGGTGAGTGTGATTCAAGCCGGTACGGGGGTCGGCAAGTCGGCGGCCTACGGTTCGACCATGGTGGCGCTGGCGCTGGCGCTGAAGACTCGGGTGGTCATCTCCACCGCCACGGTGGCCTTGCAGGAACAGCTGATGAGCAAGGACCTGCCAGCCCTGGCGGCTGTACTGGAGACCCCATTTGTGTTCGCACTGGCCAAGGGCCGTGGCCGCTACGTCTGCAAGTTCAAGCTTGACCGCCGGAACGGTGGCGCCACCGACGGTGCCGAGGACGAGTTGTTCGGCCCAGACGACGACGCCCCGCCGCCAACCGCTGCGTATGGGCGCCA
>CAMCZF010000175.1 GCA_945885775.1 Rhodoferax sp. OV413 | reverse complement strand
GCCAGCTGAGACTCAAGTTGCAGCAGGAACTTGTCCACCACCCGCAAAATGACCACTTCATCGAGGGCCTTGAAGCTAACCACCGCATCCAGGCGGTTGCGGAACTCGGGCGTGAACAGGCGTTTGATATCGGCCATTTCATCACCCGCTTCCCGTGGGTTGGTGAAGCCGATCGTGGCCTTGTTCATGGTCTCGGCACCGGCATTGGTCGTCATGACGATGATCACGTTGCGGAAATCGGCTTTACGGCCGTTGTTGTCGGTCAGTGTGCCGTGGTCCATCACCTGCAGCAGCACATTGAAGATCGCCGGGTGGGCTTTCTCGATTTCGTCGAGCAGCAGCACACAGTGCGGCTTCTTAGTGATGGCCTCGGTCAGCAGGCCACCCTGGTCAAAACCCACGTAGCCGGGTGGCGCACCAATCAGGCGGCTCACGGCGTGCTGCTCCATGTACTCGCTCATATCAAAGCGAATCAGGTCGATGCCCATGATGTAGGCGAGCTGCTTGGCCGCTTCGGTCTTGCCAACGCCGGTCGGGCCGCTGAACAAGAAGGAGCCGATCGGCTTGTCGCCCTTGCCCAGGCCGGAACGGGCCATCTTGACAGCCGAGGCCAGCATGTCGAGTGCTTTGTCCTGCCCGAACACCACGTTCTTGAGGTCCCGCTCCAGGGTCTTGAGCTTGCTTCGGTCATCATTGGAGACGTTGGCTGGCGGGATGCGGGCAATCTTCGCCACAATTTCCTCAACCTCGGTCTTGCCAATGATTTTCTTGCGTTTCGACGGCGCCAGGATGCGCTGCGCTGCGCCAGCCTCGTCGATCAAGTCAATCGCTTTATCGGGCAAATGTCGGTCATTGATGTATTTCGCGCTGAGATCAGCAGCGGCCTGCAGCGCGGCCACGGCGTACTTGACGTTATGGTGCTCCTCAAACCTCGACTTGAGGCCCTTCAAGATATCGACCGTCTGCTCAATCGTCGGCTCAACCACGTCAATTTTTTGGAAGCGCCTAGACAGTGCGGCGTCTTTTTCAAAAATACCGCGGTACTCGGTGAAGGTGGTCGCACCAATGCACTTAAGCGCACCGGAACTCAAGCCCGGCTTCAGCAGATTGGACGCATCCAGAGTACCTCCAGAGGCAGCACCGGCACCGATCAGGGTGTGGATTTCATCGATGAACAGCACGGCGTTGGGTTTGTCTTTCAGTGATTTCAGAACGCCCTTGAGGCGCTGCTCAAAATCACCACGGTACTTGGTGCCAGCCAGCAGCGCGCCCATGTCCAGCGAGTACACCACCGAGTCAGCCAGTATTTCTGGCACATCCTTTTGCGTGATGCGCCAAGCCAAACCTTCGGCGATCGCGGTCTTCCCGACGCCCGCCTCGCCCACCAGCAGTGGGTTGTTCTTGCGCCGGCGGCACAGGATCTGGATAACGCGCTCCACTTCATATTCGCGCCCGATCAGCGGGTCAATCTTGCCGTCTTTGGCCATCTGGTTCAGGTTTTGGGTGTACTGCTCCAGCGGCGAGGCTTTTTCGTTCTTTTCAGCCGATCCGTCTTCAGCCTCAGTCGGGGCTTCTCCCGACTTGGTGGGTTCAGGCGGATCGTTTTTCTTGATGCCATGCGCGATAAAGTTAACCACGTCCAGCCTCGTCACCCCTTGCTGATGAAGGTAGTAGACGGCATGTGAATCTTTTTCACCGAAAATGGCAACCAGCACGTTCGCACCAGTCACTTCTTTTTTGCCGCTGCCGGTAGACTGCACATGCATGATGGCACGCTGAATCACACGTTGAAAACCTAGCGTCGGTTGGGTATCAACATCATCGGTGCCGGCCACTTGGGGCGTGTTGTCCTTGATGAAATTTGCCAGTGACTTGCGCAAATCATCGATGTTGGCCGAACAAGCTTTCAAGACCTCAGCCGCACTGGGGTTGTCCAGCAGGGCCTGCAACAAATGCTCGACCGTAATGAACTCGTGGCGTTGTTGCCGCGCCTCGACAAATGCCATGTGGAGGCTTACTTCCAATTCCTGGGCAATCATGTAATTTCCTTTAACGCCGTGCTTTGAGGTTTGACTGTAATCCGATTTACGGAACGATTGAGCGCAGGTGCTACCAATTCCCTAGAAATCAACGGGCTCGCTCAGACATTTAAGGGGATGCCCGGCCTTGGCTGCGGCATCGAGTACCTGATCGACCTTGGTAGCCGCCACATCACGGGAGTAAACACCACAAACGGCCTTACCGTCCAGATGGATCTTGAGCATGATTTGGGTGGCGGTCTCCAGATCCTTGCCAAAGAATTCCTGAATGACCACCACCACAAACTCCATGGGGGTGTAATCATCGTTGAGCATCAGCACTTGATACATCTGAGGCGGCTTCGCCTTCAGAGTCCGGCGCTCCATAACAACGGCGCCGCTGCTGTCGTGATCAGGCTCTGAATTCGGCCCGCGCGGTGGAATTTGGGGGGATTTTGTAGCCATGTATCCATTCTAGCCAGCGTACCCACCAGTTACCGAGCGCATGCCGGTCATGACCATGAGCGCAGAAAATTACAACTTCGTGTCAACCCATCTGAAGGGCGGACCGTTGTGGTAACACCTTCCATTGCATGGGAGGAATTCCTCCCAATAACGCTTTCTTAAGGAAATTGAACATGAACAAACTTATCTCTGCTCTGATCGCTGGTCTCTTCGTCGTTGCTGCTTCGGCCCAGACTGCTGCACCAGCCAAAGCTGCTGCTCCTGCTGCTGCTGCAACCGCTCCTGCCGCTGCCGCCCCCGCTGCTGCTGCACCTGCAAAGGCTGAGGCCAAGGTAGATGCCAAGGCTGAAAAAGCTGCTGCTGCCAAGAAGGCCAAGGAAGAAAAGGCTGCTGCAGCCCAGAAAGCCAAGGACGAAAAAGCCGCTGCTGCCAAAAAAGCCAAAGAAGAAAAAGAAGCCGCCAAAAAAGCCAAGGCTGAGGCCAAGCCTGCTGCCAAAAAAGAAGAAGCCAAGAAGTAATTCCTGACTGATCGAAAAAAGCCCGCAGCCGCGGGCTTTTTTTTGTCTGGCATGGTCTGCCCGTGGGGCAAAATCTAGCCATGAACGCTACCGCCATAGGATTAATCAGTTGGGCCGCCCTTTTCGGTCAGCTCAGCCATGCGCAGACCGCGCCGCAAATGGACTTGCCGCGGACCAAGCTGTCGGCGGGCATGCACCTGATAGAAGCTCAAGTGGCAGCGACGCCGGAGCAGCGTTCGACCGGTCTGATGTTCCGCCGCGAGATGCCGGCGGCTGAGGGCATGTTGTTTGTGTTCGAGCAGGCCAGTCAGCAGTGTTTCTGGATGAAAAACACCCTGCTGCCGCTGACGGCGGCATTTGTCGCCGACGACGGCACCATTGTCAACCTGGCCGACATGAAGCCACAAACCACCGACTCCCACTGCTCCGCTCAACCCGTGCGTTATGTGCTTGAGATGAACCAGGGATGGTTTGCCAAGAAGGGCATCAAGTCTGGCTTTAAACTGGGCGGTAAACCGTTTGGCAATCGCTAGTGCTATATTTTATATAGCAATAAATCCATATGCAGCAAGGGCTAGAACCCAAAATAGCTCAAAAAAAACCGCCTTACAGGCGGTTTTTTTTCATCTTGAGCTTCGCTCAGGCGAAGTTGGATTCCACAAAGTCCCAATTCACTAGCTTGTCCAAGTAAGTCTCGACAAATTTGGGGCGCATGTTGCGGTAGTCAATGTAATAAGCGTGTTCCCACACGTCCACCGTCAGCAGAGCTTTATCCGCCGTGGTCAGCGGCGTCCCAGCTGCGCCCATGTTCACAATATCAATGGAGCCATCAGACTTTTTCACCAGCCAGGTCCAGCCCGAGCCAAAGTTACCGACCGCCGACTTGACGAAGGCTTCGCGGAAGGCTGCATAAGAGCCCCACTTGGCATTGATGGCTGCTGCCAACGCTCCGCCAGGCTCGCCGCCACCGTTGGGCTTCATGCAGTTCCAGAAGAAGGTGTGGTTCCAGATCTGGGCCGAGTTGTTATAGACGCCGCCACTGGACTTCTTGATGATGTCTTCCAGCGCCATGGTCTCAAAGTCTGTGCCCTTTTGCAGGTTGTTCAGGTTCACCACATACGCATTGTGGTGCTTGCCATGGTGGAACTCCAGGGTTTCGCGGGAGTAGTGGGGTGCCAGAGCGTCGATGGCATAAGGCAAGGCGGGTAGGGTGTGTTCCATGAGGTCCTCGTGAAGTGGGTTGTTGCAGTTGGTAATTGTAGAAACTTTGTTCAAGGCAAATTTGACACGTTTAAATCAACCTCGCCATCGGCAAGGGTGGCCCGCACGGCTTGGCCCATCGTGATCTGCCGCACGCTGGTCACCGTTCGGCCCTGTGTGTCGGTCAACCAGGCGTAGCCGCGTCTCAACACCAGAGACGGGTCGAGCAGGCCCAGTCGAAGCGCGGCGCGATCCAACTGCTCCTGTTGACGGCCGAACTGTCGGCTTACCGCCTCAGGCAATCGCGCCTGCAATGCATCCAGCGTCCGCTGCTTATGGTCTAAAAAATGCATTGAAAAGACCTGCAGCCGCTGCCCGGCTGAGGCCAGCCACAAGCGCTGGCTTGCCACCCGCGCGGAGGGCCGGCCAAGACGGCCAGCCGTCAGGTCCAGGCGTTGGGCCTGCACGTCCAGCCGCCGAAAGGCGGCAGTCTGCAATCGGCGCTCAAGAATGGCCAGCGCTCCCTGCCAGACCTCTTGCGGCTGCGCCACCAGTTCAGCGGCAGCGGTGGGAGTGGGGGCTCGCAGGTCAGCCACAAAGTCGGCAATACTGAAGTCAGTCTCATGACCGACCCCGCTGACCACTGGCACTGGACTACGAATGATGGTCCGGGCCAGCTGTTCATCGTTGAATGCCCACAAGTCCTCAATTGATCCGCCACCACGCACCAGCAAAATGACATCTACCATAACGTCGGCTTTGTCCGGCGAAACCGGGCTCTGGCCTCGCCCGGTCTCGATAAGCCGGTACAAGTTGGTGAGCGCGGCGATCAGCTCAGCTGGTGCACTAACCCCCTGCACTGATGACGGTGCCACGACCACTGGAATGTGCGGCACACGCCGCTGCAGGGCACTGACCACGTCATGCAGGGCGGCCGCACCCAGAGAAGTCACAACACCAATGCCGCGTGGCATCAGGGGCAGCGGACGTTTACGACTGGCATCAAACAGCCCTTCGGCCTCCAGCTTGGCACGTAATTTAAGAAACTGCTCAAACCAGGTGCCCTGCCCTGCCCGGCTCATGCTCTCCACCACCAGTTGCAAGTCACCGCGCGGCTCATAGACACTAAGGCGGCCGCGCAACTCAACGAGCTCGCCGTCTCGCGGCGAAAAAGCCAGCAGGCCCGCCGCACGGCGGAACATGGCACACCTGATCTGGCCGCTGGCGTCCTTGAGCGAAAAATAGCAATGACCACTTGAGGCACGCGAGAAACCCGATATCTCGCCACGGACGGTGACCGGGTTGAAACGGGCCTCCAGAGCATCAGCGATGGCGTGGCAGAGCGCGCCGACCTCCCAGACCCGACCGACCGCGCCCAACTGACCGACCTCAGCCATGCCAACGCTCATGACCATACTGGCGCGTCACTCCTGACCGCCCGCTGGCGCGGCAGGTCAGCTGAAGTTGATGGTCCATAATTGAAGGGCATTTCATCGAACTGGGAGTCCTTTTGTTTTCCATCATACAAGCAGCTGGCTGGCCGATCTGGCCGCTGCTCGCCTGTTCCGTGTTGGCCCTGGCTTTGGTGATTGAGCGCTTCATCAGCCTGCGTACGGTCAAAATTGCACCGCCGCGGCTTCTCGCAGAAGTGCTGAGCGTCACGAAGAGCTCGGTCCCGCCGCCGGACGTGGTGAACCATTTGGAGCAAACCTCGGCACTAGGCGAGGTGCTGGCCAGCGGCCTGCGCGCGCTCAACACCAACCCGCGCTGCAGCGAGCAGGACCTGCGCGCTGTCATGGAGGGCACCGGCCGGCTGGTGGCTCACCGCCTGGAGCGCTACCTGAGCGCCTTGGCCACGATCGCCTCTGCCGCGCCGCTGATGGGCCTGTTCGGTACGGTGGTCGGCATGATCGAAATTTTTGGCGCCCAGACCCCCACGGGTGGCGCAACGGGCGGAAACCCTGCGCAACTGGCGCACGGCATATCCGTTGCCCTCTACAACACGGCTTTCGGGCTGCTCGTGGCGATTCCTTCGCTTATTTTTTGGCGGTATTTCAGAGCGAGGGTGGATGGTTTCCTGCTCACGCTGGAACTGGCGTCCGAGCGTTTGGTGCGCCAACTCAACCATTTGCGGCGCTGATGGAGCGTCGCCCATGAATTTTCGACAACGGTCCCGCGATGAGCCCGAAATAAACCTGATTCCGTTCATCGATGTGCTGCTGGTCGTGCTGATATTTTTGATGCTGTCCACCACCTACAGCAAGTTCACTGAGCTTCAACTGACCCTCCCGGTGGCCGATGCCGACGCGCCGCGCGACCGCGCCAAAGAAGTGTTGGTCGGTGTGACGGCAGATGGCGCCTACACCGTGAACAAAGTGCCGGTGGCTGGGCGCAGTGTGGAATCGCTGGCGCGAGCACTTATTGAAGGCGCCAATGCCGGGCGCGAGACTGTTCTGCTTATTTCTGCGGATGCCAGCGCTCGCCATCAGTCCGTCATCAGTGTGATGGAAGCCGCACGGCGCGCTGGCCTGATCCAAATTACCTTTGCCACACAGTCCTCCAGCGCCAACGGGACCCCTTAAGGCCATGGCCGCAGTATCCCAAGGATTGCGCTGGCAGCTGATACTCACCCGCAGTTGGACCCGCCGCGGTACTTTGGCGTGCTTGCTTTGGCCGCTCAGCCTGTTTTACCGAGCCCTCTTTGCAGGCTCTCGCCTGCTTTACCGCCTGGGTTGGTTGACGGCGCAACGCTTCAAGGTGCCCGTGATGGTGGTGGGCAATGTGGTAGCCGGCGGCGCCGGCAAGACGCCGGTGGTGATGGCTCTGGTCCAGCATCTGCGTCAAAGGGGCCTGCGGGTGGGCGTGATCTCGCGCGGCTACGGACGTCGCAGCCGCGGC
>CAMCZF010000174.1 GCA_945885775.1 Rhodoferax sp. OV413 | reverse complement strand
ATGCCTAACCCCTCGCTCAAGCTGACCCGCTATGGCGGGCAGCGTAAGCCTGGCGTGCGGCGCCTTCGGCACCTTCGTACACCACGCTTACACTGCACGCTTACGCGGGCAGCTTAGCTCGAACGTTAGGCCGCATGCCCGCCCCGGAGCCCGGCGCAAGTGAAAGCGGGAACATAAGCAAGCGATGCTGCAAAGACGATGCGACAGTGCATGACATTGTCATTACATCGTGCTACTATAAAGTTTTGCCAGGGGGAAAATTCCATGTCTGCCACAATCGAAGTCAAACGCGAAACCCTCAACATCCGCATCAAGCCCGAAGAGCGCAACCTGATTGATCGCGCAGCCAAGACGCGCGGCAAGAACCGCACGGATTTCATTTTGGAAGCGGCTCGGCTGGCTGCAGAAGATGCATTACTAGACCAGGTCATCATTTCGGTAAGCTCTGAGGCCTACTCGGAATTCTTGGCGAGGCTTGACATGCCGCCAAAACCTAACGAGCGACTGCGCAAAACGATGCAAACTCCAGCCCCATGGGAGCGTTGATCAATGGCGTTGCTTGCGCCAGTCCTGCTTCACGAACAGCACCAGACTGAACAATTTTTTTGCGGTGTGGAAAGTCTGGACGTATGGCTCAAGCGGCGAGCGCTGAAAAATCAAATTCAGGGGGCCTCACGAACCTACGTGGCATGTCAAGGCGATCGGGTCGTAGCCTATTACGCGATCGCTTCTGGTGCCGTCACGTGCAACGAAGCCACTGGCCGCTTGCGCCGCAATATGCCTGACCCTATTCCAGTTGTGGTTCTAGGCCGACTGGGGATTGACAGCAGTCTCCATGGGCAGGGCTTGGGCCGATCGTTAGTGCGCGATGCCGCGCTGCGCATCCTCCAGGCCGCCGACGTGATCGGGATTCGAGGTATGACGGTGCAAGCCTTGTCCGATGATGCCAGGGTCTTTTACGAACACATGGGCTTTGAGCCATCCCCTTTAGACCCTAATCTGCTGATGATTACCTTGGCAGACCTCAAAATGTGCTGATCAGGTCACTCGCCAATGTCGGCGCCAGACATGGCGCAGCTGATGGTCCAGGCGCAGGCCACCTGGCACGCCGCAAAGGTAAGGGCGGTGGCAAAAATGGCAGACCCAGCAAATGAGACGAGCAGCCCCAACAAGATGCTTATGACAAAGCCACTGACCCTGGTCGTGTTGGCCGCCGGCCTGGGTAGCCGCTTTGGCGGCCTCAAGCAAATGGAGGCGGTTGGCCCGCAAGGTGAAACCGTGATGGACTACGCGGTTTTTGATGCCCTGCAGGCCGGGTTCGACCGGGTGGTGTTCGTGATCCGCGAGGCGTTTGCCCCGGCCTTTAGGGCACAGATTGGTGCCCGCTACGCAGGCCGTGTGCGGGTGGATTACGCTTTGCAGGACCTGCACGATGTGCCGCCTGGCTTCACGGTGCCGCCGGGTCGCACTCGGCCCTGGGGCACGGCCCACGCGGTGCTGGCGGCCCGCAGCCTGCTGGACGGGCCGTTTGCCGTGGTCAATGCCGATGACTTCTATGGCCGGGACGCCTACCTGCAGGTGGCCGCCCACCTGCGACAGGCGGCGCCAACCGGGTCGGTCAGGGCGGAACATTGCATGGCTGGTTACCGCATCGCGCAGACCTTGTCGGCCCATGGCGGCGTGAACCGCGGCATTTGCCATAGCGTGGCGGGCCGCTTGGTGTCGGTGGAGGAGCACACCGGTATCGCTATGGACGCCGATGGCGTTTGCCATGGCCGTCGTCTGGATGGCCAGCAGGTGTTGATTGCGCCCGACGCGCTCGCCTCCATGAATTTTTGGGGCTTTACGCCGACGGTTCTGCCACAACTGGCGGCCGGATTTGCCCGCTTTCTGGATGGCTGCGGCACCAGCAGCAGCGCGGAATGCTATATCCCCAGCGTGGTGGACCAACTGATCCACACGCGGGCGGCCGATTGCCGGGTGCTGGAGACCAGCGGCCAGTGGTTCGGCGTCACCTACCCCGAGGACAAGGCGCTGTGTGTGGACAGTCTGCGGCGACTGGTGTTGGCGGGCGCCTACCCGGCCAGGCTCTGGGCTTGACTGGCCAGCCCGTGAATTTGCTTGTTACCATCAGGTCCTCGGAGCGGCACTAACCCGGCGCGGTGTGCTGTGCTGCATTTGTTAACCCCTGGAGACACGAGATGAAAACAACCCCCGGAATTTTTGCTGGCTTGGCCCTGAGCATGCTGTTGGCCGTGCCGGTACTGGCGCAAAACAAGGTCACGATCTACACGGCGGCACCGCAGGATCTGGTGGACCGGGTGATCCCTGCCTTTGAGAAAAGCGCCAATGTGAAGGTAGAGCTGATCAAGGGCGGGTCGGGCGACCTGATCAACCGCCTCAAAGCAGAGAAAGGCCGGCAGACAGCCGATGTGCTGTTCAGCGTCTCGACCGATGTGATCGAGGCCAACGCTGCGCTGTTTACCAAATACACGCCGGACAACGCGCGGTTCATGGCCGACGCGTTCAAGATCAACGACGCGGCTGTGCCATTCACCGCCGTGGCCACCGCCATCGGGGTCAACACCAAATCGCTGACGCCGGCGCAGTACCCGCAAAGCTGGGCTGATCTGGCCAAGCCGATGTACAAGGGCAAGATCTCAGCGGCACGGGTCGACAAGTCCGGCTCTTCCTACATCCAGCTCGCTACGGTGCTGCAGATTTACGGTGAAGACAAAGGCTGGGACCTGTTCGCCAAGATTCTGGACAACATGGTCTTGTCCAACAGCTCGGGCGCGATCTCCAAGTTTGTGAACGACGGCGAAGCCGCCATCGGTCTGTCCAATGAGGACACGCTGCTCAAGTTCAAGCTCGGCGGCGGCCCGGTCGAGATCCTCTACCCGGCCGATGGCACCTCAGCCAGCCCCGATGTGATGGCCCTGGTGGCCACGCCGCTCAACCCGGAAGGCGGCAAGGCCTTCATCAATTTCATGCTGTCCAAGGAAGCTCAGGAGATCGTGGATGCCGCAGGCCGGCGCTCGGTACGCACTGACGTGGCGACCAAGAACCCGCTCACCCCGCTGAGCAAGATCAAGGTCATCAAGTACGACGTCGACTGGGCTGGCGCCAATCGCAACCGCATCATGGCCAAATGGAACGACTTGGTGATCAACAAGAAGTGATCGTTTGCCGTCCGTCTGAAAGTGGTCCATGACCCGGGTTTGCCTCACCAACATCCACAAGTCTTACGGTAGCCATGCGGCGCTGAAAGGCATCAACCTCGACATTGATTCGGGGTCCTTTTTTACCCTGCTCGGGCCCAGTGGCTGCGGCAAGACCACCCTGCTGCGTGCCATTGCGGGCTTCCATCAGCAGGACGCGGGCGAGATCCTACTGGCCGGGCAATCGATTGGGGCGCTGAGTGCTAACAAGCGCCAGGTCGGCATGGTGTTCCAGGACTATGCGGTGTTCCCGCACCTGAGCGTATTTGACAACGTGGCCTTTGGCCTGGTGCAGCAAAAAGTGGCGATGCCCGACATCCGCACGCGCGTGCAGGCGATTCTGGACACGGTGCAACTCGGGCAGCTCGCCGATCGCATGCCGCACCAGCTCAGCGGCGGCCAGCAACAGCGGGTGGGCCTGGCCCGGGCGCTGGTGATCCGGCCGAAAGTGCTGCTGATGGACGAGCCG
The DNA here is from genome assembly GCA_945885775.1 of Rhodoferax sp. OV413. Lineage (GTDB taxonomy): Bacteria > Pseudomonadota > Gammaproteobacteria > Burkholderiales > Burkholderiaceae_C > Rhodoferax. The sequence continues at coordinate 3,442 of CAMCZF010000174.1, read as the reverse complement.
CTGTCCAATCTGGATGCCAAGCTGCGGATCGATTTGCGGCGCGACATCCGGCTGCTGCAGCAACAATTGGGCATCACCACGATTTATGTCACCCACGACCAGGAGGAGGCGCTGTCCATTTCTGATCAGGTCTGCGTGATGTTCGATGGCGTGGTGCAGCAGGTGGGCAGCCCCTGGGCCATTTACCGTCAGCCCTCCAACCGCTTTGTGGCCGGCTTTGTCGGCAGCAACAACTTTCTTCCGCTGCGCCAGCAGGGGGGTCAGCTGGCGCAGTTGCTGGGGCAGCCGATCGAATTGCCCCGTGCGGTGCAGGGGCAGCCAGCGGTCACGGCTGCCGTGCGCCCTGAAAAATGGCGGGTGAATCATCCGGCCGCTGGGCCAGGGTTGCAAGTGCCGGGCGTGTTGCGCCAGGCCATGTTCACCGGGCGGGAACTGCAACTCTTCGTCGAGGTGGCCGGCCATGGTGTGCTGGAGGCGCTGACCGCGCCGGACGACGCCATGGTGGCACTGCAGCCTGGCGACACCGTGACGCTGGCTGTGCAAGCGACCGACATCCAGTACTTTGCCGAGGGTGACACCGGGGTGCGCCTCGCATGAGGCAAGCCATGCGCACGCGGCCCGCCCGCCTGCGCGGCGCGATCAGGCTGGACGTCTGGTCGCTGGTGATGGCCGCTGCCCTGGTGCTCATCGGGGTGCTGCTGGTCTGGCCGATCGGGCAGGTCTTGATACTGGGCTTTTTTGATGCCCAGACGCAGGCCTTCACGCTGGTCAATTACGCCAAAATCCTCACACACCCCTATTACCTTGGTGCGCTCTGGAACACCCTGGTGGTGGGCGTCGGCGGCATGGTCGGCGCCTGCCTGCTGGGGGTGCCGCTGGCCTATTGCACGGCGCGCTATGTGATCCGGGGTCGCAGTGTGATTGCCACGCTGGCAGTGCTGGCGCTGGTCTCGCCGCCCTTCATCGGGGCCTACTCCTGGGTGGTGATCGCCGGCAACAACGGCTGGCTGACCCAACAGCTCAAGATCCTGGGCATCGCCATGCCCACCATCTACGGCGTGCACGGCATCATCTTGGTGTTTAGCCTGAAGTTCTTCCCCTTCGTCTACCTGATGACGGACAGTGCGCTGCGCAACATTAATCGCTCGTACGAGGAGGCTGCAGAGAACCTGGGCTGCGGTGCCTGGGCGCGTTTTTTCAAGATCACCCTGCCGCTGGTGTTTCCCGCGGTCAGTGCGGGTGCCATGCTGTGCTTTGTGCTGTCGATCGCCGATTTCGGTACCCCCTCCATCATCGGCCGGGATTTCCGGACCCTGTCCACGCTGGCCTACAACCAGTACGGTTCCGAAATGGGCGGGCCGCCCACGCTGGCGGTCAGCATTTCGATGCTGATGATCGTGATCTCCATGCTGGCGGTGCTGCTGCAGCGTTACCTCATGGGCAAGCGGCGTTTTGCCGGGGCGCTCACCAACCCGAGCGTTCCCAAGCCCTGTCGCGGCTTGTCCGGCGCGCTGCTGCACCTGCTGTGCTACGCGATCGTTGCGCTGGCCACCCTGCCCATGGCGGTCGTGGTGTACACCTCGTTCCTGCAAACCAGCGGTCCGGTCTTCACAGGTGGTTTCGGCCTCAACAGCTACGCCCGGGTGATCCAGGAGGTGCCCGACGTGATCGCCAATACCTTCAAGTTCTCGTTGATGGCCACGGTGTTGATCACGCTGGCCGGCGGGCTGATGGCCTACGTGGTCGTGCGGCGGGAAACCGCGCTGGCCGGATTGCTCGATGCCTTGTTGATGGTGCCCTATGTGGTGCCAGGCGTGGTGATGGCCATCGGCTTTCTGCTCACCTTCAATACCGGTGTGTTTGACCTGATGGGCACCAGCACCATCCTGGTGCTGATGCTGTTCATCCGCCGTCTGCCCTACGGCGTGCGTGCCACCAGTGCCGTGCTGCGGCAGATCAAGCCGTCGATCGAAGAGGCGGCCGTCAGCCTGGGCGCCTCGCCGCTCAAGGCATTCGCCCGGGTGACGGTGCCCCTGATGATGCCGGGCGTGATTGCCGGCGCCATGATGAGCTTTATCACCGCCATCAACGAGCTGTCCTCCACCCTGCTTCTGTACACGGCTCGCACGGCCACCATGCCGGTGCGTATTTACAGCGCTGTGCTCGACGGCGAGTTTGGCATCGCGGCTGCACTGGCCACGATTTTGCTGCTGAGTTCGGGTTTGTGCGTGTTTGTGGTGCTGCGGTTTTCACAGTCGAAAGAGGCGGCGTTTGTCTGAGCGCCCGCCATGAACATCGAGTCGTTTTCCGCTGCCAAGTTCCGCGACCTGTCGCGGCCCGGTGACGATATCCTGGTGGTGTTGCCACAGTGCCTCTATGCGGTGTTTGACGGTGCTACCGACACGGCTGGCGTGTCAGTGCAAGGTGAATCACCCGGCCGCTTGGCGGCGCGACAGGCGGCGCTGGCCATGGTGCGTTATGCGACCGAGCCTGACCACGTGCGGGCCCCTGCCCACGAACTGATGCAGGCCATGAACCAGTCGATTGCCCGAGGCCTGAAGCTTGCTGGAGCGGGTGCAGTGCGGGCTGGGACCACGGTTGCCATGGTGGAAGACGCGGGCGATCAACTGCACTTCCTGATCGTGGGTGACTCCGGCATCCGCATCAACGGCGGTGAGTTGTTGCGGATGCACAAGGACGTTGACCTGATTTACTCCGCCGGCCGGGGCGCGGTGTTTCGCCTGCTGCAAGCGCGCGGCTGGGCCGGCGATGCGCTGGAGCAGCAGACCCGGCAGCTGGTTTTCAAGGGTCTGGCGCAGGCGGATCCAGCCTTGCTGGCTGCGTCGGAGGTGGCCCAACTGCTGGCGCTGGCGCAAGCCGCCTGCGCGCCGCGCCTGCAGCCCGATGCCATCGCGCAGGTGCCGCCGCTCTTGCTGGCTGGCATTGCTGGCGGGCAGTACGGCTACTGCAACCGCGTTGGTCATTCGCTGGGCTACGCGGTGCTGGACGGTACGCACACCCAGGGCCCCGACGTGCTGAGCCTGTCGCGCCGAAAAAGCGAGGTACACAGCATCGAGCTGTTCACCGACGGCTACCTGTCCTGCCCGGCAGGTACGACTGTGCGCGACTGGGAGGATGAGTTTTTTCGGGTGGAGGCCGAAGACTTTCACAAGTGCGGCGCCTTTGCCGGCGTCAAGGGCTCCACGTCAACGCAGTTCAGCGATGACCGCAGCGTGTTGACGGTGCACTTTCGCTGAGTGGTGAATCCGGCGTACGTTGACGTTCAGCCGTGAGTGGCACCTGAGCGTGTCCGTTGGAGCGGCAAGTTAGAAGCAGACGCTTCAAGACGCTCAGCCAGCCACACTTTGATCACAGATTGCCTTGTAACCCCTAGCTTGCTGGCCTCACGATCCAGTGAGTCAATCATCCAGGTTGGAAAATC
>CAMCZF010000173.1 GCA_945885775.1 Rhodoferax sp. OV413 | reverse complement strand
TGGACACTACACCGAGCCCCTGCTCGTAAAGTCGCTGCAATAGATCCAGGGCGGACCGCTGCTTGTAGGGGGCGTCACTGGCCTCGGCGTAGACCAAGACATTCGTATCGATAAAGCTGCGAGAAGTCATCCTAGCGCTCATTCGCTTCGTCGCGATCGAATTTCCAGCCATCTAGCTTGGCCCCAGAGTTTAAGCAGCGCTCTTCGAACTGCGACCATTGCTGACCACGGAGCGCAACACCGGCGAGTTGCTCCAAGTAATCGCGAACGACTTGGTTCAGGCTCTTACCCATCTTTTGGGCGGCCTCTCGGGCACGTTGTGCGACTTGTTCGTCAACTGAAAGCGTGATGTTCATTTCAAATTACCCATATATTGCACGGATTATGTGCGCACATAAGACGATGGTCAAGTGGGCGAGATGCCAAAGAGGGGAGGTTGGGCGCCATTGCGACTGAGGCCGATATCCGGCCATGGGCCTACGCCAACTTGCCTGCTCACGGGGCTGTGGTCGAGCGCTGCATTTCCAACGATTCTGGGGCCTGGGTTGCGCGAACTGGGCTCAACATGGTAAGTCCCGTGCGCTTGAACGGGCCGGTTATCTGTGGCGAGGGATGAATTATTGCGATTTATAGGGATTTATAGTCACTGCGATACCCCCCAAGGATTGATGAGTGACACGCCTGTGGGCTTGAAATCGGTGATGTTCCGAGTGACCACCGTCATGCCGTGCACAAGCGCGGTTGCTGCAATGAGCGCATCGCGCTGGCCGCGCCTGTTGGGGACATGCAGCCGGGCACAGCGTTGTGCCACGGCTGTATCGACAGGCAGCGTGCGCCCGGAAAACTCAGGCAATACGTGCTGCTCAAGCCACGAGCGCAGCAGTGCTCCTTGGGCGGCGTCCTTCCGCTCAATCGACAGAATGCCAAGCTCTAGTTCCATGATGGTGACGGCCGACACAAAGAGGTTGGCGGCATCAACGGTTTGCGTCCAGGCCGTCAGGTTTGTGTCGGCCTTGCCAAGTCGCACCTTGCGCAATTCGGATACCACGTTGGTATCGAGAACAAACATCATGAGAAATCAGCCGGCCGAGATTCGATGGTCACACGCGGCGGCTCAAACTCGATGTCGGCAATACCTGGCATGGCCAGCGCATCGGCGATGTTGCGTCGCTGCTTTGTGAGCCTCTGATAGTCTTCAAAGCTCATCAGCACATGGGCCGGTCTGCCTCGATCTGTGATGAACACCGGCCCCTTGGTTGTCGCTCGTTTCGCCTCGCTCGCCCCTTGATTGAATTCGCGGCTTGAAATGGTGGTGATAGTCATGGAGACACCCCGTGCGTCTGAGTAATGTAGTTATGTTACTACATGCTTCGATTAAGTGCGAGCACTGGGTACCGTGTCAACATACAGGACTCAAAAAGGGCATCATGAATTGGCTCAGTCCAAGGCTTAGACTCGACGGTGGCTGGGATCGACCCAAAGGTCGGAGCTTCAAATCCTTCCCGCGCAACCAAAAAACGGCAGCTCTGCTGTCAACAAAACGCCCACCTGAAGTGGGCGTTTTGTTTTATGCGTTGCGGCGATAATTGGCGTCATGATTCAGGCTTTGATTGCAGGTACCTTGTTGGCAAAGCCAGAAATTCGCGAAGGCAAGAACGGAAGTTCGTTTACTTTGGCTAAGCTACGTTCCGTGGCCGGTGACGGAGAAAGCCTGATCGTTAATGCCATCGCCTTTTCACCGCAGGCCAGTGCCATGCTGCTGGCCTTGGAGGATGGGGACGCCGTCGCGGTGGCTGGTGCCTTGACGCCAAAGGTCTGGCTGGACAAACAGGGCAACGCCAGACCCGCCTTGGACATGATTGTCAGCCGGGTTTTGGCTGCAGATATGTCCGAGTTAATCCAGGGTGTTCGAGGCTGATTTTCAGGGCGGTGGTAGGCTGTCAGATTGGTAAGCAGCCTGTGATGGACGCCCCACAGCGGACAAAATGCCATGGTCCCAGATCATGGACGGCGCTAACATCAGGCTAGCGACCAAGACAACCCCACTGGAAGCCCTTATGCGCATCAAACACATTGAGTCCTTCATTTTGCACATCCCTGTGACAGGGAGCCAGATTGCCGACAGCACCCACACCATCTCTCATTGGGGGGTCGTCGGTGCATGCGTTAGCACAGACGATGGTTTGAAGGGCTATGGGTTCACGGGGACCCATGCCCATCTGGCGAGTGACCAGTTAATCACCCGTTGCATTGACACCTGCATCGCGCCTTTGTTGCTGGGTGAGGATGCCAACGACATTGAACGCCTCTGGCAAAAAGTTGCGCGCCAACCGGCATTGCAGTGGGTGGGCCGTGCGGGGATTACCTCGCTGGCGCACGCGGCCATTGACGTCGCTTTGTGGGACCTGCGCGCCAAATTCCAGCAAGTTCCCTTGTGGAAGTGCCTCGGCGGCGCCGTACGCCAGCAGGTTCGGGCCTACAACACCGACATCGGTTGGCTGTCGATTCCAGATGCCCAGTTGGTACAGGGGGCGCTGCAGGCCGTAGCAGACGGTTTTACTGGCATCAAGATCAAGGTTGGCTCCACGGTGGAACGTGACCTGACCCGACTTCGCGCCGTGCGCCGGGCCGTGGGAGACCAGGTGACCTTGGCGATTGACGGCAATGGCAAATGGGACTTGGCGGATTGCCTTCGTTTTTGTCGTGCGGCAGAGGACCAAAACGTCTTCTGGTTTGAGGAGCCCTTGTGGTACGACGCGGTCCAGCGTCATGCCCAATTGGCCCGTGCCACCAGCATCCCGGTGGCTCTTGGTGAGCAACTCTACAGCGTGGATGCCTTTGCCGAGTTTATTGGCCAGGGCGCGGTGCATTGGCTACAACCAGACGTCACGCGTATGGCCGGCCTGACTGAGGTATTGCGGGTGATCGAGTTGGCTGCGGCCCATCGGCTGCCGGTGGCTCCCCACGCGGGTGATATGAGCCAGGTTCACCAGCATCTGAACTTCAGCCGGGCAGCTTGCAGCGTCTTGGAATACATCCCCTGGATTCGCGACTGTTTTGAAGAGCCCGCGCGCGTGGTTGACGGGCATTACCAGCCCCCGCAACAACCTGGCGCCAGCACCACGCCCACGGCGCAGGCCTTCGCCCGCTACGCCCAGGCCACATCCTGAACACGGCCCGCATGCCCGCCTGATAATCGGTCGTGATCAAACCTAACCTGTCCTCTGATGATGATGCAATATAAAAACCTCGGAAAAAGCCCTCTCAAAGTGTCCCGACTGTGCCTGGGCAGCATGATGTTTGCAGATCAGACGGATCTGGCCGAAGCCCGGCTCATCGTCGACCATGCGTATGCGAATGGCTGCAATTTCATTGACACCGCCGACATCTATTCGCACGGCAAGTCAGAGCAAATGGTGGGCGAACTGCTGCAGGGCCAGCGGCAGCACTGGGTGTTGGCCAGCAAGGTCGGCAATGCCCTGTCCGAGCGCCCCAATGAGGGCCGCTATTCGCGAACCTGGATGCTGCGCGCCTGCGAGGACAGCCTGCAGCGGCTGCGGACCGATCACCTGGACATCTATTATTTGCACCGCGATTACAACGGCATGGGTTTGGAAGAGCCGCTGCGCGCAATTGAGGCCCTGCTGCGAGACGGCAAGATTCGCTATTGGGGCGTATCCAATTTTCGTGGCTGGCGTATTGGCGAGATGGTGCACATGGCGCGCCAGTTCAACATGCCCGGCCCGGTGGTTTGCCAGCCCTATTACAACCTGCTGAACCGCCTGCCTGAATCAGAAATTTTGGAGGCCTGCGGCCACCACGGCTTGGGTGTGGTGCCTTACAGCCCGATTGCCCGCGGCGTCTTGACCGGCAAGTACGCGCCAGGCCAAACACCGCAGGCGGGGTCGCGCGCGGCACGGGCCGACAAGCGGATGATGGAAACCGAGTTTCGCCAGGAGTCGCTGGCCATTGCCCAAACCCTGCGGGCTCACTGCGAGGTCAAGGGCGTGTCGCTGGCGCATTTCGCGACCGCCTGGGTGCTGGCAAATCCGCATATCAGCTCCGTCATCGCCGGGCCGCGTACGCTGGCGCAGTGGCAGGATTATTTTGGTGCCGTCGAGGTCCAAATCACTGCGGAGGACGAAGCGCTGGTCAACAGCCTCGTATCACCCGGCCATTCTTCCACCCCGGGCTACAACGACCCGGCCTATCCGCTGGCCGGGCGCTGATTGGTCCTGTGTCCTCCCCACCCCCTGGCCTGAACCTGGCTCAGCAGGAGGCCGTCAACTACATGCACGGCCCCTGCTTGGTGTTGGCCGGGGCGGGCTCAGGCAAGACCCGGGTGATCACCCATAAGATTGCCCGCCTGATTCAATCCGGGTTGGCGCCGGGCCGAATTGCCGCCATTACCTTCACCAACAAGGCCGCAGCGGAAATGCGTGAACGTGCCAAGGGCCTGATCGGTGGCGCTGCGCGGGAGGTGCTGATCTGCACTTTCCACGCCTTGGGCGTGCGCATGCTGCGCCAGGACGGCAGCGCACTTGGCCTTAAGCCGCAGTTCTCGATTCTCGACAGTGATGACGTCACCAGCATCCTGAAAGACGCAGGTGGCACCGTCGACGCCGCCACGGCCCGGCAATGGCAGTGGACCATCAGTCTGTGGAAAAACATGGGTCTCAACGCCGAGCGTGCGGCGCTGGCCGCCAAAGACGACGGCGAACGGCAGATTGCGCGTGTGATGGCTCATTACGAAGAACGACTGACGGCCTACCAGAGTGTGGACTTTGACGACCTCATCAGCTTGCCCCTGAAATTGTTGCAACACCATGAGGCGGCCCGGCAGCGTTGGCAAGGCTTGATGGGGCATGTCCTGGTTGATGAGTACCAGGACACCAACGCCACCCAGTATGAATTGCTTAAATTGCTGATTGGCGGCAACTCTGCCATTCAGGCGCGGTTCACGGCGGTGGGCGATGACGATCAGTCCATTTACGGCTGGCGCGGCGCCACGTTGGACAACCTGCGCAAATTGCCCATCGATTTCCCTAGCCTCAAGGTGGTCAAACTTGAGCAGAATTACCGATCCACTGGCGCCATTTTGCGTGCGGCCAACCACGTGATTGGCCCCAACCCCAAGCTGTTTCCCAAAAACTTGTGGAGCGATCTGGGTGAAGGTGAGCCGGTGCGGGTGGTCGATGCCGACAGTGAGGAGCATGAGGCGGAACGGACCGTGGCGCGGATCCAGAGCCTGCGTGCGGGCACACAGGTCAGCAGCGGCCCGCAGTACCAGGAGTTCAAGGACTTCGCCATTCTTTACCGCGCCAACCACCAGGCCAAGACTTTTGAGAAGGCGCTGCGCAAAGCCCAAATCCCGTACAAAGTATCTGGCGGCATCAGTTTCTTTGACCGTGCCGAAATCAAGGATTTATGCGGCTGGTTTCGTTTGTGGCTCAACCCGGATGATGACCCGGCGTTCTTGCGGGCGGTCACCGTGCCCAAACGCGGCATTGGCCATCAGACCCTGCAGCAATTGGGCACGTTTGCCAGTCGTTACCGCATCAGCCTGTTTGAGGCGCTGTTTGCCGCATCGCTCAGCAGTGTGCTCAGTGGCAAAGCGATGGGCAGCCTGCACGAATTTGGCCGCTACGTCAACGACCTGAGCTACCGGGCACGCCATACCAATGGCGCTGAGGCGGCCGCTGTCTTCCTGCGCGACTGGCTCAAAGAGATCGACTACGAAAAACACCTCTACGATGGCGAAGACAGCGCGGCCTTGGCCGCCGCCCGTTGGAGCAATGTGACGGATTTTTGCGACTGGATGTCGGCCCGTTGCGGTGGTCAGATGTCGGATGTGGCGGGTGTCAGCACCGCTGGTGAACTCAAGAGTCTGCTGGAGGTGGCGCAAACCGTGTCACTGATCTCCACGCTCAATGAGCGGGAGAAAGACCAAAACGTGGTCACGCTGTCCACACTCCATGCTGCCAAGGGCTTGGAGTGGCCTCATGTGATGCTGGTCGGGGTGACCGAGGGCATGCTGCCGTTCCGGCCCGGCGAAGACGCGCTCGCCGATGAAGTTGCCACCCGGTTGGAGGAAGAGCGCCGCCTGATGTATGTCGGCATCACCCGTGCCCAGCGCAGCCTGGCAGTGAGTTGGAGCCGGCGGCGCAAGAAGGGGCGCGAATTGGTGGCCGTGCTGCCCAGCCGGTTCATCGCTGAAATGGCATTGGACGCCAAGACCGTTCGTGAAGACCCGCGTGAAAAATTACGCGCCTTACGCGCCGAATTTGCGCAAAGGGCGCAAGACAATGCTGCCGCAATGGCACGGATCAGTTAAGGTCGAGACCCGTATGAAAACGCAGATTGCTATATATTTTATAGCTATAACCCTAATATCCACGGGGGCTAGAGCCCAAAATAATATAAAAATTGAAACTCGGTCTGCGTGCCCGTCGATCGAAGAGCTCGGCCCGCAGCACCTTTACGGCTTATGGCGCGCCGAATTTGCAGGGCTTGCGCAAGGCGCCACATTGCTGCTTGAAAAGCACCCGCAGTGGCCGGACAGCTTCAGCGGCGGCGCGAATCGGGCCGGCGTGCAAACCCGCGTTTCGGGTGAGCTGGAGTCTGAGGACTTCAGCCTTGAAGAGTCGGTTGATGGTGTCGATGTGTCCGCTGTGTGGCAAGGCACTGTGCTGGCAAACTCATGCGGCAAGGAGATTCGTGGCACATGGAACAGCGCAACAAACAGAACGCTTTACCCTTTTGTGATGCGTAAATTGCCGGGCTGAGCCCAGCATTGGAGAACCTGCATGGACAAGCCCCTGGCTGCTGGGTCGAAAGACTGGCTGGCCGACACTCACCAGCCCGAAAACCTGTCGCATGAATTGTGCGACTACAACCTCTACACCGAGGATGCGGCCCTTACTGCCGCTGTGGTTCGCGAGGGCGGGCACTGGGGTGCCGAAGCCTTGAGGACCTTTGGGCAGGCCTGTGGCAGGGCGGACTATCTCGCGCTGGGTCGGCAGGCCAACCAGTACCGGCCCGAGCTCGACTACAAGGACTTCCCCTTCTTTGTCAAACACTTTCCCACTTTCCCACCGTGGGTAAATCACCCAAGTGATTTGCCCACGGAATTCTTTGTTTGACCTATAGTGCCTTACGTTTTCAGCGGCTTGATATCTTTAAAAGATTGCGGA
>CAMCZF010000172.1 GCA_945885775.1 Rhodoferax sp. OV413 | reverse complement strand
ACACCTTTGACGCCCAACGGGTTGTTCAGGCAAGGGGTTGACTGGTCCATCGCGGTGCGAAAGGGTGGCGTCATGTCGGCGCGCGGCGCGGCATAGTCCATCAGGCTGCCGGTCAACAACTGGCCGCTTTGCGGGTCATAGACCACTTGCTCGATCAGCGCCTGCCCGATGCCCTGCATGGCACCGCCGTCGAGCTGCCCGATCACGATGGCGGGGTTGACCACCTTGCCCACATCATTGACCGACGCGTAGGCCACCACCGCGACCTCGCCGGTCTCGGGCGTGAGCTCGATCTCGCACACGTGGCAGCCATTGGGCCAGGACGGCCCGCTGACTGCGCTGGTGGATTCGAAGAAAATTCGGCCGCCGGGCTGCTTAGCCGCCAATTCAAACAGGCCAACGCTCACGTCTGTGCCCTTGACCTGGAAACGCCCGGCCAGGTAGTCGATGTCTTGCACCGAGGCCTCCAGCGTGCTGGCGGCCATGGCCCGGACATGTTCCACGGTGCGCTGTGCGCCCACCTTGACCGCCGAGCCACCGACAAAGATCGAGCGCGACCCGGCGCTGCCAAAACCCTCGCCAAGGTCGGTGTCACCCAACACCACCCGCACCTGCTCAAGCGGCACGTCAAACACGTCCACCACCAACTGCGCAAGCGAGGTCGCAATGCCCTGCCCCATGCCGTTCACGGCAGAAAACACCTCAATGACACCGTCTGCCAGTACCGTGACCGTCATGCGCTCTTCAAAGACGTTGCCGCCGGTCCATTCCAGAAAAGTGGCAATGCCCAGCCCACGCCATTTGCCTTGGCGCGCCGACTCAGCCTCCCGAGCAGCAAAGCCATTCCAGTCGGCCAGCGCCAAGCCTTGGTCCAGCACGTGCTCAAAGCGACCGCTGTCATACACCTGTGCCATCGGATTCTTGTAGGGCATCTGTTCGGGGCGAATCATGTTGCGCCGGCGCAGCGCAATGCGGTCGATACCGGTCTGGCGGCCCGCCTCATCCATCAGGCGCTCCATGATGTGAATGGCCTCAGGCCGGCCGGCACCCCGGTACGCGCCCACAGACGCGGTGTTGGTAAGCACCGCCTTGAAATAAAAATCAACGGTCTGGATGTCATAAACGCTGGTCTGCACCCAAGGACCAATCAGCAGCTGGATGGCCACGCCGGTGCCGGTGGCATAAGCGCCGACATTGGCCAAGGTGTGCACGCGCAGGGCCAAAATGCGGCCGTCAGCCGCCAAGGCCAACTCAGCCTTGGTGTCGATATCACGGCCAGGGGCGCCGCTGAGAAACTCTTCACTGCGTTCGGCAATCCATTTCACGGGGCGTTTAAGCGTCCAAGCACACCAAGCGGTCACCGCATCTTCGGGATGGATGCCGCCTTTCATGCCAAAGCCACCGCCGACATCGCCCACCGTCACCCGCACCTGGTCGCGAGAAAGTCCCAGCACGTCCTTGCACAGCGAGGTCTTGATGCCCGAGGGCATCTGGGTGCTCATACGCATCACCAGGCGGCCATCGCTCGGGTCGACCAGGGCCAGAACCGATCGCGGCTCCAGCGTCAACGCCGCCAGGCGCTGGTTACTGAGCGAGAGTCCCACCACATGTGCCGCACCGGAGAAGGCCTGGTCGGTAGCCGCAGCATCACCGTGGCGCATTTCGGCAGAAATATTGTCAGGGGCCTCGTCGCAGACTACGGTCGCGCCAGCGGCCACTGCCTCATGCAGGTCCACCACCATCGGCAGTTCATCGTAGTCGACCATCACCGCTTCGGCAGCGTCGCGGGCTTGCTCCAGCGTGTTGGCGAGCACCACTGCCACCGCCTCGCCGACGTAGCGCACCCGCTCGAATGCCAGCGGTCGGCGCAAAGGGGTGACACTGGGCGCACCACCAGCGCGTTTGAACGCCGCCGGGCCGGGAATCGGTTTGACTCCGGCAGCCACCAGATCGGCGCCGTCAAAAACAGCCACCACCCCTGGCATAGCCAGAGCGGCGGACTTGTCAATACTCAGAATGCGGGCGTGAGGGTAAATCGACCTGACAAAAAACAGGCGCAGGTGATGTGTGTAGTTCGTGTCGTCCGTGATGTCGTCAGTGAACCGCCCCTGCCCCTTGAGCAGCTTGTCGTCTTCGATGCGGAGTACCGAGTGGCCACTGCCAAATCGGGCGTTATTGCTATCCATGTCGCTGTCCCTAGGCTAATTGGGGTTTACGCAAGCAGACCCTCTGTTCGATTCTAATGAAGCCGATGGCGGGGCCGCCGGCCATGCGATGAAGCTACGCGAGCTTGAGGGCGCCCGCAACGTTTTGAAGCAGACAACCCTCCGCCAACAACTTGCGAATCGCGGCATTGATGGAGCCCTTGGGCAGACCGGCGCTAAGGGCGAGCCGGGAGCGGTTGAGTTTGACAAAGTCATGGGCCGTCAGCTCCTGCTGCAGCTGAGTCAGCAATTTGACGGCATTACCGGCCAACATAGGCGCCCTCTTGCTGCGGCGCGGGGCCTTTTTGACGCGGACGTCGGTCGCATCAATCGCCTGAATCAGATCAGCATGTTCGGTCGCCCCTGCGCGTGGCCCGGCTGATGGCCCGGCCAGCGCCCGCAGGTGAGCCGAACCTACAGGCTTGCTGTCCTTGTTTAAGCTGCTGGCGAGTTCATAGACCTGCTTGAGTTCACTTTCGATGCGGGCTAATGCTTGACTCAAACGGGCTACCGACTTCCAGTCTTCAAACAAACTGTCATTGGCAAGATCGAATGGGTTGGCGTGCATGGCGGTATTCACGCGATCTGCATAGGTCTGGGCCACAGCCTTAAGTTGCTCATCGGCAGCAAATATAGCGGCGCCAGCGGCCTGTATGGCAGCAAGAGCTTGGGTGGAAATTGGCATGGTGGTTCGTGATGGGAGTGAGCGGTCAGACGAGTTCCAAGACAGCAACGCAATGGCTTGGCTCGGATGGCGCAGTGTATCGGAGCGCGCTCAGCCTCAGGGTTGGCCTCACTTGGCCGCAGTGTCTACGGCTTTTTTAAGATCCCGGTATTCCTCGCAAGAGAACCGACACAGCTTGTCGAGCGCGCCGAGATGCTCCCGGGCCTTGTCCATTTGACCCAGTTGGAGGTAAGCCATGCCGATGTATTCGTGAGCACCACGGTGGGCCGGGTCAAGGCTCAGTGCCGTCTTATAAGCCACCAAGGCCTCATCGAGTCGCTTCAGATTACGGTAGCTGTAGCCAAGCAGGTTAAAGCCGTCGGCACTTTTGGGCTTGGTCACCACATACGGCTCCAGCACGACGACCGCAGCAGGCCAGTTTTTTTGACTGATCAGGGCGCGTGCCCGCTGCATTTCGGCGTCAACCGGCGCCGCCGTTGGCGTGTCTGCACTTTGGACTTGGTTAGCGAGGGCCATCAGCGCCGCCACAAGAATCGGTTTCAACATGATTATTCCTTTATACAAAGTGATGCTAGCCCCCGTCTTTATTGGGTTTATAGCTATAAAAAATATAGCAAAATTTCTGGGCAGAGTGCCAAGAGATCTTGCAAGTTGGAAGGACAAAGCCGACAGATTTTGCGTCGATTCAGCCTTGGCTCGCTGGCGACGCCGCAAGATCACTGATTCATGCTGCAGAATCGACAGCAAGATCCCACTCGGCTGGCCGGCTCTGACGACCGCTGCAACACCTGGAGTTCCTTTGCTCTGCCTCGTGTCATGACCCCCCGGCCGCGTGCCCTGAGCGGCACAGCATTTGCCACCCTGCTGCTGATCGCTCTGATGATGGGCGCCAACCATGTGGCCGCGCGCCTGGCGTTCAACCATGGGGTGGACGTCGCTACCGCAGCGGCTTTTCGCAGCGTGACCACGGCGCTGGTGGTTACAGCTTTGGTGCTGGTGCAGGGCGTCTCGCTGCGGCTGACGCACCGGCACCGCCGTTTTTTGCCACTGATCGGCCTGTTGATCGGGGTGCAGGGTCTGTGTCTTTACTCTGCCGTGGCTCGCCTGCCGGTGGCGCTCGCGCTGCTCGCCTTCAACAGCTACCCCTTATGGGCAGCAGTCTGGGACAGGCTGCTTTACCAGCGCCATCCAGAGCGTGCGGTCCTGCTGGCCATGCCTGTCATCCTGGTGGGGTTGGCCATGGCGCTTGATGTGTTGGGTGCGGCCTCGGGCTTGGGTGCCGCTGGCCAATGGGGGCAAATTGGCAGTGGCGTCGCCTTTGCGCTGGCAGCTTCGGCCACCTTTGGCCTGGCCATGATCCTGACCCAGCACGAAGCCGGCGACCTTGATGGCCGGTTGCGCACCGCCTCGACCATGGCCATGGCAGGCCTGGTCGCCCTGACGACCGTGGGCGTGCAGGGTGGCTTTCATTTCCCTTTGGCTGCGCCAGGTTGGTGGGGCCTAGCCGCGCTCACCTTTTTGTACGGCACGGCGTTTACCATCATGTTCACGGTACTGCCCAAGCTGGGGGTGGCCGGCAATTCGGCGATCATGAACGTTGAACCAGTCTTTGCCCTGATCCTGGCCTGGCTGATTTTGGGCCAGACCATTGCGCCACTGCAGGTGGCCGGCGCGCTACTGGTTGTTGGCACCGTGATGGTCCTCGGTCTGCGCAGGCGGTAATGGCAACCCTCGGCCAGATGGCGGCATCCAAAGCCGCGGTTTGTTAGCATGCTGTCAAGTTTGGAGATTCACTATGCAGCCTTTTCACCTCGCCTTTCCCGTCACCAACCTTGAAAAGGCACGCGCCTTTTATGGCGGCGTGCTGGGCTGCCCGGAAGGGCGCAGCAGCGCCGATTGGGTGGATTTTGATTTTTACGGCCACCAAATCGTGGCCCACCTGTGCGTGTCGATGGACACCAGCTCGGCGCGCAGCGAGGTCGACGGGCATGGCGTGCCCGTGCGCCACTTTGGCATGGTCTTGACCATGCCCGACTGGGAAGCGCTGGCCAGCAAGCTCAAGGCGCTGGGTACCAAGTTCATCATCGAACCGTACACCCGTTTCAAGGGGGAGCCCGGCGAGCAGGCGACGCTGTTTTTTCTTGATCCGTTCGGCAATGCGATCGAATTCAAGGCGTTTCAAAACCCACAATCCCTGTTTGCCAAATGAGGTCGCCCGCCACACAACTGGCCATCAACTACGCCGATGTGGCCGCGGCATACGCCCGACTGCAAGGCGTGGCGCACCGCACCCCGGTGCATACCTCCCAAACCGCCAATTCGCTGACCGGGGCGCAGCTGTTTTTTAAATGCGAAAACTTCCAACGCATGGGCGCCTTCAAGTTTCGCGGCGCCTATAACGCGCTGGCGCAATTCACGCCAGAACAGCGGAAAAGCGGCGTTTGCGCGTTCAGTTCAGGCAATCACGCGCAGGGCCTGGCACTGTCGGCGCAATTGCTCGGCATTCCGGCCGCCATCGTCATGCCGCTGGACTCGCCCGCCGTCAAGATGACCGCGACGCGCGGCTATGGTGCCGAAGTGATCACCTATGACCGCTACACGCAAGACCGCGAAGCCATCGGGCGGCAACTGGCACAAGAGCGTGGCATGACGCTCATACCCCCCTATGACCATGCCCACGTGATGGCCGGTCAGGGCACCGCAGCCATTGAGTTGTTTGAAGACACGGGGCCGCTAGACCTGTTGCTGGTCTGCCTGGGTGGTGGCGGGCTGCTGTCAGGCTGCGCGGTGGTGGCGCAGCAGCTGAGCCCGGATTGCCGGGTGATCGGGGTCGAACCAGAAGCCGGCAACGATGTGCAGCAAAGCAAACAGCTGGGTCACATGGTGAAAATCGACACGCCCCGAACGATTGCCGACGGGGCCCAGACGCAGCAGGTTGGGCAGCTCACCTTCCCGGTAATTCAAACCCTGGTGGATGACATCGTGACCGTCAGCGATGCACAACTGGTTGAAGCCATGCGCTTTGCGGCAGCGCGTATGAAGATGGTGATAGAGCCCACGGGGGCGCTGGCCATGGCCGCAGCCATGCAAGGCGTGGTGGACGTGCGCAGCAAGCGAGTGGGCGTGCTCATTTCAGGCGGCAACATCGACATTGCCCAGTTCGCCAAGTACCTGGCCTGAGCTGTCTATCCCTGGTGCACGGGCATCAGGGTCGCTCCAGATAGCTTTGGAACACCCCAACATGCACGAATGCCGGGTCGGCTGAGTCGGGCCAAAGGTGCAGGGCATCAAACCGGACATCGTAGGTTGGCTCATCGGCCGCGGCCACGCCATGCGCATGGGCGTCCGGGAAAGGGTAAGCCGGCGACTCGCCCACCACCACCCCAAGCTTGCCACGGATATAGGCCGGCATACGCACATGGCCCGGCACCAGGTCGGTCCTGACCCGCACTGCGTCACCCAGCTTGAAGGCCGCCCGGCCGGCCACGTTGCTGCGCCCACCGGCACTGGGCAGCGCCAGCGGAAATGCGCCCTGAGCGAGCTGTTCGAGCTCAGCCAGACTCACCACCGATTTTTCAACGCACAAAGTCGCCAGGCTTGTCAGGGTCCGCTCGTAATAGCTGGCATTCAGGTAATGACGCGGCTCCATGCGCTCAATCGCATGCCGGTACTCGTCCATATTGAATAGCCCCCGCCGGACCGCCAGTGAGTACAGCGCATTGACTCGCCTCTCCCAAGGCGCATGAAAAGCCGCCGACCCTGGCGCATAACGAACCGGTCCAAAACCCTGTTTGCCACCTAAATCATGCATACCGTCCATGGTCTGACTTATATGGATGCCTCCCGGGTAGCAAGAGAAATTTGTGGTGTGTTGCGAAGAAGTCGGCTGCTCACTTATATCCGGCCTTGATTGCGTGGTCCGTCTGGTTTCCCAGACTCGCCCGCTGGCCCCGATGCATATCCGCTGACAAGCGCCTCATCTCCTAGAACGGACTTTTTATGTCCGGCAAATCATGCAGGTTTAGCTCGCCCCGGTCTGACCTGTTTCACATCACTTCACTTATTTACTGCCTCTCTACCCTACAAAGACTGACCATATCCTTTCAAAGGTTGGTTGATAAATTTGACTCTCTTTGCTCACGCCGCCTGCACCGAGACATTGGGCCTGACGCTCTGAAAGCCCCGTTGGTAACTCTGCTCTTTGGCCGTGACCGCCCAAATCGTCCTGGCCATCTTGGCCGCCTGCGCCACGATCACCACATTGGCGGGCCTGCGCGCCTGTATTTGCGCCAGCCACGGACCCGGCTCTTT
>CAMCZF010000171.1 GCA_945885775.1 Rhodoferax sp. OV413 | reverse complement strand
GGCATCCGCGCCAGCGCCACCTGCCAGATGGTGCTGGACGGTGCAGTGGGCGCCATGGTGGGCCAGCCCAACAAGGGCATGCAGGGCATGTTTGTGATGATGAACGCCGCCCGCCTGGGCGTGGGCAACCAGTCACTCGGCCTGACCGAAGTGGCTTACCAGAACGCCCTGGCCTATGCCAAAGACCGCATCCAGATGCGATCGCTCTCGGGCACCAAGGCCAAAGACAAGCCGGCAGACCCGATCATCGTGCACCCCGATGTGCGCAAAATGCTGCTCACCGCCCGCGCCTACGCCGAGGGTGGCCGCGCCCTTACGGCCTACTGCTCGATGCTGCTGGAGCAGGAACTTCACCACCCCGAGGACAAGGTGCGCAGAGACGCGGGCGAAATACTGGCCATGCTGACGCCTATCGTCAAGGCCTTCATCACCGACAACGGCTGGACCGCTACCTCCACCTGCCTGCAGGTGTTTGGCGGCCACGGCTACATTAAGGAATGGGGCATGGAGCAGTTTGTGCGCGATTCCCGCATCAACATGATTTACGAAGGCACCAACACCATCCAGTCGCTCGACCTGCTAGGGCGCAAGATTTTGGGCAACAACGGCGCCACCCTCAAGAAGTTTGGCAAGCTGGTGGCGCAGCTGGTGGAGGAAGAAGGCGTCAACGAAAAAATGTCCGAGTTCATCACGCCGATGGCCGTGCTGGGCGAGCAGATGACCAAGTTCACCACCGAGATCGGCTTCAAGGGCTTTCAGAACCCTGACGAGGTGGGCGCCGCTGCGGTGGATTATCTGCGCGTGGCCGGCCACATGGTGTTTGGCTACTTTTGGGCCCGCATGGCGCAGGTGGCGTTGCGCGAGATCGCGGCGGGCAACCCGGACCCGTTCTACCTGGCCAAGGTGCAAACTGCGCGTTTCTACTTTGCCAAACTGTTCCCAGAGACCGCCACCCTGATGCGCACTGCGCGCAGTGGCGCGGCCGCCCTGATGGACACCGAAGCGGTGTTTGCCTGAGCCCAGGCCTGTACTTGTCTAACCTTTGTAGGAGATTCCCATGATCCGTAGCATCCTGGCCACCTTGCTGGCCTTGTCGTCCTTGTCTGCCCTGGCTCAAATGTCGCCGGTGGGGCTTTGGCAGACCATCAGCGATACCGACGGTAAGGTCACGTCCGAAGTGCGTATTGTTGACGCCGCAGGTGTGCTCAGTGGCGCCGTAGAGAGAGCCCTGGTCCAGAGTGGTGAGCCCAATTGCGACCAGTGCACGGATGACCGCAAAGGCAAGCCCAAGGTGGGCATGCAGATCATCCGTGACGCCAAAAAGGTTGACGGAAAGGACGTGTGGGAGGGCGGCAACATTCTTGACCCTAACAACGGCAAGATTTACAAGCTCAGGCTGACACCGGTGGAGGGTGGCAAAAAGCTCGAGGTGCGCGGTTACATCGGCACCCCGATGCTGGGCCGCACCCAAACCTGGGTGCGCGTGCAGTAAGCCCGCGCAGGTTCCACCATGTCTCATTTCATTGTCAAAAAAGTCGCGGTGCTGGGCGCCGGTGTGATGGGCGCGCAGATTGCGGCGCACCTGGTCAACGTCGGCGTGCCGGTCATTCTGTTTGACCTGCCGGCCAAGGAGGGCCCCAAAAACGGCATCGTCAGCCGCGCGGTCGAAGGGCTGAAGAAGCTCAAGCCCTCGCCGCTGGGCGTGCCCGAGGATGCCGCACTGATCGGCCAGGCCAACTACGAGGAGCATCTGGCGCTGCTGGCAAGCTGCGACCTGGTGATCGAGGCCATTGCCGAGCGCATGGATTGGAAGCTCGACCTGTATCGCAAAATCGCGCCGCATGTGGCACCGCATGCGCTGCTGGCCTCCAACACCTCGGGCTTGTCGATCACCGCCTTGAGCGAGGCCCTGCCTGAGGCGATGCGGCCGCGTTTTTGCGGCATCCATTTCTTTAACCCGCCGCGCTACATGGCGCTGGTGGAGCTGATCAACACCCCCGCCACCGAGCCCGCCAACCTGGACGCGCTGGAGACCTTTGTCACCAGCGTGCTGGGCAAGGGCGTGGTGCGGGCCAAGGATTCACCCAACTTCATCGCCAACCGGGTCGGCATTGCCGGCATGCTGGCCACCATGAAAGAGGTGGAAAACTTTGGCCTGACCATCGACGTGGTGGACGACCTAACCGGCAAAAAAATGGGCCGCGCCAGCTCGGGCACCTTTCGCACCGCCGACGTGGTGGGCCTAGACACCATGGCCCATGTGATCAAGACGCTGCAAGACACCCTGAGCCTAGAGACCGACCCGTTTTATGCCAGCTTTGCCACGCCTGCGGTGCTGCAGCAGCTGCTGACGCTGGGCCACCTGGGGCAAAAAACCAAGGCTGGCTTTTACAAAAAGCAGGGCCGCGATGTGCTGCGCTTTGACGCTGAATCGGGTGAGTACGTGGCCGCCGGTGAAAAGGCCGACGAGGTCTACGCCCGCATGCTCAAAAAGCCGGCCGCCGAGCGCCTGCGCCTGCTGCGCAACAGCGAGGGCGCGCAGGGCCGGTTTTTGTGGGCCATTCTGCGCAACGGCTTTCATTACGCCGCCGTGCACTTGGCCACCATTGCCGATAACGCGCGCGACGTGGACCTGTGCCTGCGCTGGGGCTTTGGCATGAAGCAGGGCCCGTTCGAGCTGTGGCAAGAGGCTGGCTGGCTGGACGTGGCGCAGATGGTGAAAGAGGATATTGAAGCCGGCCGCGCCTTGTGCAACACGCCCCTGCCAGACTGGGTTTTCAATGGCCCGGTGGCCGAGGCGGGCGGTGTGCACACACCGGCTGGCTCCTGGAACCCCAGCACCGGCCAGTTTGTGCCGGTGCGCCAACTGCCCGTGTATGCGCGCCAGCATTTCCCCGAAAGCGTGCTGGGCGCGCAGGCGCTCAAAGCCGAGGCTGCTGGCACCACGCTGCACGAGGACGAGGCCATCCGGCTCTGGACGCTGGACCAGCAGGTGCTGATTGCCAGCATCAAGACCAAGATGCACGCGCTCAGCCCCGGCGTGATCGAGGGCCTGATGCAGGCACTCGACCTGGCCGAGGCCAATTACCAGGGAATGGTGATCTGGTCACCCGATGACATGTTCTCGGCCGGTGCCGACCTGCAGGCCATGCTGCCAGCCTTCATGATGGTCGGGGTGTCGGCCATTGACGGTGCCGAGGCCGAGATGCAGCAGGCCATGCTGCGCCTGCGCTACGCCACCGTGCCGGTAATCTCTGCCGTGCGCGGCCTGGCACTGGGTGGCGGCTGCGAACTGGCGGTGTACTCGTCACGCCGGGTGGTGGCGATGGAGAGCTACATCGGCCTGGTTGAGGTGGGGGTGGGCTTGGTGCCGGGTGCCGGCGGCCTGACCTACATCGCCCGCCGCGCGGCCGAAAACGCCGCTGCCTCTACCGGCAAAGACCTGCTGCCGTTTTTGACCGAGGGCTTTACGGCTGCCGCCATGGCCAAGGTGGGCACCAGCGCCATCGAGTCGCGCAAGCTGGGCTTCCTGCTGGCCAGCGACCTGATCGTGCCGCACAAGGACGAGCTGCTGTTTGTGGCCAGCAACGAGGCCCGCGCCATGTTTGCCGGCGGCTACCGGCCGCCGCACAAGCGCCAATTTGCCGTGGCCGGGCGCAGCGGTATTGCCACCCTGAAGGGCTCGCTGGTCAATATGCGCGACGGTGGCTTCATCAGCGCGCATGACTTTCACATTGCCAGCTTGATCGCCCATGTGGTGTGCGGCGGCGATGTGGACGCCGGCAGCCTGGTCGATGAAGACTACCTGATGACGCTGGAGCGGCAGGCCTTCTGCCAGCTGCTGGTGCACCCCAAAACCCAGGCGCGCATCATGGGCATGATGTCCACCGGCAAGCCGCTGCGTAACTGACCCGGAGCTACACATGAAACAAGTTCAAGACGCCTACATCGTCGCGGCCACACGCACGCCGATCGGCCGCTCGCACCGGGGCTCGTTCCGCAACCTGCGCCCGGACGACCTGCTGGTCAAGGCGCTGCAAGCGGTGCTGGCGCAAGCGCCCGGGTTGGACCCGGCCAGCATCGAAGACATCATTTGCGGCTGCGCCATCCCCGAGGCGCAGCAGGGCCTGAACGTGGCCCGCGTGGCCGCGGTGCTGGCCGGCCTGCCGCACAGTGTGGGCGGCATCACGGTGAACCGCTTTTGTGCCTCGGGCCTGAGCGCGGTGCAGATGGCGGCCGACCGCATTCGCGTGGGCGAGGCCGATGTGATGATTGCCGCCGGCGTAGAGAGCATGAGCATGGTGCCGATGATGGGCAACGCGCCGTCGCTGTCGCCGGCCATGTTTGGCAATGACGACAACATTGGCATCGCTTACGGCATGGGCCTGACTGCCGAAAAAGTGGCCACCCAGTGGAAGGTGAGCCGGCAGGCGCAGGACGAGTTCGCCCTGGCCTCGCACCAGCGGGCGCTGGCGGCCATGGCGGCCGGCCAGTTCAAGGACGAGATCACCCCGGTGGAGGTGGTGGACCGCGCCCCCGACCTGGCCACCGGCCTGGTGCTGGAAACCCGCCGGCTGGTGAGCCTGGACGAGGGCGCGCGCGCCGACACCTCCATCGAGGGCCTGGCCAAGCTGCGCACCGTGTTCTCGGCGCGTGGCTCGGTCACTGCCGGCAACAGCTCGCAAACCTCGGACGGCGCTGGCGCGCTGATTCTGGCCAGTGAGAGCGCCGTCAAGCGCTTTGGCCTGAAGCCGCTGGCGCGTTTTGTCAGCTATGCCGCGTGCGGCGTGCCACCGCACATCATGGGCATCGGCCCCATCGAGGCGATTCCGGCCGCGCTGCGCCGAGCTGGCCTGAGACAGGATGCCATCGACTGGTTTGAGCTGAACGAAGCCTTTGCCGCCCAGTCGCTGGCGGTCATCAACACCCTGGGGCTGGACCCGGCCAAGGTCAACCCCATGGGTGGTGCCATTGCCCTGGGCCACCCGCTGGGTGCGACCGGCGCCATCCGCTCAGCCACCGCCATCCACGCCCTGCACCGGCACCAGCTGCGCTACAGCATGGTCACCATGTGCGTGGGCATGGGGCAGGGCGCAGCGGGTATTTTTGAGCGCGTCTGATGACCAGCCCAGTGCCGACGCTGCACCCGTTTGACCAAGCCATTGCGCTTGAGTTGCAGCCGGACGGCCATTGGCTGGGCCACACCAGCCCGGCCTACGCCAACATGGTGGGGCCTTACGGCGGCATCACGGCGGCGCAGATGCTCAATGCCGTGCTGCTGCATCCCAAACGCCTGGGCGACCCGCTGGCGCTCACAGTCAACTACGCCGCCGGGGTGGCGGACGGGCCCTTTGTGCTGCAGGCCCGCCCCGCCCGCACCAACCGCTCCACCCAGCATTGGGTGATCGAGCTGCTGCAGGACGGGCAGTCGGTCATCACCGCCACCGCCATCACGGCACAGCGGCGCGACACCTGGGGTGTGGACGACGAGCCCATGCCGGCCTGCCCAGCGGCGGCGGACGTGCCCAGCCTGCGCGTGGCGGCGCCGGTGGTGTGGTTTGACCGCTACGAGACCAAGCCCATCACCGGCCCGCTCCCGGTGACCTGGGATGGCAGCAGCCAGAACAGCCTGAGCCAGCTTTGGGTGCGCGACCAGCCGGCCCGGCCGCTGGACTTTGCCTCGCTCACAGCGCTGGCTGACATTTTTTTTCCGCGGGTCTGGCGCCGCCGCGCCACCCATGTGCCGGCCGGCACCGTGTCGATGACGGTTTACTTTCATGCCGGTGCGGCGCAGCTGGCCGCCACCGGCACCGGTTTTGTGATGGCGCAGGCCCGGGCACAGGCCTTTCGCAACGGTTTCTTTGACCAGACGGCCCAGCTCTGGAACGAGGCCGGCGAGATGCTGGTGACCAGCCACCAGATCGTCTATTACAAGGCATGAACCAGGCATGAACCCCGCATGAGTGCCACCCCGGTTGCCCTGGTCATTGGCGCGGGGGACGCCACCGGCGGCGCCGTGGCACGGCGTTTTGCCCGCGAAGGCTACGCTGCTTGCGTGACCCGCCGCAGCCTGGACAAGCTGCAGCCACTGTTGGCGCAAATCCGTGCCGAAGGCGGCCAGGCCCATGGTTTTGCGTCGGACGCGCGTCAGGAAGACGCGGTGGTGGCGCTGGTGGCGCAGATCGAGGCCGACATCGGCCCCATCGAGGTCTTGGTGTTCAACATCGGTGCCAATGCGCCCAGTAGCATCCTGGACGAGACCGCCCGCAAGTACTTCAAGATCTGGGAAATGGCCTGTTTTGGTGGCTTTCTGAATGGGCGCGAGGTGGCGCGGCGAATGGTCACACGCAGTGGCCGGCCGCAGACCATCATCTTCACCGGCGCCACCGCCTCGCTGCGTGGAGCGGCAAATTTTGCGGCCTTTGCCGGCGCCAAGCACGCGCTGCGGGCCTTGGCGCAGAGCATGGCGCGCGAGCTCGGGCCGCGCGGCATCCACGTGGCCCATGTGGTGGTGGATGGCGCCATTGACACCGCCTTCATCCGCGACAATTTCCCTGAGCGCTATGCCCTGAAGGCGCAAGACGGTATCCTGAACCCTGAGCACATTGCCGACCAGTACTGGATGTTGCACTGTCAGCCGCGCGACGCCTGGACCCATGAGCTTGATTTACGCCCCTACCTGGAGAAATTTTGATGACCAAGACCGTGGACTTTTATTTTGATTTTGGCAGCCTTGCCTCTTATCTGGCCTGGACCCAGTTGCCAAAGCTGTGTGCCGATGCTGGCGCCGCCCTGGTCTGGCAGCCCATGCTGCTGGGTGGGGTTTTCCAGGCGACCGGCAACCGGGCGCCCATCAGTGTGCCGCTCAAGGGCAACTACCTGTTTGTCGACATGGCGCGTTTTGCCAAACGCTATGGCGTGCCGCTGGTGATGAACCCGCATTTCCCGATCAACACCCTGCCGCTGATGCGCGCGGCAGTTGGCCTGCAGCTGCGCGGCGACGCGCGCTTTGAGGTTTATTGCGCCGCCATGTTCCGCGCCATCTGGGTGGACGCGCTGAACCTGGGCGACCCAGCCGTGCTGGCCCAGACCCTGAGCGCCGCCGGTTTTGACCCGGCCGCCCTGCTGGCGCTGTGTGCCGAGCCTGAGGTGAAAGAAGCCTTGAAGGCCCGCACCGACGCCGCCGTGCAGCGCGGCATATTTGGCGCGCCCACGATGTTTGTGGGCGAGCAGATGTTCTGGGGCCAGGACCGGCTGGACTTTGTGCGCGAGGCCCTGGCCGC
>CAMCZF010000170.1 GCA_945885775.1 Rhodoferax sp. OV413 | reverse complement strand
AAAAACATCTCGGGCAGCTACGCCGAGGCCACTATTTTGTTCAGCGACCTGGTGGGCTTTACCGAGTTTTCATCCAAGATCAGCGCCACCGAGCTCGTCAAGATGCTCAATGACCTGTTCACCCGTTTTGACAAACGCGCCGACAGCCTGGGCCTGGAGAAGATTAAAACCATTGGCGACGCCTACATGGCAGCCGCGGGCATTCCCATCCCCCGCTCGGACCACGCCGAACTGTGCGCCGACATGGCGCTGGGCATGTTTGAGGACCTGGACAATTTCAACAAGACCCACGGCAAGAGCGTGGGCATGCGCGTCGGCCTGAACTCGGGACCGGTGGTGGCCGGCGTGATCGGCTTTACCAAGTTCTCATATGACCTGTGGGGCAACACGGTGAACACCGCCAGCCGGATGGAATCCACCGCCCCCGTTGGCCAGACCCAGGTGTCGACCAGCACCTATGAACTGCTCAAAGACACATTTACCCTGAAAGAAAACGGTCTGCAGGAGTGCAAGGGGCTGGGGTTGGTTAAGGCTTACATGTTGGGTGGCAGGCTAAACCCAATCGACTGAGGTCAGCAGGCCTTTGAACGGCTAAGTCGCAGCGCTGCTGGCTCTAGCCTGCAGTGCCAAGTCGAGTTGCTCGATAGCCAGATCGAAATCAAAGCCCTTGATGGCGTCGCTGATGGCTTGGGCGTGCTTGGGGTAGGCACTGTGCAACATGACGCTGTTCTCGCCCAGCAGGTCTTCAGCGCCTGAGTCCATGTCGGCGCACAGCTCACGCAGCTGCGTTGTCACGCGCGCCAGCGCGGCTTCATCCACAGGGGCTGATGCTTGCACGGTCGATTCAGCTGGCAGCCAGGCCACAATGGATGCGATCAGCGGCTCTAGGGTGCTGAGCAGCTGGGCTGCCAGGACATCCAACGTCTCACGCGGCTGGCGCGCCTTCAGGGCGTCTTCCAGTTGGCCCGCCTGCTCTTGCACGCCGGCAGCACCAATGTTGCCGCACACGCCTTTGGTGGTGTGCACCGTGCGCACTGCCGTGTCCCAGTCGCCATCGTCCAGTGCCTGCAGGACCTTGTCCACAGCACCCTGTTGTCCAGCAACAAACTTGCGCAGCATGTTCAGGTACATGGGTTTTTTGCCCAGCACCCGGCGCAAGCCCAGCTCCAGGTCCAAACCGGCGATGCCTGTCGGCAAGCTCAGCTCAGCGCCGGCCTGACTTCCCCCCAGCACAGCCAGCTCACCTGGCACGGTGGCCGCTTTGTCTTCAACCGGAGCCCGGTAACGCACCCAGCGCAGCAGGCAGGCAAACAGGTCACGCGGTTCAATGGGTTTGGACACATGGTCGTTCATGCCGGCGGCTCGGCAGGCCTCACGGTCTGACTGCATCGCGTTGGCGGTCATGGCGATGATGGGCAAACCATCAAACTGCGGCATGGCACGCAGGGCCCGGGTGGCTGTCACGCCATCCATCACCGGCATTTGCATGTCCATCAGCACCACATCAAATTGCCCGGCCAACACCTTATCTACTGCAACCTGGCCGTTCTCAGCCACGTCCACCACCAGGCCGGCGCCGCGCAGCAGCTCAGTGCCCACTTCTTGGTTCAGATCATTGTCGTCCACCAGCAGCACCTTGGCACCACGGATGGCCGCCAGTGTGACCTCAGACCGCTCGATCGGATCATCCCGCACGTTAGCCTGGCCAGTGCCAAAAAGGCGGGTGACCGAGTCGAACAGCATGGAGCCGTTCACCGGTTTGACCAGCACGTTGCCAATGCCCATCTCTTCAGCGCTTCGTAGCACTTCTTCGCGCCCATAGCCGGTCACCAGAACCAGCTTGGGAGGCAGCTCGTAGGGCCGCGCCCGGACCTTCTCCGCGAGCTCAATGCCATTCATGCCGGGCATTTGCCAGTCCAGAAAGATCGCGTGGTAAGGGCGGCCCTGGGACACAGCGCGGTCCAGCATATCCAGGGCTTGCGCCCCAGATTCAGCAGCATCGACATCGAATGTCAGGTCATCCAGCAGCCGCCCTAGCAGCAGCCGTGCGGCCTCGTTGTCGTCCACCACCAGCACACGCCGGCCCTGCAGGTCTTCCCGCAGCAGCTGCGGCACGACTTGGTTTTGGCTGCGGCCCAGGCGTGCGGTAAACCAGAAGGTGCTGCCTTCACCGAGCACGCTGTCCACGCCGACTTCGCCGTGCATGAGCTGCACAATTTGTTTGGTGATGGCCAGGCCTAGCCCGGAGCCACCGTAATGCCGCGTGGTTGAAGAGTCTGCCTGCTGGAAACTCTGGAACAGCTTGCCCATGGACTCTGCCGTCAGCCCAATGCCGGTATCTCGCACCGCGCCATAAATCATGAAATACTCTTCGGTGACTTCCCGCACTTTTAACTCAATGGTCACTTCGCCAGTGGCGGTGAACTTCACCGCATTGTTGGCGTAGTTGACCAGCACTTGGCCAAGACGCAGCGGGTCTCCCACCAGGCGCTGCGGCAGCAAGGAGTCGATGTCAAACAACAGCTCCAGGCCCTTGGCAGTGGCCTTCTCAGCAATCAGGTTGGCCACGTTTTGCAACACTTGGTCCAAGGTGAATTCGATGTGCTCAATCTCCAGCTTACCGGCCTCGATCTTGGAATAGTCCAGGATGTCGTTGATGATGCCTAGCAAATGCTGGCTGGAACTGTGGGTCTTTTTGACGTAATCGCGCTGCCGATCGCTCAAGCCAGATTGCAAGAGCAAGTAAGACATGCCGATGATGGCGTTCATGGGCGTGCGGATTTCGTGGCTCATATTGGCTAGAAAGGCCGACTTCATCCGGCTGGCGTCCTCAGCGCGTTCCGTGGCATGTTTAAGGTCCTCGGTCATGGCGACAAGCGTCGCCGTGCGATGCTGAACTTGCACCTCCAGGCTCTCACGCTCGGCCTCAAGCGCTGCCTGTGCGGCATCACGCTCGTGATTGGCTTGGCGAAACGCCAGCACCGCTGAGGCCATACCGCCTATGAGCTCATTGGGCTTTGCAGCCAACTGCTCGACCCGCTTGAAATCTTTATCAATGAGACCGCGCCAGCTCTGCCCGACCAACTGGCGCAAGGTCCCGGCCAGCAGCGCCAAACGGCCGGCAATCAAGCGGGCAATGAAGAACCAGGCGACCACGCCAGCCAGCGATCCGAGCGTCACGACGGTGTGGGTGGACCGCAAAAAACGATCCAACGAGGTTTCTGCCACCTCCATGTTTTGTACCGAGCGCTTAACCAGGTCGACATGCACCTTTTGCCCGAGTTCTGCGAACTGCACGTAAGACTGGTTGGCTTGCTCCATAGAGACTATGGCAAGGTCAGGCTTCTCAAGAAAGGTGTCCGAGGCTACCGTGGCCTGGTTGTAGTAGGCGCCAAACTTGCGAACCGCATCACGCAAAATTCGCCTGACCTCCTCTGAGGCGCGTTCGTCGAGGGACAGTTCCTTGAGCTTGACGTACATCCCGGTCAGGCGCTCGACCAGCGCGTCGTGCTCGCGCTGCAGTTCAACACCACGCAACTCCTTGAGTCGCACACGCCGGGCAATGTCGTTCAAATCCTTCTGGACCTGCAGAATCTCCATCCCCAGGTCCATGGAGCCGGCCAGGGTCTGCATGTCGCGCAGCTGCTGCTGGTTGGTGTCGTGCTGCAGTCGGCTGAAGCTGGTGACCGAGACCAGACTGAACAACCCACCGCCTAGGATGGCCGCCACCACGGGTAAGAAGAAATACAACACAAAGCGGTTGCGGCCGCTAAATTGAAAACCAAACATGCGCTTTACCCTTTCATCGCGGCGACCCTGAGCGCCAGTTTACAGGCTGGATTCATGGCGCTAGCCCAGCCCAACCAGACAGTGCTGCCGCCAGAATCGGTCATTGTCTAGGGTAAACCCGTTGTCCATAAATATTGACACAATACACCTGTCATGCAATGATGACACAAACGGTGGCAACAAAAGATAGGTGATTGAACAGCATGGAAATTGGGCGCTCATGCAACGGCTTATTGATTGGCTGACTTCACGCCGGTCGGCTTCATTACGCACAGGCTCCTGGCTTGTAGTGGCCGCTCTTCTGGTAGCTTGCGAGCGCCCGCCGGTAACGCCTGTTCAGGGCGGTTATCGCGGTACCGGCATGGTCCAGGTTTACAACCCACGCACGCTGGACTCTCAAGCGGCGCTCAATGCCGAACCTGAGATTGCGCGCGCCGCGAAGCTTAGGCCTGGTACCCCTAACGCTGGGGAAGTCTATGAAAACGTCAAGGTGCTCGGCGACTTGAGCCTGTCAGAGTTTGGTCGCACCATGACCGCCATCACCTCCTGGGTGGCACCGGAGGCGGGTTGCGCCTATTGCCATGTTGAAGGCAATTTTGCCAGCGAAGAGAAATACACCAAAGTGGTTGCCCGGCGCATGCTGCAGATGGTGCAAAACATGAACGCTAGTTGGAAAGACCACCTGGGCGAAACTGGGGTCACCTGCTACACCTGTCACCGGGGGCACCCCGTCCCCAAAAATATCTGGTTCCTGCAGACCCCAAGCCGGCTGCCCAGTGCCGGCATGGGCGAGCGTGGCGGCCAGAACATGGCTCAGCCGCAGGTTGGGCTGACCTCGCTACCAGGCGACCCCTTTAGCCACTTCCTGCTGGGCAAGGAACCCGTCCGCGTCAATGGCGAAACGGCGCTGGCCACCGCTGGCAACGCACCACGCGCATCCGTGAAAGATGCTGAACGCACTTACGGCCTGATGGTTCACATGTCAAAGTCGCTGGGCGTGAACTGCACCTTTTGCCATAACACCCAGTCGATGCAGTCTTGGCCGATCTCCACACCACAGCGGGTCACAGCCTGGCACGGCATCCGCCTGGTACGGGACCTGAACCAGCAGTACCTCACCGCCGACCCACTCATCACCATCTTCCCTCCCAATCGGCGCGGCCCCATGGGCGACGTGGCCAAGGTGAACTGCGCCACCTGCCACCAGGGCGCGTACAAGCCGCTGTATGGCTCACACCTTGCCAGCTACTACCCCGCGGTGCTACCCCCCGAGATGCGGCCGGCGGTGCCTTTGGCGGCCCCACCTCCTGGCAATCGCCTGCCGCCGGTTCGACCTGGTCCTACGGCCCTGCAAATCAGACCCTAGGTGCGGGCTGCCCGTTGCTTCGCCGGGTTAAGGCTCGCTTAGGAATTGGCACACTCAGGGCCGTGTTATTCTCAAAACTGGCACTGAAAAGCAAAGGAATCGAGTCATGCGCCAGATCAACCGCAGGGTCTTTTTGATCACCCCTCTTGCGGCGGGAACCGTCGCCCTGCATGTGCCTGCCGCACGGGCGGCGCTCAAGAATGTTGAAGAGACTGAACCCAAAGCCACAGCCATTGGCTACCGCCACGACAGCACCAAGGTTGACCGAGCGCGATACCCCAAGCACGACCTCACGCAAAAATGCCACAACTGCCTGGCGTGGGCGCCGGACAAACCTGCTGACGAATGGGGCGAGTGCGACCTGATGTCCGACCGCATGGTGCACCGCAATGGTTGGTGCTCCTCTTACAAAAAACGCAAAGTCTGACGACGCTGGCGCCGAGTAATCGGTCCACAAGACCGGCCCAAAATAATGCTGCATCGTTAGAAACTGACATGAACATATCCGTGACATCATCTGAAAAAGATACGATCCTCGTCGTCGACGACACCGCCGACAACCTGTCACTGATGGCCGGGTTGCTCAAGGACACCTACCGTGTCAAGCTTGCCAACAGCGGCGAGAAGGCTCTGGCCGCAATCCGTGGGCCCAGCCCGCCCGACCTGATATTGCTCGACATCATGATGCCGGGCATGTCGGGCTACGAGGTCTGCGAACAACTCAAACAGGACCCGACGACCAGCGAGATCCCGATCATTTTTCTGACAGCGATGAACGCTGCAGAGGACGAAAAAAAGGGCCTTGACCTGGGCGCAGTTGACTACATCACCAAGCCGGTCAGCCCGCCCATCGTGTTGGCGCGGGTCCGCAACCACCTGGCGTTCAAACGCCTGCGGGATCTGGACCAGCGTCGCATGGTGACCATGAGTGAGGAAAAACAGCTGCTCGAACTTGAGCAGATGAAGACCGAGAAGCTGATGCTCAACATCCTGCCCCGGCCGATTGCTGAACGGCTGAAGCGGGGCGAGAAAAACATCTCGGGCAGCTACGCCGAGGCCACCATCCTGTTCAGCGACCTGGTGGGCTTTACCGAGTTTTCATCCAAGATCAGCGCCACCGAGCTCGTCAAGATGCTCAATGACCTGTTCACCCGTTTTGACAAACGCGCCGACAGCCTGGGCCTGGAGAAGATCAAAACCATTGGCGACGCCTACATGGCAGCCGCGGGCATTCCCATCCCCCGCTCCGACCACGCCGAACTGTGTGCCGACATGGCGCTGGGCATGTTTGAGGACCTGGACAATTTCAACAAAACCCACGGCAAGAGCGTGGGCATGCGCGTCGGCCTCAATTCTGGACCGGTGGTGGCCGGTGTGATCGGCTTTACCAAGTTCTCTTATGACCTGTGGGGCAACACGGTGAACACCGCCAGCCGGATGGAATCCACCGCCCCCGTTGGCCAGACCCAGGTGTCGACCAGCACCTACGAGCTGCTTAAGGATTCGTTTTCTCTGCAAGAAAACGGTCTGCAGGAGTGCAAGGGGCTGGGGCTGGTCAAGGCTTATCTGTTGGGCGGCAGGCTGAACACCAGCGACTGAACTTGTCTATGACGAAATAGGCTTTTGGCGCGCCCTCGCATGAGTGACTGTCGAGCGGCCGTGCAGCCCGTTAGAATGTATCTACAACGATGGATATCAATTTTAACCATGATGAATCTACAAATTGCCAAATGGGGTAACAGCCTTGCGGTTCGCATTCCGGCAGACTATGTGCGAAAAATTGGCATCAAGGAGGGTGATCATCTGGTGGCTCAGGTGGGCGCTGATGGCGCTTTGAATCTCAGACTGCCAGCACAGTGGAGCCGCCAAGCATTCGCTGAGGAACTGACACGCGACGCCAATGCGCTGCCCATGGGGTCCTCCGTGATGGAGCAGTTGCGACAAGAAGCGCGCTACTGATGTTGTACGTCGACACCAGTGTCTTAGTGGCACTGTGCACCAACGAAGCCAGAACGGCCGACGTCGTCAATTGGTACGCAGCATGCGCCGACGAATTGGCATCCGCCGCCTGGTGTGTCACAGAATTTGCGAGTGCTTTGGGCATCAAGCAACGCACAGGCCAGTTGACCGAATCGCAAGCACAAGCGGCTTGGGTCAAGTTTGAGCGCATGTG
>CAMCZF010000169.1 GCA_945885775.1 Rhodoferax sp. OV413 | reverse complement strand
GCGGCGGGCAGCACGTCAAACAGGGCCTGCACAAAATTTTCCAGGTACAGCGGCTGCTGGAACACCGTCACTTTTTTGCGCAGGCCGGAGGTGCCGGGGCGCTGGCCGGCATAGGGTTGGGTGGGCAGGCTGATCAGGCTCATGGTGGGGCGGGTTGGATGGGGTGGGTGAGTGGGTAAGGTCAGGCCAGACCCGACTCTGCCACAGCCAGCCACAGGGTGCCAGCCGACAGGGTTTCTGTGACGCCCAGAAGCCGGTCGTTTGTGACGGCGCTGGTATCGAGCTGCAGTTGCCAGCCGCCGGGCGGCAGGGTGAAGGTCACAGCTTCGGGCTGTGGGTTAATCAGCAGCAGCACGCCCGGCCCGGCCCCCTGCAGTTGCAGGGCCAGCGCCTGGCTGCGAGGGTCGTCCCAGGCGGCAGCGCTCAAGGGCTGGCCGGCCGCGTCGCACCAATACGCAGCCGGGCCCTGCGCCGAGACCAGGGTCTGCCACCACTGGCCAGCCTGCAGCAGCACCAGGCGCTGGCGCAGTGCCAGCACGCTCTGAACAAAGGCACACAGCGCCTGGTCGGCGTGGGCCCAGGCTAGCCAGGTGATGGTGTTGTCTTGGCAGTAGGCGTTGTTGTTGCCGCGCTGGCTGTGCCCGATCTCGTCACCGGCCAGCAGCATGGGCGTACCCAGTGACAGCAGCAGCGTGGCCAACAACACGCGCTGCTGACGTGCGCGCAGCGCCAGCACGGCCGGCACGTCGGTGTCGCCCTCGATGCCATTGTTGGAGCTGAGGTTGTGGGCGTGGCCGTCACGGTTGTCCTCACCATTGGCCTGGTTGTGGCGCTGGGCGTAGCTGACCAGGTCGCGCAGCGTGAAGCCGTCATGCGCGGTGATGAAATTGACGCTGCTGTGGGCACCGCGCTGGCCCGGCACAAACACATCGCTGGAGCCGGCCAGTCGGCGGGCCATGTCACCCCGGCTGCTGTGGCCATGCAGCCAGAAGCTGCGCTGGGTGTCGCGGAAACGGTCGTTCCACTCCAGCCAGCCGGGCGGAAAGCCACCGAGCTGGTAGCCACCGGGGCCAATGTCCCAGGGCTCGGCAATCATCAGGCAGGGGCTGAGCACCGGGTCAGCGGCGATGGCCTGCAACAGGGGTGCATCGGGCGCAAAAGCGCCCTGCACCGTGCCGCCGCCGCGCGCCAGCACCGGGGCCAGGTCAAAGCGAAAACCATCCACGCCAAATTCGAGCACCCAGCGGCGCAGGCTCTCCAGCACCAGGCGCCGCACCAGCGGCTGATCGAAGTTGACACAGTTGCCGCAGCCGGTCCAGTTGGTGTAGCGCTGCTGCTGCCCGGGCAGCAGGTGGTAATAGAGCGCGTTGTCGATGCCGCGCAGCGACAGCGTGGGGCCCCACTCATCGAGCTCGGCGGTGTGGTTGTAGACCACGTCGAGCACCACCTCCAGCCCGGCGCCGTGCAACGCGTCGACCATGGCACGAAACTCGGCGCGCGGGTCACTGGCCGGACCCTCACTGGCGTAGCGCAACTCGGGCGCACTCCAGGCCACCGGGCTGTAGCCCCAGTAATTGCTCAGGCCCTGCGCCTGCAGCCGCGCCTCGTCGGCGCGGTGGGCCACCGGCATCAGGCAGACCGTGGTCACGCCCAAGCGTTGCAGATGGGCCA
Organism: Rhodoferax sp. OV413; assembly: GCA_945885775.1. GTDB lineage: Bacteria > Pseudomonadota > Gammaproteobacteria > Burkholderiales > Burkholderiaceae_C > Rhodoferax. The sequence goes on along the minus strand of CAMCZF010000169.1, from coordinate 5,767 downwards.
GCACCGCCGGGTGCGCCAGGCCGGCATAGCGGCCACGCTGGCTGGCCGGCACAGCCGGGTGCAGCGCGGTGAAGCCCTTGATGTGCAGCTCGTAAATCACGCGCCGGGCCGGGTCGGGCTGCGGCCTGGCCACACGTGTCGGGGGCAGTTCGGCCACGACCCGCGCCTTGAGCGCGGTGGCAGCGTTGTCACGCAGGTCGGGCAGATCGCCCGCCGAGCTGTGCGGGTCATGGCCCAGATGCAGGTCGTCGCCGGTGTAGCGGCCCAGCACGGCACGCGCGGCTGGGTCCAGCAGCAGTTTGGACGGATTGAAACGGTGCCCCTCATGCGGTGCCCAGGGGCCGTGCACACGCCAGCCGTACACCAGGCCAGCTCCGATGCCCGGCCCCAGCGGCAGCCCGCCACGCCAGACACCGCCTTGCGGCTCGGGCAGGCGCAGGCGCGCGGTCTCGCACTCGCCGGCGGCATCAAACAGACACAGCTCCACGGCTTGGGCATGGGGCGCTGCCAACGCAAACTCGATGCGGTCGCGCCCGAGTTCGGCGCCCAAGGTGGCACCTTGGCCCGGCAGCAGGTCCGGTGCACCAGACAGGTTCGCGGTGGCAGTCATGCCACCGGCTGCAGCACGATGCATGCCAGTGGCGGCAGGTCCAGACGCAGCGACTGCGGCCGCTGCTGCCACGGCAGCGCCTCAGTGGCACCGGGCGCGCTGGGCAGGCCACTGCCGCCATACACCGCCTGATCGGTATTGAGCAGTTCACGCCACGGCCCGGCCTGCGGTACACCGACGCGGTAGCTCAGGCGCGGCACCGGCGTGAGGTTGCACAGCACCACCAGCGCGCGGCCATCGAGGGCGCGCCGCTCGAAAGCCAGCACCGACTGCGCCGCATCGTCGTGGCTGAGCCAGGCGAAACCGGCGGCCTCGGTGTCGAGCTGGTGCAGTGCGGGGTGCGCGCGGTAGAGCAGGTTGAGGTCGCGCACCAGGCGCTGCACGCCTTGGTGGCTGGGCTGCTCCAGCAGGGCCCAGTCCAGGCTCAGGTCATGGTTCCACTCGGTGGGCTGCGCGAACTCGCAGCCCATGAACAGCAGCTTTTTGCCGGGGTGGGTAAACATGAGCCCATAGCAGGCGCGCAGGTTGGCCAACTGCTGCCAGCGGTCGCCCGGCATCTTGGCCAGCATGGCGCCCTTGCCATGCACCACCTCGTCGTGCGAGAGCGGCAGTACGAAGTTTTCGTCAAAGGCGTAGGCCAGGCTGAAGGTGATCTCGCCGTGGTGGTGCTGGCGGTGCACCGGGTCCAAGGCCATGTAGGCCAAGGTGTCGTGCATCCAGCCCATATTCCACTTGTAATGAAAGCCCAGCCCGCCACCCTGCAGGTCGGCACTGGGTGGGCGGCTCACGCCGGGGAAGGCGGTGGACTCTTCGGCCAGGGTGATGGCGCCGGGCCGCTCCACGCCGACGGTGTGGTTCATCAGCCGCAAAAAGGCGATTGCCTCCAGGTTCTCGCGGCCGCCGTGCCGGTTCGGCAGCCATTGGCCCTCGGCCCGGCTGTAGTCGCGGTACAGCATGGAGGCCACCGCGTCCACGCGCAGGCCGTCGATGCCGAAATGCTCCAGCCAGTACAGCGCGTTGCCCACCAGGAAATTGCGCACCTCGGTGCGGCCGAAGTTGTAGATCAGCGTGTTCCAGTCTTGGTGGAAGCCCTCGCGCGGGTCGGCGTACTCGTACAGCGCCGTGCCGTCAAAGCGGGCCAGACCATGGGCATCGGACGGAAAATGTGCTGGCACCCAGTCCAGGATGACGCCCAGGCCGGCGGCATGGGCGGCATCGACAAAGTGTCTGAAGTCTTGCGGCGTGCCGAAGCGCGCGGTCGGGGCATACAGGCCCACCGGCTGGTAACCCCAGGAGCCGTCAAACGGGTGCTCGCTGACCGGCATCAGCTCCAGGTGGGTGAAACCCATCTCACGCGCATAGGGCACCAGGGTGTCGGCCAGTTCCCGGTAGCTGAGCCAGCGCCAGCCCTCGGCCTTGCGCCAGGACCCCAGGTGCACCTCGTAGATGCTGATCGGCTGGTCGAAGCCGTTCGCCTGCGCCCGCTCCGGATGCATGGGTCGCACCGGCGGCAGGCCCTGCACGATGCTGGCGGTACCAGGCCGCAGCTCGCTGAAAAAGGCGAAGGGGTCGGCCTTGAGCAGCAGTTCACCCTGCGGTGTGCGGACTTCAAACTTGTACAACTCGCCCACGCCCAGGCCGGGCACAAACAACTCCCAGACGCCGCACTCGCGGCGCAGGCGCATGGGGTGACGACGGCCGTCCCAGTCGTTAAAAGGCCCCACCACCGACACGCGCTGCGCATTCGGGGCCCAGACCGCGAAGCTGACGCCAGCCACGCCCTGCAACTCGCGCGGGTGGGCACCTAGGCACGGGTGCGGGCGGCGGTGGGTGCCTTCGGCCAGCAACCAGGCATCAAGCTCGCCCAGTACCAAACCGAAGCGGTAAGGGTCTTCCATCCGCTGCGGTGCCAGAGGCAGCTGACCCGGCGCCGCCGGCCACTGCACGCGCAACAGGTAATCAAAGGGCTGGCGCCGCCGGGCCAGCCGGGCGCCAAACACCTCGCTGCCAGCCAGCCTCTGCAGGCCCGCCACACAACGTCCACTGGCACGGTCGAGCACATCCACGCGCATGGCACCCGGCAACAGGGCGTGCACCCACAGGGCGCCTTCGCGCTGCTGCATGCCCAGCACCGCGCAGGGGTCGGGATGCCTGGCGCCCATCAGCGCCTCAATATCGTCAGGCTGCAGCATGAGCCTCCCCAGGCGGCCGGGGCAGCCGGTCGTACAGACGCGCCAGATGGTACAGCCGCTGTGCCGGCTCGGGGCCGACCTGGGACCACTGAAAGCGCCAGACCCAATTGCCTTCGCCCACGCCGGGCTGGTTCATGCGGTGGGCGCCATCCAAGCCGAGTACATCCTGCATCGGGTAGATCGCCATGTCAGCCACGCTGGCACAGGCGGCGCGGATCAGCGCCCAGGCCATGCCCTGCCCGTCCGCACCCAGGTAGTCGCGCACATGCTGGCGCGTCGGGTCCGACAGGGTGTGCCACCAGCCCTCGGTGGTGTCGTTGTCATGGGTGCCGGTGTAGACCACGCTGTCGGCGGTGTGATGGTGCGGCAGGTAGCGCGAGCTGGCGTCCTGGTCGTCACCGAAGGCAAACTGCAGCACCCGCATGCCGGGCAATCCATGCCGCTGGCGCAGCGCATCCACCTCTGGCGTGATCACGCCCAGGTCTTCGGCAATGATGGGCAGGGTGCCCAGCGCTTCGGCAACAGCCCGCAGCAAAGCATCACCCGGGGCTGGCACCCAGCGTCCCAGTTCGGCCGTGGGCGCACTGGCCGGGATCTCCCAATAACTTTCAAAACCGCGAAAGTGGTCCAGCCGCACCAGGTCCACCAAGGCACAGGTGCCAGCGATGCGGGCGATCCACCAGCGATACTGCTCGGCGCCGTGGGCCGACCAGCGGTACAGCGGGTTGCCCCAGCGCTGGCCGGTGGCGCTAAAACCGTCGGGCGGCACGCCAGCGACCACCGTGGGATGACCGGCAGTGTCCAGCTCAAACAGGTCCGGGCGGGCCCACACTTCGGCACTCTGGTGGGCGATGAAAATCGGGATGTCGCCAATGACGCGCACGCCACGCCCGTTGGCATAGGCCTTGAACGCACGCCACTGGCGAAAAAACACCCACTGGCAAAAGCGCCAGAACAGGCAGGCGCCTGCCAGCGCCACACTGGCTTGCGCCAGGGCCGGCGGTTCGCGCTGCGCCAAGGGCTGAGGCCACTGGTTCCAGGACAGGTTGGGGTGCTGCGCCTGCAGGGCCATGAACAGCGCGTAGTCGTCCAGCCAGGAAGCCTGTTGCTGGCAAAAGGCCAAAAACTCCTGGCGATCGGCCACGCTGGCGCGAGCCTCGAAGCCAGACGCCGCCCGGCCCAGCGCCTGCATGCGAAAAGCAATCACAGCCTCGAAATCAATCGACTGGTCGTTCAACCGTGCATCGGGTGGCAACCCGTCGCCATCCAACCAGCCCAGCCGCTGCAGGTCGGCCAGGTCAATCAACAGCGGGTTGCCGGCAAAGGCCGAACTGCTCATGTAGGGCGAATTGCCTAGGCCGATACCACCCAAGGGCAGCATTTGCCATAGGCTCTGTCCGCCGGCCACCAGCCAGTCGACAAAATGGTAAGCCGATGGGCCGAGATCGCCGCTGCCGTGCGGCCCGGGTAAGGCGGTGAGGTGCAGCAGTACACCGCTGACGCGTGGGAATTGCATGGTGGTCCTGTGAGCTGCCCGGTCGAGTGTAAGCGCAGGATTCATGCCAGCTCTGGTCATCCAGCCCCAACCAGAGGCGCCACCCCCGACGCCTTGCCACGCCGAAAACCATCGGGGCGCTTACACTGACTGAGTTCACCAGCCGCCCTGCCGGGTAGTGGTGCCGATCCCCCCAATCCCTGCCCATGCTCACCGTCACAAACACAACATCGGCTTGGCTGCTGATCTTGCTGTCAGGCCTGCTGGAAATCGGCTTTTCTGTGAGCTTGATGCTGTCCCAGGGCTTCAGCCGGGTCGCACCCTCCGTCATCGCCGTGCTGGCGGCACTGCTCAGCATCTGGCTGATGAGCCTCACGCTCAGCGTTCTGCCGATTGGCACCGCCTATGCGGTCTGGGCCGGCATTGGCGCGGCGGGCACCGCCGTTATCGGCATGCTGTTCTTCGATGAGCCGACGAGCCTGGCGCGCATCAGCTGCATCGGACTGGTGATCGTGGGCATCGTCGGGCTGCAGCTTCAGACGAAGGCTTGAAGCGTGGCTCAAGGGCAGTGACGCCACTCGACCGAGTCGATCAGACCGAGTGGGTGCGCAGATTGCGGGCATTGGGCAACAGTTTGGCTGCTGGCGACTGTTTGACTTTACTGGTTAACCAATTTGAATTCGCTAATTTGTACAATATTACTGTCCAATTCGAGAAGGCCCACTATGACCATTGAAACCACTTACAGCCAGGCCAGAGAGCAGTTGAAGTCGCTCATGGATCGCGCCGTCGACGACCGTGAGGTCATCATGGTGCGCCGTCGTACTGGGGGCGACGTGGCCATCATTGCTGCCGATGAACTCGAGTGCCTGGTAGAGACCGCGCACCTGCTGCGCTCTGAGAAGAACGCAGAGCGGCTGCTTTCAGCGCTATCGCGTGCACGCTCAAAAAACATTGCACCTACGACCATGGCCCACCTGAAAAAATTGGTGGGCGTAGATGCCTGAAGGCGATCGAATCGCGGTCTGCCACACGGAGTTTTTAGAAGACTTGCAGCACTGGATTGAGACGGATCGCCGCACCGCCAAGAGGCTGCTGGAGTTGGTGCAGGCCATCTTGCGCGACCCCTTCGACGGCATCGGCAAGCCCGAACCGCTGAAATACCTCGGGTCCGATGTCTGGTCCCGGCGCATTACGCAGGAGCATCGCTGTGTCTACCTGATCAAGTCCGACCGGGTCGAATTCTTGCAAGGCCGCTACCACTACTGAGACAGGCCAAGCGAAAAAAAACGCCAACATGGTTTGATCCGTGTGGGCGTGTGTGAGCTCAAATCGCTCTCAACAAAGACATTTCATTCGGCTTGGTTCAAAGCCTGTTTTGCCGCAACCCGCGAAAAAAGCCCCGGATGGGGCGGGGCTTGAGGCTGACTTAAGACCTGTTGCGCAGGTTCAAAGTCTTTGTATTGGCGG
>CAMCZF010000168.1 GCA_945885775.1 Rhodoferax sp. OV413 | reverse complement strand
AACTTGATGACCGCTGCCGAAGGATCGGCAAACGGACTACCCAATGCGATCTGACCACTGCCATGCAGAACGCAGGCGTCACGGCGCAGCAGAACATCGGCGCCCCCGTCAACAAACCGGATCCATGAGCCAAACGAACTCAGGTCGGTGAAGACGATGCTGCCGCTACGCCACGCCAAACGCGCATGGGCACGCGAGACGCCTGGGTGCTTGATGACAAAGTCAGCCTGCTGGGTCCGACCGATTTCCACCGGGAACTCATCGGTGCTGAAAATCTGAAACTCGTCACGCCACCCCAGTTCAATCTGCTGGCGCTTGGCTGCGTCCCGATCGAGGTAGTGGTCTGTCGCCAAATTCGCCTGCTGGGTCATAGGCGACGTGGCCAGGTCTTCACCCCAATCGATCTGGCAGATCTCGCAAGGCTCGGACCGACCGCGGATATTGACCAATCCCAGCCTTTTGAATTGCAGGCCAGGCAATTCCTCTGAGCCCGCTAAAGCCGCCAATGTCGCCAAAATCTGGTGTGGCCCACACAGGTCGCTCAAGCGAGACGCGAGGTTGACCGCGTCGCCATAACAGTCATCACCCACCATCTCAACGGCGCCCTGGGCGACGCCTATACGAATTGGCAGACGCAAAGCAGGCGGAATTTCTGACATTCGCGCCAGGTGTTTGCGTTGCATGTCTAGCACGGCCCGAATGGCTGAAGGACCATCGGTAAACATGGCCAGCACGCCATCGCCCATGACCTTGACGACGCGACCATCGAACCGGCGCACCTCCTCGGCCAACGCGGTGGTAACCTGAGTCACCATCAGAGTCGCCAGCGCATTGCCCTGCGACTCAAAGGCGCCGGTACTGCCGATCAGGTCAGCAAAAACAAGGGTGGCCTGCATGTTTTATGAGCGCTGTTTAGCCCCAATACAGCATGGCATCCCGGCCATCCACCAGCAACTGGGCCTGGGTGCCCACCGGCAGCAGGACCTTGGTGGCAACGTGGCCAAAAGGCAAATTGGTCAGCACCGGGATCTTGACTTGACTGCGCAGCCAGTCGACCACGCTTTGAAGCTTGTAACCACGGTCATGCGGGACGAGCTTGAAGTCGGTGAACTGGCCCAAAATAATGGCCCGTTGTTGCCCCAGCACACCGGCGTGCAGCAGTTGGGTCAGCATGCGCTCGATGCGGTAGGGGTGCTCGGCCACGTCTTCCAAAAACAGCAGCCCCTTCTTGACCTGCGGAAAATAGGGGGTTCCCAGCAGCGAACTGAGCACCGTCAGATTGCCGCCCCACACCGTCGATTTTTTGATGCCAAATGTGCCTTCAGGCCCCGTATTCATTGGCTTAGTAGCTATTAATTCAGTAGCATTGGTCAAGGGGCCTTTGGCGTTGGCGAGTTGGCGCCAGCCAGCGCCCTCCCCCTGCCCGCTCAGCAAGTCATCAAAACAGGCCGCCATGATCTCGTCGGGCTGCGCAGGCGCTGCCATGCCGAAACCTTCGCCCAGCGCCGGGCCGGCCCAGGTTACGCCACCGGTACGGGCCAGCACCGCGCTCTGGAAGGCGGTGAAATCGCTGATGCCCACAAACAACATGCCTTTGTCGATGGCGCGGGCCACCTGCTTGTACTGAATACCAGCCAGGATTCGCGTCAAGCCGTAGCCACCCCGGGAAATCAGCGCCACATCGGCGCCGCTGGCCGCCGCACGGTGAATCGCCGCCAGCCGGGTCGCATCGTCACCGGCAAAGCGCAGATGGCTGGCCAAAGCTGCCTCATCCACCTCGACCTGGTGCCCCAACGCAGTCAGCCGCTTGATGCCGCGCCGGAAGGCCGCCTTGTCGCGCACGGCGCCCGAGGGTGAATAGACGTAAATGTGCTTGCTCATAAATAAGGGTCTGAATAGCGGTCACATTCCAATTAACCAGCCACGATTATCTGGCCCGCAGATCAGGCCACTGCCACGGGGCCAAAGCGCGCTACTGCTGCCTGCGCAATCACTTGGCCATGTTCCTGTACAAAATGGCCGGCCTCGGCCAAAAGCATAGGCGCCGGGCAGTGGCGGATGTCACCCTGCAGGTCGCTCATCACCGGCAGACCCAGCACAGGGTCTTGGACCCCTACCGCCATCAGCGTCTGGCCAGCCCACTTGTCACGCCAAAACTCGCGGGCCTGCCTAGACAGCTCGGCGCCGTCAGACTCTTCAGATTCCGGCACCAGCGCTGGAAAAGCCCGCAGCGCAGCACGGTAGCCCCGGTCTGGAAACGGCGCGTTGTAGGCGGCGCATTCGGCAGCGCTGAGATGCGGGTTGCCACGCCCCAAAAGGCGACCCACGTTGAATTCCGGGTTGTTGGCGCACATGGCACGCCAAGCCAGAAAGCCGCTTGACAGCGGGGCGTCGCCCGTGGCCAACAGGGTGTTCATCGCCAGCAGGCCCTGGTAACGCGCTGGCTGCGCCATCGGCAGGGTCAGGCCCAAAATACCGCCCCAATCCTGCACCACCAGCACCACCCGCTGCAGGTCCAGCCGTTCGACCAATTCCAACAACACCTGACGGTGCCAGGCAAAGCTGTGCGCACTGTCTTTTTTGGGTTTGTCACTCTTGCCAAAACCGATCATGTCTGGCGCCACCACCCGGGCGCCAGCCTGCACAAACACCGGGATCATCTTGCGGTACAGGTAGCTCCAGGCCGGGTTACCGTGCAGGCACAGGTAGGTCACAGTCGCATCGTGCGGCCCCTCATCCAGGTAGTGCAGGCGCAGCCCGGCCAAGGCCGGCAAGTCGCTCAAATAGTGCGGGGGCCAAGGGTAATCGGGCAGGTGCTCGAACGCCTCAGACGGCGTGCGCAAGGCATCTTCGCGCAGGGGGTGGTGGTTCATTCGCGCCTCCAGACGACGGTTTTTGAAAAACTCTTGCAGCAGCGCCGCACTGGGCTCGGCCAAAACGCCGCCCTGCACCTCGGTCTGGTGGTTGAGCTGCCGCTCGTCAAACAAATTGATGACCGAGCCGGCCGCGCCGGTTTTGGGGTCGGCCGTACCGAACACCACACGCTTGAGCCGGGCGTGCAGCATGGCACCGACGCACATGGCACAGGGCTCCAAAGTCACGTACAACTCGCAGTCTTCAAGCCGGTAATTGCCCAGTGTCTGGGCTGCGGCGCGCAAGGCCACCATTTCGGCGTGCGCACTCGGGTCGTGGCTGCCAATCGGCGCGTTACCGCCCTGCCCGACCACCCTGCCCTGTTGCACCACCACTGCGCCCACCGGCACTTCGCCGGCCGCACCCGCCAAACGGGCCTGCGCGAGCGCCAGGCCCATGGCGTCTTCGTCAGTCATTCTGATCGGGTGTCGGCTCGGCCATGCCCAGGCGAGACATCCAGCCGGCCAAGGCCCGCTCATGGTCGTTGCCACTGGCGTAGAGGGCATGCAGTTTGGCATGCGACTCAGGCCGATGCTGGTTGAGCTTGAGCTTGCACGCAAGATGAGTCACCCGCAACTCGAAGGCCACGATGCCAGCCAGCATTTTCCCGGTGTAGTCTTCATCCAGGCCCCGCCACTGGGCGGCATAGCCCGGCTCATGGTCGGCGATCAGATGTTTAAGCAACACATCCTTGTCTTCTGGCAGGTCAATCAATGTGGTCTCTACCTGACAGTGCACCGCCAGGTAATTCCAGCTCGGCACCCGGGTCAGATCCGGATAGATTTTTGGCGTCAAGTAGGCATGAGGCCCAAAAAATGTGACCAAGGCTTTGGGCCGGGCTTGCAGGTAACGCCAGTGCGGGTTGCCGCGCGCCACATGCCCCAGCAAGCGCCAGGGTTGATCCTGGTCTTGCAAATTCAAAGGCAGATGGCTCACAAACGGAAAACCAGTGTCATCCACACTGATCAGGCTGGCCAGCGGGTAGGCGCGGATCAAAGCAGCCGCGTGCTGTGGTTGGTCTGAGTTGAACTGGTGTGGCAGGTACATGGCAGCAGTCAGTGAATCTAACGGATTCTGATTTTGACAGGCTTTATTCTCTTTCCGCCGAGATATCGGTTGCCGCTGGCGGTGATCACCCCTCGCCAAATCGGCGCTAGCCGTCAAAACACAGCGTGATCACCGCGCTCAGCCGCCACTTTGCCGCTGGCCAGATCGGCATAAAAATCAAACAGGGTGTCGCTTCCGGTTGATGGCGTGGCATCCGCGTCGTATTGGCCGGTCTGCGAGTTGAGCACCAGCATGGACTCGGTGGCGTAATAGCGGCCAATGCGGGCCAATTCGGCCTTGTCGGCCAGCGCAGGAATCAGGCGACCCAGGGTGCCCAGAACCGCGATGATCACGTCCAGCAGGGCCACAGGCACATGGCTGAACTTTGGCGACTGGCCCAGCAATTCGAACAACTTGTCGCCCTGATCGCGCGATGTGATGGCCGGGCTCGGGCCACCAATTGGCAAGATGCGGTTATGCCGGTCGGGCTGATCCAGGCAATCGGCCAGGTAGTCGCCCAGGTCTCGGTCGCTGATGGGCTTGCAGGCGGTCAGATGCCCATCACCGAACAGCAGAAAGGGCTTGCCGCGCCTGACCCGTTCAATCTGTCCGGACAGCGATTTGAAAAACGCAGTAGCCCGCACGATCGAGTAGGTCAGGCCGGATTCAATCAGAACCTTCTCAAACGCCAGCTTGGCGTGCTGAAACGCCAGCAGCGGTTTTTGCACGCAGATGGCAGAGAGCAACACCACCTGCGTCACACCCGCTGCCCGGGCCGCATCAAGTGCGTGCACATGGGCCTGATGGTCAACGGCCCAGGCATCCTTGGGCGCACCGGTGCGCGACGCCAGGCACGACACCAGGGCATCAAAATGTTCACCCTGGAAGCCATCGCGCGCCAGTGAAGCGGGGTCGGTCACAGTGCCAAAACGCACCGTGGCGCCCGCCAGCAGTTTTAGGCTGTCCTCTTTGCCCAGGGCACCACCAACACCCGACCTTGGCCGCACCAGACAAACCACCTCATTGCCGCGCTGCAGCAGCGAGCGCACCGTGGCCTGCCCGATGGTGCCGGTAGCGCCAAGCACGAAGACGCGTCGGCGTGGCGCGGCAGTGGCGCTGCCGGTCTGAATGGCGTTGGATGTGAGTGGCATGGTGCTGAGCAAGACCCGCTGGATTTTGGCACCCTTTTGGGGCTGAATCAGAACAACAGACTGGTACGGTCGCAGCCAGGGTGCTCACTCAATCGTCGGTGCTATTGTTGAAAAATGCCTTGGCTTTTGCGTAGACCCATTGCCCCACGGCGGTGCCAACCAGCTGCCCTGCCGTGTTGTCGTCCTTGAAGTGGATGCCACCGTACAGCCGCGACATGCCGGCGTCATAAACCGCGTCGCTGAATTTCTTGTAGGAGATGACGGTCGGCACTGCGGACACGCCCGGCTCGACGCGCCCAAAATTGGCCGGGACGGTTACCTGATAGTCGAACCTGTCACTGCCGGTGATCAATTGCAGCACGGTGGCTGATGCCGACGAGAACGCCGAGTGCCCAGACACATAGCCAGGGAAGGCAGGCGTTGGGTTGCTGCCCGGGTTGTAGGCGATCCATTTTTCGCCTTGTATGGCCTCCACGGGTCGGCCCGGTCCGCCCCAGGCCACGATGGATTGTCCTTACTTCAAGAATCGAACCGCCGTGAGGGGGCGAACGCCTTCAAACTTTCGTTTCAGGTGCCAAGCGGCAATGCCCGCATCGAAAGACGCGTTGTGCATGGCAAAAAACATCTTGGCATCTCTGCCCGTGCTGTTGTTGTCCCGCTGAATGGCAGGCAGGCTTTTTAACCCTTGCAGATCGTCGAACTGATCTGCAGACGTCAATGCAAATGGCTTGACGCGTTCCCACTGTGGCGCGATAAAGGTCTGGAGGGTCCCCTGATCGTTGTAGAGCGGTTGCCATTTGTATTCGTCTTGGATGACCAGCGGCGAGCAGGCCAACCATTGCGGCGAGCAATAGGGCAGTGGTCCGTTTTGCGCCACGTATCCGGTGTAGTCTTTGTACGTTCCAGGCGCCAAGTCACCATACTGGTTGGAACCGTCGTTTTGTCGACTGGCAATGACGGCAATTGCCACGCTGTTGCCCAGGCCTGCCGGTGAGTTGGGGTCGACCGACGGGTTGTCTGGGTTGTACCCCATCGCGGTCATGGCGGCCCGTAGCCGCATCTCGCCCCCTGGGAACACATTGCGCAGGCAGCCATAGGCCGCATAGCTGATGGCTTCTTTCCGGTTGGCTGCATGGCGCTCAGCCGCCGGCCGGCGCATGCTGTCACCCACCACGGCCCCCATCGCTTTGTCGCTGTAGGAGGCCCAGGCGTCATACATACAGGTATGCGCAATGGCCAGCGACCGGGCAACAATAGGCGGACCTTGCTTGGCTAGGCGAACCTCGGCGAGTGCCACCTTATTCCAGTCGGACACCACAGAGGCTCCTGCGGCCGGTGGCCAAGCCCCAATCAGGGCCAGCAGGGTCAGGGCCAGCCCCATCAGGCGAACAGGTGTTAGGGATCCGGTCTTTGGCATAGTGCTTGTCCCTTCAGACTTTTTGGTCAATCAAGAATTGGGCGAAAAAACTCGTCATTGCATCGTATTCGTCCAGCGGCAGTACGTTGGCCACGAACTGGTCTGGCCTGACCACCACCAGCGCGCCAAACTGACGGTCCACGCCACGCAAATCAAAAATATCTGAGTCCTGCGTTCGCTGAGCCGCGAAAACTTTTTCATAGTCAATCAAGCCAAACCGCCCCTTGCGCGGCAACAGCATGGGGGGTAACTCTTCCAATCTGATCTCGCGGTGCCCCTGCTGGAATACGGCAAGGACCTCGATCACGCTGTCGATGTCCGCCCCCGTGGGCGTGAACCGACGAAGAGGCGATTGCTCCGACTGCCCCAGAAAATGGATCAAATCCCGAAGACGGCTGCCGGTGACATCGGCAAAGGCATAGAGACGCCAGGCCCCATCAGCGCGCGCGGCATGACCAAGCTGCATCGGTTTGGCATCCGCCACGCGCACCACCGGTGCCGAGTGGAAGCGCATCCCCACCCTGAAGCCGGTGGCCAGCGACTGGTGGGTGGCCGGGGCAGTCAGCGCCGTGGTCTGGGTGTAGCGAGTGGCAACACCCGCCGTGTATCGGCCAGATTTCACAAAATAGGCTTGCAACTCGGCGGGGTCAACACCGCCGAGTTCGGGGCGGCTAGGGTCCCGGGGTGGCGACGCCATGATTCCAGGGATCACCAATGAGACCGTTATCCTGGTGGACACGCGCCGGTAGTGGTGGCGTAGTAGGTTAGTGCAACATCCTTTCTGTAATTTCCCGGAGCATTGAATTTGGCAGTTTTTGGTTCTGGGAATTTTTCAATAGGCCCCTGCCAGGCCGCCGGAGGCCCCCCTTGGGCCTCACGACAGAAAGAAATATCATGGCCCAACGAGCCGAC
>CAMCZF010000167.1 GCA_945885775.1 Rhodoferax sp. OV413 | reverse complement strand
AAGAAGTCCAAAAAGAACGCTAAAAGGAAGATCAGGGTGTTGACCACAATCAAGAAGCCCAGCTGTCCCCCCGGGACCCCGCTCAGCAGATGCTCGACCCATTTTCCGCCGTCAACCCCCTGGAACACCAGGCTGAACACCGTGGAGCCCACCAGGATGAAGACCACAAAGCTAGACAGTTTGGTGGTGGTGTTCAGCGCTTGCTTGAGTAGAGACATACTTAAGCGTCCCCTGACCAGTGCCATGATGAGGGCCCCCAAGGCGCCCATGGCGCCGCCCTCGGTGGGGGTGGCCACACCGAGAAAAATGGTACCCAGCACTAGGAAAATCAGCAGCAGGGGCGGGATCAGCACAAACGTGACGCGCTCGGCCATGCGTGACAGCAGGCCCAACCGGGTCGCCTTGTTGACCGAGGCCAGCACAAAGGCCAGCAGCACGCCGACGCACATCGACACCACGATGGTTTCATCCTTGGCCACGGTGGTGACCAGTTCGCCCTTGGTCCAGCTCAGGAATTGGGCGTAGTGCTCACCAAAGTACACGGCGACCCCGGTGGACAAGATGGTCAGGAGCAGCAGGGATCGAAGCCCGCTTTGGCCATTGGCTTCGCGGATGGTGCGGGCCTCAGGCGGCAACGCTGGCACCCAGTTAGGGCGAATGAAGGTCAGCAAGACGATGTAGCCCACGTACAGGCTGGACAACATAAAGCCCGGGATGAAGGCGCCTTTGTACATTTCACCCACGCTGCGGCCAAGCTGGTCGGCCAAGATGATGAGCACCAGGGATGGTGGAATGATCTGCGCCAGTGTTCCGGAGGCTGCGATCACGCCGGACGCCACCCGTCGGTCATAGCCGTAGCGCAGCATGATGGGCAATGAGATCAGGCCCATGGAGATGACGGAAGCCGCAACCACCCCGGTGGTTGCGGCCAGCAGTGCACCGACAAAAATCACGGCAAAAGCCAAGCCGCCACGCAGCGGGCCAAACAGCTGACCAATGGTGTCGAGCAGGTCCTCGGCCATGCCGCTGCGCTCTAGGATCAACCCCATCAGCGTGAAGAAGGGGATGGCCAGCAGGGTGTCGTTTTGCATGATGCCGAAGATGCGCAGCGGCAAGGCTTGCAGCAAAGCCTCGGGCAGGACGCCGAGTTCAACGCCGACAAAGCCGAAAAACAGGCCGCAGGCGCCCAGGCTGAAGGCGACCGGGAAGCCCATGAGCAGGAAGACGATCAGTCCTGCAAACATGATGGGTGCGATGTTGTTTGTTAGAAATTCCATGGTGGTCTCCTGGATCAGGCTGCGCTGGCTTTGGCGGCTTTTTCTTCAGCCAGCCGCTGAATCGCTTCGGCCAACTCTTCCTCGGCGGTTTTCTCGGCCTTCTTGACAGTCGGGTCCTCAATCAGGCCCATCAGGTAGGCCACGCGCTTGACAAGCTCCGACAGGCCCTGCAGCATCAGCAAGCCAAAACCCAGCGGCATCATCAAATAGACGGGCCAGCGCAGCAACCCGCCGGCGTTGGACGAGACCTCACCCGAGTAGAACGCTTTTAGGAAAAATGGCGTACCAAACCAAAGAATGGCCAGACAGAACGGCATCAAGAACAAAGTGAAGCCAATGACATCAATCCAAATCTGCGCACGTTTGCTCATGCGGCTGGAGATGACATCAATCTTGACGTGCTCGCCATTCAGCAAGGTGTAGCCAGCTGCCAGCAAGAACGAGGCAGCAAAAAGGTACCACTGCACCTCTAAGTAGGCGTTCGAACTCATGTTGAAGGCTTTACGCACGACAGCGTTGACGGCGCTGATAACGGTTGAGGCAAGAATTAGCCAGATGACATACCGGCCGATCAGGCTGTTGAGCCAGTCCACGGCCCTGGAAAACTTGAGAAGCGCTTGCATGATTTCTCCATCAAAAACGGTCTAGTCCCACGCTCAGGCGCGGGGATCGCTATGGTAACCGGCCGCGATTTCTTCGCAACGCGCGTAAACCCTTCACGCTGGCTGTGGTCCGTTAGGAATTCATGGATCCCCGCGTGCGCGAGGATGACGGAAGGGGGTGCCGTTGATCTGTCATTCCCGGCCGCGACCGGGAATCCATGGATCCCCGCGTGCGCGAGGATGGCGGTGTGTGGATCCCCGCGTGCGCGAGGATGACGGGGTGTGGATCCCCGCGTGCGCGAGGATGACGGAGAGGGCGAGGATGACGGTGTGTGGATCCCCGCGCGCGCGAGGATGACGGGGAGGGCGAGGATGACGGCGAGGGGGGGCTGGTCGCCCTATACTTATAGAATGAACAAGTTAGTACATTCTGCCAGCGCCGACCCAGTTGGCGGTGGCAAGACCACCTCGCGGACCAATGACCCGGCGCGTACCATGGCCGGCATTCTTGAAGTGGCTACGGCGGAGTTCGCCAGCAAGGGTCTCAGCGGCGCACGCATCGACGAGATCGCGGCTGCCACCCGCACCAGCAAGCGCATGATTTACTACTACTTCGGCAGCAAGGAAGGCCTGTACCTGGCCGTGCTGGAAGAGGCCTACCGGCGCATGCGCAGCATTGAGGCCGAACTGCAACTGGGCGATCTGCCCCCCGAAGCTGCCTTACGCCGCCTGGTCGAATTCACCTTTGACCATCATTTCGGCAACCAGGACTACATTCGCCTGGTCATGTCTGAAAACATGCAGCGCGGCGAGTACCTGGCGCAAAGCAAAATCATCCAGGAACTCAATGTCACGGCCATCGAGGCGATCCGCCAGTTGTATGACCGCGGCGTGGCCGAGGGCCTGTTTCGCACCGGCCTGGACGCCATCGACATCCACGCTTCGATTTCAGCTTTGACGTTTTTCAACGTCTCCAACCAGCACACCTTCGGCTTGATCTTCAAACACGACCCGGCCGCCGAGGCCGCCCGCGCCCTGCGGCGCAGCAACATCGTTGAGATGATCGTGCGTTTTGTCAAGCGCTGAAAGCCGGCCACCCAAGCCATGAAAAACAAGCACGTTATTTGTGTAGGCGCCGCCTGCTGGGACACGGTTTTTCAGGTGGAGCAGATTCCGGCTGCGGGTGTCAAAGCGCTGGCACTGCATGCGGTGCAGCGGGCTGCCGGCATGGCTGTCAATGCCGCCGTGGCCTTGTCCCGCTTGGGGATCAGCGTTCAGATGTGGACGCGCATCGGGGACGACGAAACCGGCAGGCTGTTCATGCAGGAGATGCAGCGAGAACGGATCAACGCCGATGGGGTGCGTGTGCTGGCGGGCGTGCAGACTTCGTTTTCTTCGATTCTGGTGGACTTGCAGGGCGAACGCACTCTGGTGCCATTCTTTGACGCCAAGATCCCTGCGGATGCGTCCTGGTTGCCGCTGGACAAAGTGGCTGATGCGGGCGCGGTGCTGGTAGACATGCGATGGCGCGAGGGCGCAGCCGCGGCGCTGAGCCAGGCGCGCCAGTGCGGCGTGCCTGGCATTCTGGATGCGGACACTGCGCCGGCACAGGACCTGAACGACATGATTCCCCTGGCCTCACATGTGCTGTTTTCAGCGTCTGCGCTGAACATCGTGCGGCCCGGTCTGGCACCCGAAGCGGCACTGCTTGACGTGGCCGCACACAACCCGGCAGATGTGGTGGGCGTCACGCTGGGCCCCCAAGGTGCCTTGCTGTGGACGCGGGCATCGGGCCGCGTGCTGCATGTGCCGGCGCCCCGCATCCAAGCCGTGGATACGCTGGGTGCGGGCGATGTCTGGCACGGCACTTTCGTCTGGGGGCTGCTCAGGGGTTTGCCCATGCCTGACATCGTTAAGTGGGCCAACCTGGCAGCCGCCATGAAGTGCGAGGTCTTTGGCGGCGTCACGGGCACGCCGACCTGGGCACAGTTGCAGGCGCGGGCTGCCAGCGAAACGGAAACCCTAAGGGTTTCTACGGATTATTTAAATACTAACTAGTTTGTACATTACAGACTGCACTCAAGGTCAGGAAATCCCCATGTTCGAGAAACTCATTGCACGGTACTGCCAGATGCTGTCCCGGCTGATGGCGGCCAGCCTGGCGGTGATGGTCGTGCTGGTCTTCACGAATGTGGTGTTGCGCTACGCCCTGAACTCGGGAATTGCGGTGTCTGAAGAGTTGTCGCGCTGGTTGTTTGTCTGGCTGACCTTTCTGGGCGGCATCGTGGCCCTGCACGAACGCGCGCATCTGGGGACCGACATCCTGGTGTCCCGTCTGTCTGTGAGGGGCAAAAAAATCTGTCTGGGCCTGGGTCACCTTTTGATGCTCTTTGTGTGCTGGCTGCTCTTCAAGGGCGCGCTGGACCAGGTCAAGATCAACTGGGACACCACCAGCGCGGCCATGGAAGTGTCCATGGCTATTTTTTATGCGTGCGGCCTGGTGTTTGCCGTCTCGGGCGCGGTGATTTTGCTGGCTGACTTCTGGCGGTTGATCACCGGGCAAATGAGCGAAGATCAAGCGCAAGGAACACCATGACCATTGTTATTTTTCTGGGTTCGTTGCTGGGCGCCATGGCGCTGGGCATTCCGATTGCTTTTTCACTGCTCTTGTGTGGCGCCGCCTTGATGTGGCACATGGGCATGTTCGACCCGCAGATCCTGGCGCAAAACGTCATCAACGGCGCGGACAGTTTCCCGCTGCTGGCGGTGCCGTTTTTCATGCTTGCCGGTGAGGTGATGAACGCCGGCGGCCTGTCGCGGCGCATTGTTAACTTCGCACTCACGCTGGTGGGTCACATCAAGGGCGGGTTGGGCTATGTGGCCATTGTGGCGGCCGTGATGATGGCTGCGTTGTCGGGCTCTGCTGTGGCTGATGCCGCGGCCTTGACCGCCTTGCTGCTGCCCATGATGGTCGCGGCCGGCCATGACAAGGGCCGCTCGGCCGGCCTGCTGGCGTCGGCCAGCATCATCGCGCCCATCATCCCGCCCAGCATCGGCTTTGTGATTTTTGGTGTGGCCGCCAATGTCTCTATTTCCAAGCTCTTCATGGCCGGTATTGCACCCGGCATCATGCTGGCCGGCGCTTTGTGGGCCACCTGGTGGTGGGTGGCGCGCAAGGAGCAGGTTGCCGTGCCGCCACGCAAGAAAGGGCCCGAAGTGTGGAGCGCTTTCAAGGACGCTACCTTTGCGCTGGTGATGCCTGTGATCGTGGTGGTGGGCCTGAAGTTCGGCGTTTTCACGCCCACTGAGGCGGCTGTGGTGGCAGCGGTCTATGCCATTTTGATTTCGACGCTGGTGTACCGCGAGCTCAAGTTCAGTGATTTGTACGGCTTGTTTTTGGCTGCCTCCAAAACCACTGCCGTGATCATGTTTCTGGTGGCTGCTGCCATGGTGTCGGCCTGGCTGATCACTGTGGCGCAGTTGCCGGCCGAAGTCATCAAGTTGCTGCAGCCCCTGTTGGACAGCCCGCGGCTTTTGATGTTTGCCATCATGCTGCTGGTGATTGTGGTGGGCACCGCCATGGACATGACGCCGACCATCCTGATCCTGACGCCGGTGCTAATGCCCCTGGTCAAAGCGGCCGGCATTGACCCGGTGTATTTCGGCGTGCTGTTCATCATCAACAATGCCATCGGCCTGATCACGCCGCCGGTGGGCACTGTGCTCAACACGGTGGCGGGCGTTGGCAAGGTCAGCATGGACATGGTCACCCGCGGTGTGATGCCTTTCATGCTGGCGCAGTTCGCTGTGATGTTTTTGATGGTGCTGTTCCCGCAGTTGGTGATGGTGCCGGCACGCTGGTTTTACTGAGATCGGTTTTTTACTTGCAGGGCGTGTTCTGTACGCCATGTCCTGCTTATTTTTTGTTCGCGTACTTTGAAAAAATTTCCAGGAAACAACATGAAACGTCTGATGATCAAAACGCTGGTGGCTGTTGCCGCTGTGGCCGCTTTCGGCTTGGCCTCTGCCCAGGACGTGCGCGAGCACACCATCAAGTTCGCCACGCAAAACCCAAAGGGTCACCCGATCATGGTCGGCATGGAAAAGTTTGCTGAGATCGTCACCGCCAAGTCCGGCGGCAAGATCAAGGTCAACTTGTTCCCGGCTGGCGTGCTGGGTGGCGATGCACCCAATGTGTCGGCCCTGCAAGGCGGCACCATTGAAATGGTCTCGCTGAATTCCGGTATTTTGGCCAGCCAGGTCAAAGAGTTCGCGCTGTACGATTTCCCCTTCCTGTTTGCCAACGCCACGGAAGCTGACGCCGTGGTCGACGGTCCCTTCGGCAAGAAGATGCACGACAAGCTGCAAGAAAAAGGCATTGTGGGCGTGGCCTACTGGGAACTTGGCTTTCGCAACATGACCAATTCCAAGCGTGCCATCAACAAGGTTGATGACCTGGCCGGCCTGAAGATTCGCGTCATCCCCAACCCGATCAACCTGGACTGGGTTAAGGCACTGGACGCCAACCCGACACCTATGGCTTTCGGCGAGGTCTACGGCGCGATGGAATCCAAGGCCATCGACGGCCAGGAAAACCCGCTCAACGTGATTTTGGCCAACAAGTTTGCTGAAGTGCAAAAACACCTCACGCTGACCAACCACGTGTACAACCCGCAGTCGGTCATCGTCAGCAAGAAGTTTTGGGACACCCTGAACGCTACCGAGAAAAAAATCATTACCGACGCCGCCACCGAAGCGACCCAGACCCAGCGCAAAGTGGCCCGTGACGCCGCCAGCGGCAACCTGGCTGACCTGAAGAAAGCCGGCATGCAAGTCACCGAACTGCCAGCCGCCGAAATGACCAAGCTGCGCGACAAGATGAAGCCGGTCATTGCCAAGTACTCGGCCAGCGTGGGCGAAGCCACTGTCAACGAAATGATGGCGGAGCTTGCCAAGCTGCGCAAGTAAAGCGCACCGGGCCGGCCCTGTTCACGCGGGCCGGCCAGTACCCAACGCCTTAGCTGTTCAACCGAGCCCTCCCAGGAACCCCCATGAAAATTCTCATGCTCCATGGCATCAACCACAACATGTTCGGCAAGCGCGACCCTGCCCAGTACGGCACCATCACGCTTGACGAAATCAATGCCACTCTGGTCACCTTGGGTCAGCAGCTGGGTGCTGAAATAGAAGCCTTTCAGACCAACCACGAAGGTGCCATGTGCGAGCGCATTCATCAGGGCTTTGTGGATGGCGTGGACGCGGTACTGATCAACGCCGGGGCCTGGACGCATTACAGCTACGGCATTCGAGATGCCCTGGCCATCCTGACCTGCCCCATTGTTGAGCTGCATATGTCCAACATCCATGCCCGCGAGCCGTTTCGCCATGTATCGGTGTTTGCTGAGATTGTCAAAGGTCAGATCTGCGGCTTTGGCGCCGACAGTTACCTGCTGGCCCTGCGCGCGGCGGTGGCAGCTGTGCAAACGTCCAAGGCATGATCAACGGCAATACCGAGCTGATCGCCCACATCGGCTTTCCCACCCACGCCTTCAAGGCGCCGATGATCTACAACCCC
>CAMCZF010000166.1 GCA_945885775.1 Rhodoferax sp. OV413 | reverse complement strand
CCCTGCCTGGACATCACCGCCGGGCGGCACCCGGTGGTGCAGGCGCGACTGGCCGAGACCAGCCGGGGCAGCTTCATTGCCAATGACACGCACTTGGGGCCCAAGCAGCGCATGCAGATCATCACCGGCCCCAACATGGGCGGTAAATCCACCTACATGCGCCAGGTGGCGGTGATCGTGCTGCTGGCCAGCATCGGCAGCCATGTGCCGGCCAGCGCCTGCCGGCTGGGGCCGATTGACGCCATCCACACCCGTATCGGCGCGGCCGATGACCTGGCCAACGCGCAGTCCACCTTCATGCTGGAGATGCTGGAGGCCGCGCAGATTTTGCACAGCGCCACACCGCAGTCTCTGGTGCTGATGGACGAGATCGGGCGCGGCACGTCGACCTTTGACGGGCTGGCCCTGGCCGCCAGCATTGCCACCCAGCTGCACGACCGCACCCAGGCCTACACCCTGTTTGCCACACACTACTTTGAGCTGACCGAGTTTCCGGCCACGCACCACGCGGCGGTGAACGTGCACGTGAGCGCGGCCGAATCGGGCCGCGACATTGTGTTTTTGCACGAGCTGCAGGCCGGCCCGGCCAGCCGCAGCTACGGCATCCAGGTGGCGCGGCTGGCCGGCATGCCCGCCGCCGTGCTGAACCAGGCCCGCCACACGCTGGACGCGCTGGAGCAGCAGGCCACTGCCGCGCAGGCCCAGGTGGACCTGTTTGCCGCCGCGCCCGACGAGGCCCCACCCCCAACCAGCGCCGTAGACCACGCGCTGGCCGGCATCGACCCCGACGCATTAAGCCCGCGCGAGGCGCTGGAGGCGCTGTACCAGCTTAAAAAGTTGGCAGGGGGCTAAGGGGCGGCAGCAATGAAACATTCGCCTGCAACTCGTCCCAGGGGAGGTCTCTGGTCAGCAGCAGCAAGTTGCCACCAGCCCAAATGGTCAAGAAACCTGCTAAGCGCAAAGTCTGACAACTTCTGGTGAATGCGCTGCAATCCGCAGCAAGGTTTTGGCCGCCCCTGAGGGCTCTCGTCTGCCCTGCTCCCAGTCCTGCAAGGTGCGTACTGACACTCCCAGTAATTGGGCAAAGTCTGCTTGGGAAACGCCTAACTTTGTCCGAGCCTCAGCAGCGGGCGTCAGTGTCACCACGGAGGTACGTGCAGCCTTTCCTGCCTTCATTTGCTGCACCGATTGCAGCAAGTCGGTCTGAAATTGCACCATTTCTTTGTCCAAAGTCTTGTCCATTGCCTTAGCCATTTGTTACCTCGCTTCTAAGTTTTGCCAAGAATTCAACCGGCAGGTTGTCAAATTTTGCCTCGGCATACACGATCAGTAGCCATGTGTGTCCTTCTAATTCGTTGAAATAGATCACTCGAACACCACCGCGCTTCCCCATGCCACCACGGCTCCAGCGTACCTTACGACAACCATTGGAGCCAGGTACCACATCACCGGCAAGCGGATTAGCGGCGATCCAGTTGATAAATTCGGTGCGTTCTGATTCCGACCACACACTGGCTGCATACCTTTGAAATATTTCGGTCTCTGAGACAGTGTGCATGCCTGAGATTGTACGGCTTTGCCGTAGAGACATTTAATGCCCTCAGGCCAGCAGTTGCACATTGCCTTTCCCCTCTCGAAACCCCGTACTCCTATTGGTAAACACAGGTAGTGAACTAGGCTACAGATAGGTGGTTTTTTAGGTTAATGGACGACAAACTGCCCATGCAGTCCCAGCGGCAGGCCGTAGGGCAGCGCCAACTGTGCCACAGGCCCGTCGGCCAGGGCGGCGGCTGGGCTTGGGTGCCGTTGGGGCGCGGCACATACAGGTGCTCTTCGGCAAGCCAGTCGGGGCCGTAGCTGTAGGCTTGCACCTGCTCAGCCGTCACGGCCAGCACGCGGTCGGCCCCATAGCGCTGGCTGAGGCTGGCCGGGGTGGTCTGCATCAGCACCGTTAGCGCCGTGCGCTCGCCGGTAAAGCGGCGGTCAAAGCTGGGAAACTCCACGCCCTGCATGAGCCCCAAAAAATCTGGTGTAAGGGGCATACGCCGGCCTTATCACGCCCTGCTCTTCCCAGGCGTTGCCCAGGTGAAACACACCGCCATTGGGCAGCTCAAAGCGCTGCACACTGAAATCGGCACGGCTCACCACCAGCGTAATCAGCGGCGAGTCAGGGGCAATGCAGTGGGGATGGTCATGGTGCGGTTCCGCTTACTGAACCTTGAGCTCAATCGCCAACCCCTGCGCCGGCAGGGCGACGCTGGCGGCCTGAAAGCTGGGTGGACCAAAGCTGCCGCGCGCGTTGTTGGCGAAACCGTAGGGCTCAGAGGGCAGGCCCATCAGGTTGTTGTTGAGCTGGCCATTGGCGTCCAGATCGTGGTAGGCCGACACGGCGTAGGTGCCTGGGGTCAGATCACGCAGTACCAGCGTCACCCGGCCGGCGGCGTCGCGTTCGGCTGCAGCAGCCATGACACCCTTGGTCTCAGTTTTGGGGAAGGTCGAGGCGCTGTGGAACAGACCCAGCATGACATTGCCGGCGTTGGAGGTAATGTTGCTGACCACCACCGTCAGGTCAGCGGCCTGGGCTGCCACCACGCTCAGCCAACTTGCGCAGGTTGCGAGCAGTAGGCCGGCCGCCAGTGATGAGCGTCGGGTTGAAGGCGTTGAAGGTGAGGACATAAGAGGCTCCGTTAGGGTTGGGCGCCGCAGTGTCTAAGCGACGCGGGCCGGGCACCAGCCCGATGCGACAGAACGCCCCAAACCGGGTGCCAGCAGCAGCACAGCCGGCGCCAAAGGTACTGCCGCAAAGCCCCCGGCCGCTCAGACGTTCAGCCGCTCAGCATTGCGATGTACGCCGCATAGCTGTAGTTGCGGTTTTTCTTGTGCCCGGTCTGCTCAGCGACGATGCCCAAACTCTCCAGCGCCTTGACCGCTGCGTTGGCCGTGGGGAAGCTGGTGCCCAGTTTTTGGCGCACCTGCTCGATCGTGAAGCGCGGCATCATGGGCAGCATCTCGAACAGGCGGTAACTGGCCGGCCCGGCCTTGGGGGCTGCCAGCAGGCGACGACGGTCGGCCGCCAACAGGGTGGCGATGGCTACGATGCCGCGTTCGGCTTCCAGCGCGGCAACCGCCACGCCTTCCAGAAAAAAAGCCACCCAGCTTTCCCAGTCGCCCTCGGTACGCACATTTGACAGACGGCGGTAGTACTCTGCCTGGTCTTGCTTCAGGTAGCCGCTGAGGTACATCAGCGGCTCAGGCAGCAGGCGCCAGTGCTCCAGCAGCGCGGCAATCAGCAAGCGCCCGATACGGCCATTGCCATCCAGAAAAGGGTGAATCGTCTCAAACTGCAGGTGAATCAGCGCCGTCTTGACCAGCGGTGGCAGCGATGGCAGCGATGGCGACACATCGTCCATGTTGTGAATAAACCGCTCCAGGTCGGCTAGCAGGGCGGGCACCCGCTCTGGCGGTGGCGGCACAAACACCGCGTTACCGGGCCGGGTGCCGCCGATCCAGTTTTGCGAGCGGCGCAATTCACCGGGCTGCTTGCCTTTGCCCCGCGCGCCATCCAGCAGAAGGCGATGGGCGTTGCAAAGCAGACGTACGCTCAAGGGGAGGCCAGCCGAGTCACGAAGTTCGGCCTGCACCAGGCGAAACGCGCGCAGGTAATTGCTGACCTCTTCCACATCGTCGGTGTTGCTGGGCGCAAAGCCGGCCTCCTCGTCGAACAAATCAGCCAGCGTAGCTTGGGTGCCTTCAATCTGTGAGGTCAGCAGCGCCTCTTTGCGAACGGCGCTGTACAGCAGCCAATCCGCCGCGGGCACCAAACCAGCCACGCCCGAGAGCCGGGCCAGCGCCAGCTCGGCCACCCGGTTGGCTGCCACATAGCTCTCAGGTGCCAGCTCAGGCTGGGCCGGTGGCAGCGCGTGCGGCACAAAAGCCTGAACCGATTCCCCCAGGGTGGTGGACAGGGCGTAGGTGCCAGTGATGCGCATGGTGTAAAGGATTTTCTTAATGACGTCAGATCAAATTAAAGGATTCTTTAAATTAAAACACAACTGTGAAAGCGGATGACAAAAACGGACCACCAAGTAAGGCGTTGCGGTTAGTTGACTTTGCCAACCACCAAACGCGCCGACACGCCTGTGGCCAAGGCCGACAGCGCCAGGCAGGCCCAGATCACCAGGCTGTAACTGCCGGTGTGGTCAAACACCAGTCCGGCCAGCACCGGGCCGAGCAGGTTGCCCAAGGCGGCGCCGCTGTAGAGCATGCCGATGATGCTGGCCACCGCGCGGGCGCCAAAAAAATCCATGCATAGGGCCGGCAGCAGCGACACGATGCCGCCATAACTCAAGCCAAAGCACAAGGCAAACAGCGCAAACAGGGGGTAGCTGGCCGCCCCCGCCCAGAGCAGGTAAGTGGCGCCCATGGCGCCCTGCATCAGCACCAGGGTGAGCGTGCGGCCCAGCCGGTCAGCCAGGGCGCCGATGACCAGACGACCCACCAAGCTGCCGATACCAATCAAGCCCACCAACCCCACCGCCTGTGCTGTGTCGATGCCAGCGTCACGCGCTGCGGCAGACACATGGGCAAAGGGCACAAACATCGAGGGTGCCGCCAGCACCGCGCCCAGGTAAAGCCACCAGAAAGTGCGGCTGTGCAAGGCCTCGCGCAGGGTGTAGCCGGGTAGCGGCAGTTTGGCGCCACCGCTGGCGGCCTGGGCTGCGGACGCGCGCCGCATCAGGGCGGCGCAGCCCAGGCCCAGCACCAGCACGGCCAGCGCCAGCAGCCGCAGCGCGTCGCGCCACTGCAGCCAGGCAATGGCCCCTGTGGCCAGCAGCGGCACCACCAGCGTGCCGGCACCAATGCCAGCGCTGGCAATACCCGCCGCCAGGCCGCGCCGGCGCGTGAACCAGGGCTGCACACAGGCGATGGACGGGGTGTACACCAGCGCAATGCCAATACCTATGCCCACGCCGTAGCACAGGTAGACCGTCGCCATGGATTGCGCCAGGCTGGTGCCCAGCAGACCGGCCGCAATACAGACCATGCCGATCATGCAAACGGCGCGCGGGCCAAACCGGTCTGCCAGCATGCCGCCGCCCACACCCAGCACAAAGTAAATCAGCCCGCACAGACCAAACACCAGGGCCACATCGGCCCGCTGGGCAGCAAACTCGACCGCGAACGACGCAAAGAAGGCCGCAAAGGAATACGACACGCCAAAGATCAGTGCCAGGCTGCCGAAGCAGGCCCAGACCACCACCCAGGCGTAGGGCGGTTCCTGCGGAACCTGCGGCGGTGCTGGGGCTGGGGAGTCGGTCATGCCGGCTCAGTCTATCAGGCGGTTTACGGCAGCCCGGCCATCTACACTTGAGCCTTTGCCCCCAGAACCATGACCTACTGCGTCGCCATCAAACTCAAAGCCGGGCTGGTGTTTTTGTCAGATTCCCGCACCAACGCCGGGCTGGACCAGATCAGCACCTTTCGCAAGATGATCGTCTATGAAAAGCCCGGTGAGCGCTTCATGGTGCTGCTGTCGGCCGGCAACCTGAGCGTGTCGCAGTCGGTGCGTGAGATCTTGCAGGTTGAGCAACTGCCCGACGCCGAGGGTGGCGAGCCCATCACCATCTGGAACGCTCGAAGCATGTTTGACGCCACCCGGGTGCTGGGCGCGGCCATCCGCCGGGTGTATGAGCGCGATGCCGCCTCGCTCAAGCAGGCTGGGGTGGAGTTCAATGTGTCGCTGATCTTTGGCGGCCAGATCGCTGGCGAGGGTATGCGCCTCTTCCAGGTGTATTCGGCCGGCAACTTTATTGAGGCCACGCCTGAGACGCCTTACTTTCAGGTGGGGGAATCCAAGTACGGCAAGCCGGTACTGGACCGTGTCATTACCCCTGACACCCCGTTGGACGAGGCCGCCAAGTGCGCACTGGTGTCGATGGACTCCACCCTCAAATCCAATTTGTCAGTGGGCCTGCCGCTGGACATGGTGGTGTACGAGGCAGACCGCTTTCAGACCGACAAGGTCTTGTGCATCGACGAGAACAACCCCTACTTCCGCATGCTGCACAACAGCTGGGGCCAGAAGCTGCGCGAGGTGTTTGACAGCATCGAAGACCCGATGTGGAACGGCGAGGCCACCGAGGTGCCGCTGCTGGCGCAGTCGGGCCGCAGCCTACCGCTGAAAAAGATCAGCACGCCGCAAGAAAAACTGATCTAACCCCGTGGCCCTGCTCGTTTTCTCCCACGCCAACAGCTTTGGCGCCAGCACCTACCGGGTGCTGTTCCGCCACCTGAAGGCACGCGGCTTCAAGGTGCGCGCCATCGAGCGCTTTGGCCATGACCCGCTCTACCCCGTCAGCAACAACTGGCGCGAGCTGGTGCAGCAGCTGATTGACTTCACCCGGGCCGAGGTGGACAAGGCTGGGCAGCCGGCTTGGCTGGTGGGCCACTCGTTTGGCGGCTTTGTCAGCCTGATGGCCGCCGCCCGTGCGCCCGAACTGGCGCGCGGCGTGCTGCTGCTGGATTCGCCGCTGCTGGGGGGCTGGCGTGCCACCACGCTGGGTGCGCTCAAAAGCACGCAGCTGGTGGGCGCGGTGTCGCCCGGGGCCGTGAGCCGGCGCCGGCGCAACAGCTGGGCCAGCGAGGCCGAGGCAATGGCGCACTTCCAGAGTAAAAAAATGTTTGCCCGCTGGGAGCCGCAAGTACTGCAAGACTACATCGCCCACGGCACGCACGACGAGGGCGAGGGTGACGACAAAAAGAGGGTACTGAGCTTTGACCGCGAGGTGGAAACCGCCATCTACAACACCCTGCCCGACAACCTGGACCGCCTGCTCAAGCGCCACCCGCTCAAATGCCCGGCGGCGTTCATTGGCGGGGTGCAATCGGCTGAAATGCGGCAAGTGGGCATGACCATGACCGAGCAGGTGGTACGCGGGCGCATCATGATGCTGGACGGCAGCCACCTGTTCCCGATGGAGAAGCCGGCGGCGACTGCTGCTGCGGTTGAGGCGGCTTTGCTGGGGCTAGGCGGTGCGGCTTAAGCCGCCCAGTTCACCAGCCCGCTCCAGGCGGTGCCCAGCACCACCAGCCCAAACACGATGCGGTACCAGGCAAAGCCGACAAAGCTGTGGGTGGCGATAAAGCGCAGCAGCCAGCGCACGCACAGCCAAGCGCTGAGGAAAGAAAACACCAGCCCTACGGTGAACACCGGCAAATCAGCCAGCGAGAGCAAGGCCCGCTCCTTGTACAGGCTGTAGGCGCCGGCGCCGATCAGCGTGGGGATGGCCAGGTAGAAAGAAAAGTCGGTGGCGGCCTTGCGAGACAGGCCCAGCAGCATGCCGCCGATGATGGTGCTGGCGGCGGTTTCGGCCTCGGGCTCAACCCTGACCTCGACTTCGCTTTCATGAGGATCCACCTCGACGTGTCGTCGTCGATGGAGATCCTCGGCGCCATCCGCTGCCGTG
>CAMCZF010000165.1 GCA_945885775.1 Rhodoferax sp. OV413 | reverse complement strand
GGTTGTGGCGCCCAGCTCGCCCCGGTGATCGGCTTTGGCCTGAGCCAAGACCGTAACCACCAAGCGCCCATCGGCAATGCGCACGGCTTCTCGATCGAGTGGCTCAAAATTCCAGTGGGCGGGCAGGTCTCGCTGCACCGCCTGGCTTGCCAGCAGGTCCTCACCGTGCACCGGGGTGCGGTGGCTATTTCGGTATCAAATCAGGCCCTAGCCCCCGTGGATATTGAAGATACTGCTATTACATCAATAGCAAACGGCCACGCTGAGGGCTGGGACAGCTATGCCATGCCGCCTGAGGTCTGGCGCGCTTACCGCAACATCGGTGACACTGAGGCGTTGGTGCTGCTGATGACACCCGGCGACGGCCGCAAAACCATCGACTGGGCGCCGGCGGTGGTCAGCGCTGCTGCAGCGGCCGGTGACGCCATCGACGCCAACGGTTACCTTGCCCTCAAACGTTTCACTGACAGGTCTCAACGATGAACACCACAGCAATGGGCCTGCGCCGAAGCTCAGTGGCTGGGCGACTCGGGAAACAGCTGGGCTGAGCCGCGTTCGATCAGCGTGCCTGGTACAAGAACGCGCGGCTGGGCGACGGGTGTGTCATCCAGGGCGTCGCGAAACAGGCGCGCTGCGGTGACCGCCATCTCCTTGAACGGCTGTCGCACCGTGGTCAGCAGGTAGGCTGGTCGCTGGCCGGAGGGAATGTCGTCAAAGCCGACCACCGACACATCACGCGGAACCCGCAGCATCAGCGCAAAGCGTGCTGCGTCCAACACCCCCAGCGCCATGGCGTCATTGGCGCAAAACACCACCTCCGGGCGCCGTTCGGCCGCCTGCCCAGAGGTGACGCCCAGCAACTGCAGGCCGGCGGTGTGGCCTGACTCGTAGTGGTAGTCACCCACGTAACTTGGCACCGGCCCCACGCCAAGCTCGGCCAGTCGCCCCAAAAAGCTGTCGACCCGCAGCATTGACACCGGGGCGTCGGCCGGCCCGGTGACCACGGCAAAGCGCCGGTGGCCTGCCGCATAAAGCCGTGCGGCCAGCAGTGCTGCGGCACTCGCGTGGTCGCAGGCCACCTGCAGTGCATCGGGGTCGGTGCTGTGCCGGTTAAACAACACCACCGGGCGCTGGCGCAGGCGCGCTTTCGCGAGGTCATGCTCTGAGAGGCTGACGCCAGACACCACACCGTCCACGCCAAAGGCCAGCGCATTGTCCAGTGCCGTGCCACCGTCGTCTTCGCGGGTGCAAGGGAACAGCAACGGTTGGAACCCCTGCTCCAGCAGGGCCTGGGCCAGCACGATCAGCAGGTCGGGCGTGTCGCGCAGTGTGGCCTCGGTGAGCAACACGCCGGCGAGCCCGGTGCGTTTGGTGATGAGGCTGCGCGCCATCGCATTGGGCTGGTAGCCCAGCGATGCGGCCGCGGCCAGCACCCGGGCCCGTGTTTCGGCAGAAATCGGTGCGACCGGCTGGAAGGCGCGCGACACCACCGCCTGAGAGACGCCAGCGTGGCGGGCCACATCGTAGGACGTGGGTGCATTCAATTTACGTCTTGTCATGAAATCGAATTCATCCTAGGGTATTCCCGTCATTCTATTGTGGCCAGCTGATTTATCCGGTTTAATTTACTGGTTTAGCGTGGACATAGTGCATTCGAATTCAATCCCCTAGGAGACAACAATGAAACGTCGCGAAATACTTCAAGCTACGGCAGCCGGCATGGGTGGCGCCTTGGCGCCCTGGGCATTGGCGCAGAACACCGGCGCGGTCAAACCCGGCAAACCCTATGCCGGTACCGAGGTCAACCTGCTCACGGTGGTGGCGCCTCAGTTCAAGGCCCATGAGGACCGGCTGGGTGAGTTCGAGGCGCTCACCGGCATCAAGGTGAAATACCAGTACGTGCCGTTTGCTAGCACGCGCGAAAAACTGACCGCCGAATTGGTGGGGCAGAGCGCGCAGTACGACGTGCTGAGCACCATGGACGTCTGGGGCCCCTCGATGTACCAGCTGTTTGAACCGCTGAACGCCATGCTGGCCGAGAAGAAGATCGACATGGAGTCGCGCTACCCCTACGCCCACCTGCGCGCGGCCCGCGATGGCAATGGCAACGGCAAGAACATTCTGGGTTTCCCGATCCGCGGCCATGTGCAACTGATGTTTTACCGCCGAGACATTTTTGAAAAGCTCGGCCTGAAGGCGCCCGGCACCTGGGACGACATGGTCGAAGCCGGCAAGCTGATCACCGCCAAAACCGACCTGTCCGGTGTGGCTATGTACTACGGCAAGACGGGCGGGCAGAACCTGATGATCTGGTTCAACTACCTGTGGGGCACCGGGGGCGACCTGCTCGACGCCGAGGGTCAGCCGGCCTTCAACAGCCCGGCGGGCATTGCTGCAACGCAGGCCTACATCGATGTCATGCTCAAGCACAAGGCGGCACCGGCGGCGTCGGCCTCGTTCAATGAAACCGATGCCGTCAACTCAGTGGCGCAGGGTAAGTCGGCGATGGTGCCCGTCTGGTGGTGGCGTTATGCCAGCCTGGTCGACCCCAAAGTCTCCACGCTCAAGCCTGAGCAAGTGGCCTTCGCGCCACTGCCCAGCATGCCGGGCAAGCCCAACACCACCTACACCAACACCTGGTTTTACGGGATCAACCGAAATTCCAAGAAAAAAGCGGCGGCCATGGAGTTCCTGACCTGGCTGTCCCAGCCCGAGATTGAGCGCGGTGTGTTGCTGGACAAGTCCATGAATGAGGTGGTCGCTATGCAGACCAAAAACCTGCTCGATGCCGACGTCAACGCGCGCTTCAACGGCATGCATGCGTTTGGCGCCCAGGCCCTCAAAGGGGCCAAAGGCACACCCTTGTTTCCGCAGTGGCCACAGGTCAGCGACGTGCTGGAGGCAACCATCAGCGAGTTGGCCTCGGGCAAGGGCCAGGTCAAGCCGGCGCTCGACGATGCGGCAGCGCGCGTGCGCAGGGCAATGCGCGCCTGATGCCGTTCGCCTGCTTCTGGCCACAGCCTGAGGGGCTGCGCGGAACAGGGCTGGCCGCGGCATGAAGTCGTGGCCGACCCACTGGGTGCTGTTGGCGCCCACGCTGCTGTTCGTGGGCGCCATGGCGCTGTTTCCGCTCGGCTACTCGCTGATCCTGAGTTTCCGTCAGTGGAAGCTGGCCCGCAGCAGCACGGCGGGCGACTTTGTCGGCTTGGCGAACTACATCAACCTGCTCACCGATGACCCGGATTTTCTGGAGGCTGTGCGGGTTACTGGCATCTTCATCACCGCCGATGTGCTGCTGACGCTGGTGGTCGCGCTGGGCGGGGCGCTGCTGCTACACCGCGCCGGGCGCCTCAATTCGCTGGCCCGCACTTTATTGATCCTGCCCTTTGTCATGAGCCCGGCGTTGATCGGGATTTCCTTCCGGTTTTTCCTGAATGCCGAGTACGGGGTGCTGGCGCATGTGATCGGCGTGCTGGTGCCGCCCATGAAAGACACGGTCTGGCTGGCCGATGCGAGGCTGTCCATGGTGGCGATTGTGGTGGCGGACGTCTGGCACTGGGCGCCCTACATGACGCTGGTGATGCTGGGCGGCCTGGCGTCCATTCCGGCCGAGACCCAGGAGGCGGCCCGGGTTGACGGCGCCTCGGGTTGGGCCGTGTTTCGGGACATCACCTGGCCGCAATTGCTGCCCGTGGTGAGCGTGGTGCTGGTGCTCAAGACGGTTTTTGCGCTCAAAGCCTTCGACACGCTTTACACCCTGACCAACGGCGGACCGGGCAATTCCACCAAGACGCTGGCCTATTTTGTCTACGAGCAGGGCTTCAACTATTACGACATGGGTTATGCGGCGGCGGCGGCCTACCTGCTCACTGCCGTGCTGTTGGTACTGGCGGGCTTCTACCTGCGCCTGGTGTTTGCGAAAGCGCGCTGAAGTATGGCTGTCCAGACTCCTCCGTTTGCGTCGTCGTCGGCCTTGGTTCCGGGCTACCTGATGCCGGGCCCAGAGCGCGCGCGGCAATGGCTCGGCCAGTTGTTGGTGTTCATCGGCATCACCGGCATCCTGCTCCCTATCGCCTGGATTGCGCTGACCGCCTTCAAGGTGCCGCGAGACGTTTACTCGCTCGATGCCGCGCTGTGGTTCAGTCCGACCCTGGACAACCTGCAAACGGTATTCCAGCGCCCCTGGCACTTGGGTGACAAGATCATCAACAGCCTGGTGGTGGCGGGTGGCACCGTGCTGCTGGCGATCCCGATGGCGACGATGGCCGCCTATGCGTTTTCACGCTTTGACTTCCGCTTTAAGCGAACCGTGTTCCTTATCGTCATCGCCTCGCAGTTCATCCCGGCGGCGGTGATCGTGTTGCCCTACTTTTTGATGTTCAAAGAGCTGGGCTTGCTTGACACCCGCAGCGCGCTGGTCCTGGTCAATATGTCGATCGTGCTGCCCTACGCTGTCTGGATGCTCAAGGGCTTTATCGACGCCGTGCCGCTGGAGATCGAGGAGTCGGCCATGGTCGACGGTGCCCACAGGGCCCGTGTGATTGCCGAGATCGTGGTGCCGGCGGCCTGGCCCGGCATCGTCACCGCCGCGGTGTTCAGCTTCACACTGACCTGGAATGAATTTTTGTTTGCGCTGATCATCAGCAAGCAGAATGCCCTCACGCTGCCGATTGGCCTGATCGGCTTTCGCACTGAGCGCGGCGACCTGTGGGAGCTGATGGCAGCTGGCGGCATTCTCATCACGGCGCCAATGTTTATCATTTCGTTGCTGGTTCAAAAACAATTCATCCAGAGCCTGACAGCAGGCTCGGTGCGCTAGGCCCCAGGCCAACTCCAACATGACCCAGATCTCGCTGCGTGGTTTGCACAAGAGCTTCGGGGCCACCCAGGTGGTGCGCGACCTCAATCTGGAGATTGCCGACCGCGAATTCCTGGTGCTGCTCGGGCCGTCGGGCTGCGGCAAGACCACCACCATGCGTATGGTGGCCGGGCTGGAGCAGGCCACCCACGGCGAGATCGCCTTTGACGGCCGGCGCGTCAACGAGGTGCCGACCCGCCAGCGCGACGTGGCCATGGTGTTCCAGAATTACGGTCTTTACCCTCACATGACGGTGGCCGAGAACATTGCCTACCCGCTCAAGCTGCGTGGCGTGCGCGAGCCCGAGCGCCAGGCGGCGGTGCTGCGGGCGGCAGAGCGGGTTGAGCTCGGGCCCTACCTGCAGCGGCGTCCACGTGAGCTCTCGGGTGGCCAGCGCCAGCGCGTGGCCCTGGCCCGCAGCATCGTGCGCAAGCCTCAGGTGTTTTTGATGGATGAGCCGCTAAGCAACCTCGATGCCAAGTTGCGCGTGGCCATGCGTGCCGAGATCAAGCACCTGGCCTATGAGCTGCAGGTGACCACGCTGTACGTGACGCATGACCAGATTGAAGCCATGACGCTGGCCAACCGGGTGGCGATCATGAAGGACGGCGTCATCATCCAACTGGCCGCACCCGAGGTTATCTACGCGGACCCGGTCAACTTGTACGTGGCCGGCTTCATTGGCAGCCCGTCGATGAACCTCATTGAGGTGCAGGTCGATGACCGGGGTGTCAGAACCTCCACCGGGCTGCACTTGGCCCTGAGGGCGCCCCGCGCGGGAGCCCTGACGCTGGGGGTGCGGCCCGAGGATATGCGCATCAGCCAGGGGTCTCATACGCAGTTTTCTGCGGAACTGTTCGCCTTTGAGCTAATGGGCGATTCGACCATGATGACCTTCAAGCTGGGTCACACCAACGTGGCGGTCAAGGGCGACAAGAGCCTGCGGCTCAAAATTGGGGATCGTCTGGGCGTTGCCTTCGAGCCCGCCAGCGTGTACTGGTTTGACACCACCACCGGACTGCGGGTTCGTACCCCAGCATTGATTTGAGACCCCCCATGTTGACCGAAGCCCAACTCCGCGAGCGATTCATCCCCTTCAGCAGCCTGCGCTACAGCACGGAGGCCTTCATTGACTACCGCATCCCGGGTTGCGCGCCGAAAAAGAACTACGCCCTGATCGGGCCTGGTGTGTCACAAAACCCGAACCAGCCGGTGAGCCTGCGAGAAAAGCACGGCTTCCAAGTGGGCGGCGTGGCCATGCCGCCAGGCAAGACCAACCCGCCGCACATGCACTTCACGGCTGAAGTCTTCATCTGCACCAAGGGCCGCTGGGACCTGCACTGGGGCTTCAACCCCGAGCCACTCAAAGCCGAGATCGGCGCAGGCGACATCGCCAGCATGCCGACCTGGATCTACCGCGGCTTTCAGAACGTGGGCGACGACGAAGGCTTCATGTTCACCGCACTCGGCCAGGACGACACTGGTGGCATTCTCTGGGGCCCGCAAACCCTGCAGGCAGCCCAGGAGCAGGGCGTGCACCTGACCGAGGACTACCAGATCATCGACGAGCAGCTTGGCCAGACCTGGGACGAGCACACCATGCGCCGGCTGCAACCCATGACGCCCCAGGAGATCGCCCAGCTGCGCCGCTGGACGCCCGAGCAGATGGGCCAGCGCGTGGTGCGCCATGCCGACTTGCAGTGGTCCGGCAGGGCGCTGCTTGACGCCGCGCTACCGGGTTGTGGCGCCCAAATGGCCCCGGTGATCGGCTTGGGGCTGAGCCAAGACCGTAACCACCTGGCGCCCATCAGTAACGCGCACGGTTTCTCCATCGAGTGGCTCAAGATCCCGGTGGGCGGACAGGTTTCGCTGCACCGTCTGGCCTGCCAGCAGGTGCTCACCGTGCACCGGGGTGCGGTGGCTATTTCGGTATCAAATCAGGCCCTAGCCCCCGTGGATATTGAAGGTAATGCTATTACATCAATAGCAAACGGCCACGCCGAGGGTTGGGACAGCTTTGCCATGCCGCCCGAGGTCTGGCGCAGTTACCGCAACATCGGTGACACTGAGGCACTGCTGCTGCTGATGACACCGGGCGACGGCCGCAAGACCATCGACTGGGCGCCGGCGGTGGTCAGCGCTGCTGCCGAGGCCGGTGACGCCATCGACGCCAACGGTTACCTTGCCCTTAAACGTTTCACTGACAGGTCTCAACGATGAACACCTCGCCGCGCCACACGTCGCCACAACGCATCCTCACCACCCACGTCGGCAGCCTGCCCCGGCCGGAACACGTCGTCACGCAGCTGTTTGCCCAGGACAGCGGCCTCAATTACATCGAGGCCGAGTTCGACACCATCATGGCCGCCGAGGTCAGCGGCGTGGTGGCCCGGCAGGCGGCGTCCCGCGTTGATGTGGTGAGCGATGGCGAAATGAGCAAGATCTCCTACGCCACCTACATCCGGCATCGTCTGACCGGTTTTGAGCTAGGCGAAATGCCCCGTGCCACGCCGCGTGACCTGGATGACTTTCCTGATTTCAAGGAGCGCCTGGCCAAGCTGGGCGCCACACCCAAATACCAGCGCCCGATCTGCACCGGTCCGATTGCGGTCAAAGACCTGGCTGGCTTGCACAAGGACATTGCCAACCTGCAGACGGCGGTGGCCGCTGCTGGCAGCACGGCCACACCGCCGGTGCGCGCTTTCATGAACAGCGCCTCGCCTGGCGTGATTGCGGTGTT
>CAMCZF010000164.1 GCA_945885775.1 Rhodoferax sp. OV413 | reverse complement strand
AATCACCGTGGTTTTGTCGTGCGTCACGGCCAGACCGTAAAAGCGGCCGAACGAGCAGTACAGGAAATCGCTGTAGTAATTGATGTTGTGGTACGAGGTGAACAGCACCGCGTCGAGCTGCTGCGCCACCATGTGCTTGCGCACCTTGGCCATGCGGTTGGCGTACTCTTGCGCTGAAAAGGTGTTCTGTACTTTCTCGCCGTTGCGCAGGCGAATCAAATGGGGCATGTTCTCGATCATGGTGCTCTCCGGGACGTTTAAATGTTGGTTGCCGACTTTAGGTGCAGTCAGGGCAGGCCAAGCTCTTATTTGCGACATAGGATATCGCAGTTGCGATAGCGCTGCCTCAGTTGTCAACGCTCGGGCTGGCCATGCGTTCGGCCTGAGGGCTTTGGGCGTAAACCGCCCTGTAACGGGCAATGAAATGTGCCGTTGAGGCAAAACCACAGCTCGCTGCAATGTCGTCGATCCGCCGGTTGGTGCGCAGCACCGACAGACGCGCTCGCGCGAGCCTGATCTCCAGGTATTTCCGCGCCGGGCTGGTTTTGAGGAAATCCCGGAACTGGCGCTCCAATTGACGCCGCGACACCTTCAGGTAGGCCGCAATTTCTGCCGGGCTGAGCGGCTCCTCGACATTGCTTTCCATCATTTCCAAGGCTTCGAGCAGCACCTCGGGCACATTGGCATAGCGGTAGCGCATGGGCAAAGACTGGTTGTCGTTGGGGCTGCGCTGGTAGGCCACCAGCAGGTCCGACACCTGCTGGGCCAATTCGCGGTTACCAGGCGGGCGCCTCAATACAAACGTCATCAAGTCCAAGGGGCTGACACCACCGCTGCAGGTGTATCGGTCGCGGTCAATTTCAAACAGCCGGCTCGACAGCAACAGGGCCGGGAACTCTTCGAGCAGGGTGTCGCGGTCTTCCCAGTGGATGGTGCAGCGGTAGCCATCGAGCAGGCCCGCCTTCGCCAGAAAATAGCAACCCGTGTCAATGCCACCCAGGGTGATACCCTGCGCGGCCAGTCGACGCAACCATTGAGTGACCTCGCCAAAACCCTGCCGGGGGATCGGGTTCGGCCCGATCACGAACACTGTGTCAAACCGACTGGACTCGCCCATCACCTGATCAGGCAGCACCCGGATGCCGTCACTCGACAGCACAGGCTCGGTGCTCACGCCGATCGTCACATAGTCAAACACCCGCCGGCCCAGCGCCATATTGGCCAGGCGAAGGGGATCGACCGCAGAGCTCAAGGCGATCAGTGAAAAATTGGGCACCAGCAAGAATCCAAAGCGCTGAGCGGCAGGAAAGTCGGTCATAAACTGATTATCTGGCGCCAGGCCTGCAGGTAGAGCCAAGGCACAATGCCGGCTTTTGGCAAAACGGAAGGCTTGGCATGTGGGACTGTCCTGAAATCATCGCAACGGTCGAAGGCCGGGTCGGCTTGCTGACCCTGAACCGCCCCAAGGCCCTGAACGCGCTGACACTCCCCATGGTCCGTGCGCTCACCAGCGCCCTTTTACGCTGGCGCGACGACCCAGCCGTTGCCGCGGTGGCCATACGGGGCATGGGGCGGGACGGCCCCTTTGGCAGCTTTTGCGCTGGTGGCGACATTCGTTTTTTTCACCAGGCCGCACTGGCAGGCAGCCCCCGGTTGGGAGACTTCTTTACTGAAGAATACACACTCAACCACCTGATCCACCGCTACCCTAAACCCTATCTTGCTTTCATGGATGGCATTGTGATGGGCGGCGGCATGGGCATCAGCCAGGGTGCCAGCACCCGCATCGTCACAGAGCGCAGCAAGCTGGGTATGCCCGAGACGGGCATTGGGCTGTTTCCCGATGTGGGAGGCGGCTATTTTTTAAGCCGGTTGCCAGGATCCGCCGGCGAGTGGCTCGCCCTGACCGGTCAAGTGCTCGACGGCCCACAAGCGCTCGGGCTCGGTCTGGCCGACGCCTGTCTGCCCGTGGATGCCCTGCCGGCAGCCTGGGCCGCCCTGCCTGGCCTGGATTGGACAAACTCCCAATCACTTACAAATTGGATTGCTTCATATTCAATAGCTAACTATTCAGCTGCGACAATGCCTGAGGGCCAATTTGACTCATTTTTTTCCCGGGCGACGGTGTCCGAGATTGTGCAGGCCTTGGAGCGTGACGGTGGCGACTGGGCCACCCAGACCGCAGCCACCCTGCGCCAGCGATCGCCGCTGATGCTCCACGTGGTGTTGGCGCAAATCCGGCGAGCCCGCGGCCTGAGCCTGGCGGATGATCTGCGGCTTGAGCGCGACTTGGTGAGGCATTGCTTTTTCACCGAGCACCTGGGTCGCTCGGGCGTCAGCAGTGAGACGGTGGAGGGCATCCGAGCGCTGGCGGTGGACAAAGACCATCGGCCGAAGTGGCAACCAACCCGGATTGAAGACGTCACACCTGAGATGGTGGCCCCGTTTTTTGCCAGCCCCTGGCCGGCACAGATGCATCCCCTGCGCGACCTTGTCTGACACACCGGCCTTGCTGGCGGGTGGCTAGCGGTTGCGGCCCTTCATGGCCCGCTCCACCTCGCGCTTGCCCTCGCGATCCTTGATGGTGTCGCGTTTGTCATGCTCGGCCTTGCCCTTGGCCAGCGCGATGTCGCACTTCACTTTGCCGGTTTTCCAATGCAGGTTCAGGGGCACCAGGGTGTAGCCTTTTTGCTCCACCTTGCCGATCAAACGCTTGATCTCTTCCTTGTGCATCAGCAGTTTTTTGGTCCGGACCTTGTCCGGGCTGATGTGGGTGGAGGCAGTGTTGAGCGGTTGGATCTGAAGGCCGATGACGAACAACTCACCGTTGCGGATCACCACATAGCCGTCGGTGAGCTGTACCTTGCCCTCACGCAAAGATTTGACCTCCCAGCCCTCCAGCACCAAGCCCGCTTCAAAACGCTCTTCAAAAAAATAGTTGTACGCCGCCTTTTTGTTATCGGCGATGCGGGCAGCGGGATCGGGTTTCTTGGCCATTGAACGGGGATGGGGTTGTATAAGGTCTGTACAAGGCTTTATCTACAATCCCTGGGAGACCCCATTCTATAAGTATGAAAACTGTCGCGAAGTCCGTTTTACTCTGGTACAGCCCGCAGGAAATGTATGCCTTGGTGACCGGCATAGAGCACTACCCCAAGTTTCTCCCCTGGTGCGACCGGGCCCGGGTGCTCAGCACTGACGCGGACGGGGTGACGGCAGAAGTTGGCATTGCCTTCAGTGGCTTGCGGCAGTCTTTTACCACCCGCAACCGACACCTGCCAGACCGCCAAGTGGTCATCAGCCTGGTCAACGGGCCATTTTCCCGACTCGACGGCGCTTGGAATTTTGTGCCCCTGGGCGACGGTTCTCAGCGCGCCTGTCGGGTGGAGCTGACCCTGAACTACGGCTTTGACAACGCCACACTCGGGCGCCTGATCGGGCCGGTGTTTGACAAAATTGCAGGCAGCCTGGTGGATGCGTTTGTCAAACGCGCCGGGCAGGTCTACGGTGAGTGATGGTCTGATCCAGGTCTGCCTGGTCTATTCGGCGCAAGCCCGCGAGGTGCTGGAACTGCATCTGCGCGTGAGTCCTGACTGCACCGTTATCCAGGCTCTGCAGACCAGTGGCTTGCTGGTTCATAGGCCCGAGATTGACCCGGCCACAATGACGGTGGGCGTTTGGGGACGCAAAGTCACCTTGACCCACGTGCTGCGCGATCAGGACCGGATTGAGATCTACCGCCCGCTCAAGGTTGACCCGAAGGTCGCACGGCGTGAACGCTTTGCACGCCAGGGCGCCCGTACTGCCGGGCTGTTTACCAAAAAGCGACCGGGCGCCAAAGCCGGCTACTGAGGTCACCGAGTGCCCAAGCCGCCAAGGCCCGGCTCAAGGGCCTTGGCACTCGGTATCCACCACGCCCTGCAAGCGCCGCTGCTCCAAGGCCCGGGCCGCATCGTCCAGCACCTCGCGCTCACCCTTGTCGTTGCTACGGGCAACACGCTGGCCCGACGCCAGGTGGGCGAGGGCGCTTTTGGCCCGCACACAGTTGTCGGCACGGGCCTGGCGCAATCGGGCCTCCTGGGCCCCACGCTGCGCCACCTCTGCCTGTTCCGCTTGTTTGGCCTTGGCGGCCAGTGCCGAATCGGTGCGGCGGATGACCGGCGGGCTGCCGGCGCTGGCGGCATTTGCGGCGCTTGCGGCCGGCATGATGCTGGGGCCAGAGGCTGCGGGGGCAGGGTCTGCCGCGCCAGCCGCGCTCGGGCGCTTGCGAATGGCCTTGTCGGGCACCTCGGGCGGCGGTGCACGGTCGCTGAACACCATCTTGCCTGCCGAGTCAGTCCATTGCCATTGGCCCAACACTGGCAGACTGGCAGCAGTAAGCGCAAATACAGCGATCTGACAGACGGTTTGCCGTATCCGGGACCAGGGCGATTTCATTCGGTCAGTTTAGCGTTTTTGCCCAGGAAAGTGACGAAATGGCACGCTCAAGCGGGTGGGCCAAGCCGATAAATCGCGCAGGTACAATCGGCGATTTGGAGCTTAGACATGCGCCTTATTGGTAAAGCGCTCACCTTCGACGATGTGTTGTTGGTGCCAGCTTACTCCCAAGTCCTGCCCAAGGACGCCTCGCTTTCCACCCGTTTTTCTCGCAACATCGCGCTGAACCTGCCACTGGTATCCGCTGCGATGGACACCGTCACCGAAGCCCGGTTGGCGATTGCCATTGCCCAGGAGGGAGGCATCGGCATCGTGCATAAAAACCTCACCCCGCAAGATCAGGCCGCGCAGGTGGCCAAGGTCAAGCGCTACGAGTCGGGTGTGTTGCGCGACCCGGTGGTGATCACCCCCAGCCACACGGTTCGACAGGTGATGGCGCTGTCAGAGCAACTCGGCGTGTCGGGCTTCCCGGTGTGCGACGGGGGCAAAGTGGTCGGCATTGTGACCGGACGCGACCTGCGCTTTGAGACCCGTTACGACCTACCTGTCAAAGAAATCATGACCCAGCGTGACAAACTCGTCACCGTACCTGACGGCACCACTCTGGCACAGGCCAAGGTGCTGCTCAACCAGTACAAGATCGAGCGACTGCTGGTGGTGAATGACGCCTTTGAGCTCAAGGGCCTGATCACCGTCAAAGTCATCACCAAGCAGACCAGCTTCCCCAACGCCGCGCGTGACGCGCAAGGCAAGCTGCGCGTGGGTGCGGCGGTTGGGGTAGGCGAGGGCACCGAGGAACGGGTCGAGGCTCTGGTCCGCGCCGGTGTCGACGCCATTGTTGTGGACACTGCGCACGGCCACAGCAAAGGCGTGATCGACCGGGTGCGCTGGGTCAAACAAAACTATCCGCACATCGACGTGGTGGGCGGAAACATTGCCACCGGCGCTGCAGCACTGGCGCTGGTGGAGGCGGGTGCAGATGCAGTCAAGGTCGGCATTGGCCCGGGCTCCATCTGCACCACCCGCATCGTGGCCGGCGTGGGTGTTCCACAAATTATGGCGATAGACAGCGTGGCAAACGCCTTGCGGGGTAGCGGCGTGCCCCTGATCGCCGACGGCGGTATCCGCTACAGCGGCGACATTGCCAAAGCCATCGCCGCCGGCGCCAGCAGCGTCATGATGGGCGGCATGTTTGCCGGTACCGAAGAGGCGCCCGGCGAAGTCATTTTGTTTCAGGGCCGCAGTTACAAAAGCTACCGTGGCATGGGCAGCATCGGCGCCATGCAGCAGGGCAGTGCGGACCGCTACTTTCAGGAGTCCAGCACCGGCAACCCCAACGCCGACAAGCTGGTGCCCGAAGGCATTGAAGGCCGGGTGCCCTACAAGGGCTCCATGGTGTCCATCGTCTACCAGATGGCCGGCGGCGTGCGCGCAAGCATGGGCTACTGCGGCTGCGCCACCATTGACGCCATGCAAAACACCGCCGAGTTCGTCGAGATCACCACCGCCGGCATCCGCGAAAGCCATGTGCACGACGTGCAGATCACCAAAGAAGCGCCCAACTACCGCGCCGATTGATTCCCCCGTCATGCATCAAAAAATTCTGATCCTGGACTTCGGGTCCCAAGTCACCCAATTGATCGCCCGCCGCATCCGCGAGGCCCATGTGTTTTGCGAGGTGCACCCGTGCGACGTCAGCGACGACTGGGTGCGCGCCTACGCCCGTGATGGCTCGCTCAAGGGCATCATCCTGTCCGGCAGCCACGCCAGCGTTTACGAAGACAGCACTGACAAAGCGCCCAATGCGGTGTTTGAGCTGGGCTTGCCCGTGCTGGGCATTTGTTACGGCATGCAGACCATGGCGCACCAGCTTGGCGGCCGGGTACAGAGTGGCCACCAGCGTGAATTTGGCCACGCGGAGGTGCGCGCCCATGGCCACACCGAGCTGCTGCGCGGCATCCAGGACTACGCCACGGGCGAAGGGCACGGCATGCTCAGGGTTTGGATGAGCCATGGCGACAAGGTCACCGACTTGCCGCACGGCTTCAAGCTCATGGCCAGCACACCCAGCTGCCCGATTGCCGGTATGGCCGACGAAGATCGGCGCTTTTATGGCGTGCAGTTTCACCCGGAGGTGACCCACACCCCACTCGGCGCGGCGATTTTGGAGCGCTTTGTGCTGGACATCTGCGGCACGCGGGCCGACTGGATCATGGGCGACTACATCGCCGAAGCGGTTGAAAAAATCCGCGCCCAGGTTGGCACCGAGGAAGTCATCCTGGGCCTGTCGGGCGGGGTGGATTCATCAGTGGCGGCTGCCTTGATCCACCGCGCCATCGGTGACCAGCTCACCTGCGTGTTTGTCGACCACGGCCTGCTGCGCCTGAACGAGGGCGACCAGGTGATGGCCATGTTTGTTGGCAAGCTGCACGCCAAGGTGGTGCGGGTAGACGCGGCCGAGCAGTTTCTGGGGCACTTGGCCGGGGTGAGCGAGCCAGAAGCCAAACGCAAGATCATCGGCCGCGAGTTTGTGGCATGTTTTAAGGCCGCAGCCCTTGATATCACTCGTGGGGACGCTACTAAAAACGGAGCAAAGTGGCTGGCGCAAGGCACCATTTACCCCGACGTGATCGAGTCAGGTGGCGCCGGCAACAAAAAGGCCGTGACCATCAAGAGCCACCACAACGTGGGCGGCCTGCCCGAGCAACTGGGCCTGAAGCTGCTGGAGCCGCTGCGTGAGCTGTTCAAGGACGAAGTGCGCGAGCTGGGCGTGGCCCTGGGTCTGCCCCGCAACATGGTGTACCGCCACCCGTTTCCTGGGCCAGGCCTGGGCGTGCGCATCCTGGGTGAGGTCAAAAAAGAGTTCGCCGACCTGCTGCGCCGCGCCGACGACATCTTCATCCAGGAGCTGCATAACTTTCGTGACGAGGCCACCGGCAAGACTTGGTACGAACTCACCAGCCAGGCCTTCACCGTGTTTTTGCCGGTGAAAAGCGTAGGCGTGATGGGCGACGGCCGCACCTACGACTACGTGGTGGCCCTGCGCGCCGTGC
Source organism: Rhodoferax sp. OV413 (assembly GCA_945885775.1). GTDB lineage: Bacteria > Pseudomonadota > Gammaproteobacteria > Burkholderiales > Burkholderiaceae_C > Rhodoferax. Next base: position 297 of record CAMCZF010000164.1, on the reverse strand, counting down.
AAACCAGCGACTTCATGACCGCCGACTGGGCCGAGCTGCCCTACGCCCTGCTGAAGAAAGTGTCCAGCCGCATCATCAACGAGGTGCGCGGCATCAACCGCGTGACCTACGACGTGAGCAGTAAGCCGCCGGCGACGATTGAGTGGGAGTGACTTTTTGAATGTAAATAGTTGATTTATATAGGTTTTCTACTTACACACTTATTTCACAAACTCAAAAAGTCTGTTGATTTTATTGAGAAAAGACTTTACAGTTACACGTTAAGTAGCACAGCGTTGCTACTACTCAAAAACGTAG
>CAMCZF010000163.1 GCA_945885775.1 Rhodoferax sp. OV413 | reverse complement strand
GAGGGGCTGTAGCCGACGACATGCCGCACCAGCCCAGCGTTTTTGAGCGCCAGCGCGAACGAGCCGCCCATCAGGCCGCAGCCTATGAGTCCGAGTTGCCGAAACATCAGTCGCCCGAAGGGTAAGCGCCCAACTGCTTGTAAAAGGCGCTCAAGCCTTGCAGTTCCTGCAGCGCAGCGGCTACTGGCGGCTGGCTCGGATGGCCAGCGATGTCAATATAGAAGAAGTACTCCCACTGGCCGGAGCGCGCCGGGCGCGACTCAAAGCGCGTCATGGACACGCCATGTTTTTTGAGTGGGACCAGCAGATCGTGCACCGCGCCCGGCTGGTTCGGCACCGACACGATCAAGCTCACGCAGTCGCGCCCGGTGGCGGGTTGGCTGGGCAGGGTTTGCGGCAGGCAGACCACGGCGAAACGCGTGCGGTTGAAAGCGTCGTCCTGGATCGCTTTGGAGACGATGTGCAGGCCAAACTCGCTGGCCGCCCGCTCACCGGCAATAGCGGCCCAGGCCGGATTACCTGCCGCCAGACGGGCCCCTTCGGCGTTGCTGGAAGCAGCGCGCCGTTCCACATTCGGCAGGTGGGTGGTGAGCCAGTCCTGGCACTGGGCCAGCGCCTGGGGGTGGGCAAACACGGCCTCGATGCCGACGTTGGATGCCTCCAAGCGCATCAGGTTGTGGCGAATCAGGAAACTGGTCTCTCCCACAATCTGCAAAGGTGAATTGAGCAGCAGGTCGAGCGAGCGCGAGATCACGCCTTCTGTGGAGTTCTCGATCGGGACCACGCCGAATTCGGCGCTGCCCGCCGCCGTGGCTCGAAACACCTCGTCGATGCTGACGCAGGGCAAACGCTCGAGGCTAGAGCCAAAATACTGCAGCGCTGCCTGCTCGCTGAAGGTGCCTGCCGGGCCCAAATAGGCCACCCGCTGCACCGCCTCGAGCGAGCGACAGGCCGACATCACCTCGCGCCAAATGACTGCAATGTGAGGTGGCTTCAGTGGGCCGGGGTTAGCGCCCTGCAGACCCGCAATCACCTGGGCCTCACGGTCCGGGCGAAACACTGCCGAACCTTCAGCACGCTTGATCTCGCCAACCTCCAGGGCCAGCCCGGCGCGCCGGTTGAGTAGCGCGAGCAGTTCTCGGTCCAGGGCGTCGATCTGGGTACGCAATTGGGGCAGTGTGTGTGCCATGGGTGCTTTGTCGCCTCAGCGTGTGTTTTTTTCAAATTCTCGCATGTAGTCCACCAAAGCCTGCACGCCCGCCAGCGGCATCGCGTTGTACAGGCTGGCCCGCATGCCGCCCACGGACTTGTGGCCCTTGAGCTGCAGCAGACCGCGGCCCTGCGCGCCGGCAAGAAAACTGCCGTTGAGTTGCTCATCACGCAGAAAAAACGGCACGTTCATGCGCGAACGGCAGTCCGTAGCCACTCGGTTCAGATACAGGCTGGAGCTGTCAATGGCCTCGTACAACAACGCCGCCTTGGCCCGGTTGAGGGCTTCGATGGCGGCAATGCCGCCCTGGCGTTTGAGCCACTGGAACACCAGCCCAGCCATGTAAATGGCGTAGGTGGGTGGTGTGTTGAACATCGAGCCGGCCTCGGCCACATTTTTGTAGTCAAAGGCGCTGGGGCATGCGGGCAGGGCGTGGCCAAGCAGGTCTTCACGCACCACCACCAGCGTCAGCCCGGCAGGCCCCAGGTTTTTTTGCGCCCCGCCAAAGGCCAGACCGACCCGTGACCAGTCCACCGGGCGCGAGGCGGCATGCGATGAAAAATCAATCACCAGCGGCGCGTCGCAGCCCAGGGCCCGCAGGTCAGGCAGTTCATGGAACTCGACACCGTGGACGGTCTCATTGCTGCAAACATGCACGTAAGCGGCGTCTGGGCTGAGCCGCCAACTTGCCGGCTCGGGCAGGCGGGTGTGTCCGTCGGCCTCATTGCTGGCGACCAGGTTGATTTGGCCGTAGCGGGCGGCTTCTTTAAATGATTTTTGGCTCCAACTGCCGGTCACCACCACATCAATTGGGCCGGTTGACCCCGCGCCGGTGCGTCGTCCCGCCAGGTTCAGCGGCACGATGGCATTCTCAGCCAAGCCGCCGCCCTGCATGAACAGGATCTTGAACTGCGCTGGCACCGCCAGCAGCTCGCGCAGGTCGGCCTCAGCCTGCTCGTAGATCGAGACAAAGTCCCGCCCCCGGTGGCTCATCTCCATCACGCCCATGCCGCTGCCATGCCAGTCCAGCATCTCTGCGGCCGCCTGCGCCAGCACCTCGGGCGGCATGGTGGCCGGTCCGGCGGAAAAATTGAACGGACGAGTCATGCAAAAATCAGGATAAAAAGTGCCTCTAGCCCACGTCCAGCGGGCATTTACAGCTATTTATTTAGTAGCAATCAGGCGTCGCTGTCGCTGTCTTTGTCGCTCTCGGCGTCTGGTGACGCGGCATCATCGCCCACCGGGTTGGCGTCATTCTCAACAATGCGCTGCAGCCCGCTCAGTTTGGAGCCCTCATCCAGCCCGATCAGGGTGACGCCCTGTGTGGCCCGGCCCAGCTCGCGAATTTCACTCACCCGGGTTCGCACCAGCACACCTTTGTCGGTGATGAGCATGATCTCGTCGTCGGTATGCACCAGCGTGGCCGCCACAACCCGGCCATTGCGCTCCGATTGTGTGATGGCGATCATGCCTTTGGTGCCACGGCCGTGCCGGGTGTATTCGGTGATGCTGGTGCGTTTTCCGTAGCCGTTTTGGGTGGCCGTCAGCACGCTTTGTTGTTCGTCCTCCGCCACCAGCATGGCAATGACGCCTTGGCCCTCTTCCAGCATCATGCCGCGCACGCCGCGCGCCTGCCGACCCATCGGCCGGACATCGTTTTCATCAAAACGGACGGCCTTGCCGCCGTCGCTGAACAGCATCACATCGTGCTTGCCGTCGGTCAGGGCAGCGCCGATCAGGAAATCGCCCTCGTCCAGGTCCACCGCAATGATGCCGGCCTTACGCGGGTTGCTGAACTCATCCAGCGTGGTTTTTTTGACCGTGCCCATGCTGGTTGCCATGAACACATACTGATCTGCCGGAAAAGTGCGCTTCTCGCCAGTCAGGGGCAACACCACCGTGATTTTTTCACCGTCGGTCAGCGGGAACATGTTCACGATGGGGCGGCCACGCGAGCCACGCGAGCCCTGCGGCACTTCCCAAACTTTCAGCCAGTACATGCGGCCGCGGTTGCTGAAGCACAGGATGTAGTCGTGCGTGTTTGCAGTGAAGAGCTGGTCCACCCAATCGTCCTCTTTGGTCGCGGTGGCCTGCTTGCCACGCCCACCGCGTTTTTGCGCCCGGTACTCGCCCAGCGGCTGGCTCTTGATGTAGCCGCTGTGCGACAGCGTCACCACCATGTCGGTCGGGGTAATCAGGTCTTCGGTGCTGAGGTCGAACGAGCTGTGCTCCACCAGACTGCGGCGGGCGCCGATCTTTGTTTGGCCGAACTCGGTCCGAATGACAGTCAACTCATCGCTGATGATGGTCGACACCCGCTCCGGCTTGGCCAGAATATCGAGCAGGTCCTCGATCTCGCCCATCACCTCTTTGTATTCAGCGACGATTTTGTCTTGCTCCAGCCCGGTCAGGCGCTGCAGACGCATTTGCAAAATCTCCTGCGCTTGGGTGTCAGACAGGCGGTACAGGCCGTCGCTCCCCATGCCGTACAGCTTTTCCAAGCCGTCTGGGCGGTAGTCGTCGGCATTGATCACGCCGCCGTCGGCGCGGGTGCGGGTGAGCATCTCGCGCACCAACTGGCTGTCCCAGGGCCGCGCCATCAGCTCCACTTTGGCTACCGGCGGTGTTGGGGCGTTGCGGATGATGGCAATGAATTCGTCAATATTGGCCAGCGCCACCGCCAGGCCTTCAAGTACATGGCCACGCTCGCGGGCCTTGCGCAGGTTGAACACCGTCCGCCGCGTCACCACCTCTCGCCGGTGCTGCAAAAAGACCTCCACCAGGTCCTTCAGGTTGCACAGCTTGGGCTGACCGTTGATCAGCGCCACCATGTTCATACCAAAGGTGTCCTGCAGCTGCGTCTGCTTGTACAGGTTGTTCAGCACCACCTCGGGCACCTCGCCGCGCTTGAGCTCGATCACCAGCCGCATGCCCGACTTGTCAGATTCGTCCTGAATGTGGCTGATACCCTCAATTTTTTTCTCGTGTACCAGCTCGGCCATGCGTTCCTGCAAGGTCTTCTTGTTGACCTGGTAGGGCAGCTCGTCGACGATGATGGCCTGACGCTGGCCTTTATCGATGTCCTCAAAATGGCACTTGGCGCGCATCACCACCTTGCCGCGTCCTGTGCGGTAGCCGTCTTTGACGCCATTGATGCCGTAAATGATGCCGGCGGTGGGGAAATCAGGCGCCGGCACAATCTCCATCAGCTCGTCGATCGTCGCCTCCGGGTTGCGCAGCAGGTGCAGGCACGCGTCCACCACCTCATTCAGGTTGTGGGGCGGGATGTTGGTGGCCATGCCCACGGCAATGCCGCCCGAGCCATTGACCAGCAAATTGGGCAGCCGCGTCGGCAGCACGAGCGGTTCTTTCTCTGAGCCATCGTAATTAGGACCGAAATCGACGGTTTCCTTGTCCAGATCAGCCAACAGCTCATGGGCAATTTTGGCCAGCCTGATCTCGGTGTAACGCATGGCCGCGGCGTTGTCGCCGTCGACCGAGCCAAAGTTGCCCTGCCCGTCCACCAGCATGTGGCGCATGGAAAAGTCTTGCGCCATGCGGACAATAGTGTCATATACCGATTGGTCACCATGCGGGTGGTATTTGCCGATCACGTCGCCCACGATACGGGCTGACTTTTTGTAGGGCCGGTTCCAGTCGTTGTTGAGCTCATGCATCGCAAACAGAACACGGCGGTGAACCGGCTTCAAGCCGTCCCGGGCGTCGGGTAGGGCACGGCCCACGATCACGCTCATCGCGTAATCGAGGTAGCTACGCCGCATCTCTTCTTCTAGGCTGATGGGCAGGGTTTCTTTGGCGAATTGGGTCATATGGCGCTCGCGGCTATTTCAACTTTAGGCAAGTTCCGCTTCGCATTCTAAGTCGGGGCTGTAGTTTATTTGCCACGAAGCATGCACCAGATCGCCGTTGCTGGCGTGGCGGGGGTCTGATGCCTATTTGCTGACTTGCTCTGCAAAGTGTCTGTGGCACAATACCCTAAGCGTTTTGGGTGATTGGCACCCGGACCGTCCAGTAATCGTTCGCGGCAGCGCTGCGGCTTTTTGTCCCCCCAAAGGAGAACTATGAAGAATTTCAGCAAATTGGCAACCTTGTTGGCTGCTGCGTTTGTCGCTGGCGCCGCTGGTGCACAAACCATTCACAACTGGCGCAATGCGTCTGGCGAAGTCTGGAAGAACTCGCCGGGCCAATGCTGGCGCGACTCGTCATGGACGCCCGCCACGGCGGCTGTCGGCTGTGACGGCGCAATCGTAGCTGTGCCTGCACCTGCAGCAGCGCCTGCCGCTGCCGCAGCTCCTGCTGCACGCGCCGCGGCTGCTGCACCCGCACCTGCTGCTGCACCCGCACCTGCCGCTGCTCCTGCACCTGCACCTGCTGCTGCTCCCGCACCTGCTGCTGCTCCCGCACCTGCTGCTCCTGCACCTGCTGCTCCTGCACCTGCTGCTGCTCCCGCACCTGCTGCTGCACCCGCCGCTGCGCCTTCTGCTGCTGCACCAGCTCGCCCAGCAGCTGCAGCCCCCCAGCCCGCAGTTGCCACCAAGGTAACTTACGCTGCGGATGCATTCTTTGATTTCGACAAGTCGGTGCTCAAGCCAGAAGGCAAAGCCAAGCTGGATGACCTGGTCGGTAAAGTCAAGGGCATCAATCTGGAAGTCGTGATTGCTGTGGGTCACACTGACTCTGTTGGCGCTGATGCTTACAACCAAAAGTTGTCGGTCAAACGTGCTGAGACCGTGAAGGCCTACCTGGTGTCCAAAGGCATTGAGAAAAACCGTGTCTACACCGAAGGTAAAGGCGAGAAGCAGCCTGTAGCTGACAACAAGACCAAAGAAGGTCAGGCCAAGAACCGCCGCGTTGAGATCGAAGTGGTTGGCACGCGCACCAACAAATAAGCGCCTTACAGCGTTCAGGCAGGCTCCGGCCTGCCAAGAAAAACCCCGCAATCGCGGGGTTTTTTAATGGTGGCTTTGGGCCTGCATGCCGCGAAGGGCCGCCCTGTTTTGGACAAGGTGTTTTCAAACTACCGATAATCAATCCATGAACGCCACTGTCAACGCCGACCCAGCCGAACTCGCCAAATTTTCAGATCTAGCCCACCGTTGGTGGGACAAAGATGGTGAGTTTCGGCCCCTGCATGACATCAACCCGGCACGGCTTGACTGGATCAACGGGCTGTCGCCGTTGGCAGGCGCCAGTGTGCTCGATGTTGGTTGTGGTGGTGGCATTCTGGCCGACGCCATGGCCCGCGCCGGCGCCGCCGTGACTGGCATTGACCTGGCCGCCAAGGCCCTGCGGGTAGCGCAGTTGCACGCCCTTGAAGCACAGACCCCTGGTGTGAATTACCGCGAGATCAGCGCCGAAGGCCTGGCGGCTGAACAAGCAGGCAGCTTTGACGTGGTGACCTGCATGGAAATGCTGGAGCACGTGCCCGACCCGGCCTCTGTGGTTCGCGCCTGTGCCACGCTGGTCAAGCCGGGTGGCTGGGTGTATTTCTCTACCCTGAACCGCAGCCCCAAGTCCTTCCTTTTTGCCATTGTCGGGGCGGAATACCTTCTTAATCTACTGCCTCGGGGCACCCATGACTATGCCAAGCTGATTCGGCCCAGCGAACTGGCCACTTACTGCCGTGCCGCCAGCCTGCAGCTGCAACACACCCGTGGCATGGTCTACAACCCTCTGACGCGACGCACCCGGCTCAATGACGACGCCAGCGTCAACTACCTGTTTGCCACCCGCAAACCGTTGGAGCAGGTGCCGTGATGCAAGCTGCGATGGGCTTTGAACATATTGAGGCGGTACTCTTTGATCTGGACGGCACCCTGATAGACAGTGCACCAGACTTGGGCGCAGCCGCTGACAAGATGCGGGTGGACCGGGGCCTGCCTTCGCTGCCGCTGTCACACTACCGGCACATGTCAGGCACCGGCGCCCGTGGAATGATCGGCGTGGCTTTTGGCATTACGCCAGATCACCCTGATTTTCCGGCCTTGCGCGACGAGTTTTTTAGTAATTATGAGCAGTGCATGACTGAGCGCACCTTCGCTTTTGACGGGGTCGGTGAACTGATCGCAAGGCTGGTGGCTATCAATCTGCCTTGGGGTGTTGTCACCAACAAGTCGTCTCGCTTTGCGGTGCCCTTGACGCGTGCCATGCCATTGTTCGATTCAGCGCGGGCCTTGGTGTGCGGAGACACAACCCCGCACAGCAAGCCGCATCCGGCGCCACTGCTGGAGGCCGCGCGCCAACTTGGCATCTCACCCGCCCAGTGCCTGTACGTGGGGGACGACGAGCGCGATATTGTGGCTGGACTGGCGGCAGGCATGTGCACCGTGGCTGCCGCCTACGGTTACCTGGGCCAGGCTGATCACCCGTCCACTTGGGGCGCCCAGGCCTTGATTAATTCTCCGGTGGCCCTGTTGCACTTGCTCGGCAAGGCCTAAAATCAGAGTCTTGGGGCTGCACTGGTTTCGACGTGGGTACGGACGCGCAGCAGGGCATGTCGAGCTGAATGCGCTCGTAAAACAGATTCAAAAAAACTAACTGCAAACGACGAACGTTTCGCACTCGCCGCTTAATCGCGCGTGAGCCTCGCAACAG
>CAMCZF010000162.1 GCA_945885775.1 Rhodoferax sp. OV413 | reverse complement strand
CTGTTTGCTCTGCGTTTTGGTAATGCCCTGTTCGAGCCGCTGTGGCGGCGCGAGCACATTGCCAACATCCAGATCACCATGGCCGAAGAGCTGGGTGTGGAAAAACGCGGCGCCTTCTACGAGACCACCGGCGCCCTGCGCGACATGGTTCAAAACCACGCCCTGCAACTGCTGTGCGCCATCGGCATGGAGCCGCCCATCAACTCGCACGCCGACGCCATCCGCGACGAAAAGCTCAAGGTGCTGCGATCGCTCAAGCCCTGGACCGCGCACACCCTCGCGCAAGACGTGATCCGCGGCCAGTACAGCGCGGGCAATGTGGCCGGTGCGCCGGTGCCCGGCTACCGCGACGAGCTCGGCGTGGCGCCCAACAGCACGACCGAGACCTTTGTGGCGCTGCGCACAGAAATCTCCAACTGGCGCTGGGCTGGTGTGCCCTTTTATATTCGCACTGGCAAGCGCCTGGCCGGGCGGGACGCCCATATTGTGGTGAATTTCCGGCCCACGCCGCATGCCATCTTCAACTCACAGCCTGGCATGGCGAACCGTCTTGTGATCAACCTGCAGCCGCGTGACGGGCTGGAGTTGCACCTGCTGGCACAGGGCCAGGAGAACCGGCGCCATGCGCAAACCCTGGCGCCGGTGCAGTTGGACCTGGATTTTGACAAGCGCTTTGGCTCGGAGCGGGTGGGTGCCTATGAGCGCCTGCTGCTGGACGTGATTGACGGCCGGCTCAACCTGTTTGTGCGCAGCGACGAGCAAGAAGAAGCCTGGCGCTGGGTCGAGCCCATCCTCAACCACTGGGCAGCAGACCCACAAGGCCCGCGCCCCTACACGGCTGGCACCTGGGGCCCCAGCGCATCAAGCGCGATGATCGCCCGCGACGGCTTTTGCTGGGCCGAAGAGGCATGAACCTGCCAAGCAGCGCAATGTCCGTGCAGCGGCCCCTCATGCCGGCGCTGCTGCCCGTCATTCCCACACAGAGTCCCGTCATCTCCGCGCTAAAGCTCGTCATTCCCGCGCAGGCGGGAATCCATGCAGTCCTGGATTCCCGCCTGCGCGGGAATGACCGAACAAGAAGCGGGAATGACGGAACAAGGCTCGGAAATAACGGAGCGTGCCATGCTTGATCGCATCAAAGCCTCCCTCCCCTCACTGGCGCCGGCCGAGCAGCGGGTAGGCCGGTTGGTGCTGACAGACCCGCGCAGCTTCGCCAAGTTGCCGGTCAGCGAGTTGGCCGACCGGGCCCATGTGAGCAAGCCCACCGTGGTGCGCTTTTGCCGAAGCGTGGGCTATGACGGCTTGTCCGACTTCAAGCTCAAGCTCGCCGGCAGCGTTAGTGAGGGCGTACCCTTCATCCACCGCAGCGTGGACGCCGACGACAAGACCAACGACATCATGGTCAAGGTCATTGACAACACCGTGGCCGCTTTTTTGAAGTACCGCAACGACGCCAGCAGCGCCGCGATTGAGCGGGCGGTGAACGCCCTGGTGGCAGCCTACCGCGACCGCAAGCGCATTGAATTTTTCGGCGTTGGCAATTCGGGCGTGGTGGCACAAGACGCGCAGCACAAGTTCTTCCGGCTCGGCGTGCACACCATCGCCTACAGCGACGGCCACATGCAGGTGATGAGCGCCTCGGTGCTGGGCGCGGGCGATTGCGTGGTGGTGATCTCCAACTCGGGCCGCACCCGTGACCTGATGGACGCCTGCGATATTGCGCGCAAAAACGGCGCCACCACCATCGTCATCACCGCCAGCGGCTCACCGCTGGCCAGCGCCGGCCACATCCACCTGGCAGCCGACCACCCGGAAGGTTTCGACCGTTACAGCCCCATGGTCTCGCGCCTCTTGCACCTGATGATCATCGACATTTTGGCCACCTGCGTGGCCCTGCGCATTGGCGGCGAGACCTTGCAGCCCCTGTTGCGCGAGATGAAAAACAACCTGCGTAGCAAACGCTACACCTGAGGGACAGCCGCCAGCGGCATGCCCTGCTCCACCAGGCTGGCGTGCAGCGCAGCGCCTAGGGGCAGCACCTCGTCATTGAAATCGTAGCGGCTGTTGTGCAAAAAGCAGCTGCCCACACCGTTCTCCTCGCCCTGCCCCAGCCGCATGTAGGCGCCAGGTTTCACCTGCAGCATGAAGGAAAAATCTTCTGCGCCCATGCTGGGCTCCAGGTCACGCACCACATGCTCGCGCCCGACCAGGCTCTGCGCCACGTCGCCGGCAAAATGCGCCTCGGCCGGGCTGTTGATGGTGGCCGGGTAGCTGCGCTCGTAGGTCACCACCGCCGTGGCGCCAAAACCCATGGCCACCGCCTGGCACAACTCGGTCAGGCGTTTTTCCAGCAGAGCCTGCACCACCGGGCTGAAGCTTCGCACTGTGCCGACCAGCGTGGCGCTGCCGGGGATCACGCTCATAGCGGCAGGGTCGCCGGCCCGCATGGAACACAGGCTGATCACCGCGTTGTCCATCGCCTTGACGTTGCGCGACACAATGCTTTGCACCGCCGTGATGATGTGCGCCGCCACCAGCACCGGGTCCACCGTGGTGTAGGGATGGGCGCCGTGGCCGCCCCGGCCGGTGATCTCAATCGTGACGCGGTCGGCCGCCGCCATCATCGGCCCGGGGTTGATGCCCACGGTGCCGGGCCGCATCGCCGGCCAGTTGTGCATGCCGTACACCGCATCCACCGGAAAGCGCTCAAACAGCCCATCCTGGATCATGGCGCGTGCGCCGGCGTAACCCTCTTCACCGGGCTGGAAAATCAGCACGGCGGTACCGTCAAACTGGCGGGTTTCTGCCAAGTAGCGTGCCGCGCCCACCAGCATGGCGGTGTGCCCATCGTGACCGCAGCCGTGCATGCGGCCTGACGCAGTTGACTTCCAGGCAAAGTCGTTGTGCTCAGTCATAGGCAGTGCGTCCATGTCAGCGCGCAGTCCGATCATGCGGCCGCTGTTGTTGCTGCGGCCGTGAATCACGCCCACCACGCCGGTCTGGCCGATGCCGCTGTGAATTTCATCTACGCCGCACAGTTGCAGCGCCTGCTGCACGCGCGCCGCCGTGTAATGCTCTTCAAACCCCAGCTCCGGGTGCGCATGCAACTCGCGCCGCAGCGCGGTGATCTCGGGGTGAAAGGCGGCAATGTGGGCAAACGCGCGGCCATGTACTTTGAGTCGGGATATCTGCATCAAAAATCTCCGAGAGTAGCGACCCGTCAGCGGTGCTCACACAGACTTGACAGCACCTAACGAACCAGGATAATCACACATACACCAGCAACATACACCAGTCTGGCCACGCCATTATGCAACGCTCGCAAATTTATCTGTCTGAAATTCACTTGGGCCAACTCGCCGCCTTTGCGCGCGCGCGAGGCACCACACACAGCGCCTTGGTGCGCGAGGCACTTGACGATTATCTGGCCCGGCAAGAACCTCTGGACAAACAAGCGCTGCGCGAACAGGCTTTTGGGGCCTGGCTGGCTGAAGGCTCGGGCCCCAGTCTGCCAGACCTGCGCAACGAAGAACGTCATTTTTAAGCCCTGACTCAGCCTCGCCTGCCTCCTGAGCAAGACTGCCATCTTGAGCCCCATCCAGTCCACCCAAGACCCCTGCTTGCTGGACACTGACGTTCTTATCGATTACCTGCGCGGGTACGCGCCGGCCAGGGTCTTGTTTGCCCACTTACCCGCGGACTGCGCCGTCAGCGCGGTGTCCATCGCAGAATTGCATGTTGGCGTGCGTGAGGGCGCTGAACGCAAGGCGCTGGCGCTGTTACTGGACACCTTTTTTCACGTCGACCTGAGCGCACGCATCGCGACTCAAGGCGGCCTGTTGCGACGCGACTGGGGGCGCTCGCATGGCGCGGGCTTGAATGATGCGCTCATCGCGGCGACAGCGTTGACGACTAGGCGTGTTTTATTGACCCTGAATGCCAAACATTTCCCCATGCTGTCCAAAAATCAACTGCTGGTGCCCTACCAGAAAACAGCCAGCCAGTGACAGCGCGCTGCTCAGCGCTTGGTCAAGGTCACTGGGCCATACCAGGCATGGGCGTTCGAGCGGGTGTTGTCGGTATCGGTCATCAGGCCTACCCCGAGCAACGCGCCGGGCGGTTCGCCAAAGGTTTTTTCAAAATCAGCCGCAATGTCGCGCTGATAGTCCAGCCACTGGTTCAGCCTACCAGCCCCCGACTCCACCACCAGCTTGCGGATGCGGTCAGTGCGCGGGTTGATGATGACAGTGCCTGGTGCGCGGGTGTTACACCACACATACATCAATGTGGCATAGGGCATGGGCTCGCCCGTCATGGTCTGAGCCAGTTCTGACAACATGGCATTCTTCATGGAAAATTTGTTGCGATCGCCGTCAAACAACATCACCAGCCTTACCGGCGAGTCGTCGGCGTGACGCAGGGCCATGTCGGCGTGGGCGATCAGCGCTGGCACTTGCCAAGAAAATTGAAGCTGCCTCAACTCAGCGGAGGGCACGGTCAGCGTCTGGCGCAACATGCTGGCAGCTGATTCAGCGCGGGCCAGCACCGCAGCGCGGCCTTCATGCCGAACGGATTGGTACTCACTGGCCTGTTTGCCCGGGAAGTGCTGATGCTGCCAGGGCAATAAAGATTCGGCCCCCACAGTCTGGTTCAACTGGGACAAGGCCGCGCAACCTGCCAGTACAAACCCAAGTCCAACAGCACTGCAGACCAGCGCCCAACGAAAGATCAAGCGTTTAATGAGTTGCTCCCTCGATTCAAAAAAGAAACCCCGCCATGTTGCCAGGGCGGGGTTTCAGTTGTTTCAAACTCTCATACTGGCATCAAGCCAGCACGGGAATCAGAAAGAGTGACGCAGACCAAGCTGGTATTGAGTCAATTTTTGTGTGTCAGCGGCAGAAGCGCCGTTGGACTCACCAGACATGTAATAACCGTACACATCGGAGCGCTTGCTCAAAGGATACGAAACGCGCACGTTGAGGGCAGAAGCCTTGCCACCATCAAGACCGCTGGCCAGGGTAGTGGAAACGCGAGCATATTCTGCAGCAAGATTCACAGGACCAACAGGTGCAGTCAGGCCCAGGGCGTAGCCAGTGTCATCACCGCCAGCAACGCCGCCTTTGGAGCCTTTGATGTAGGAGGCAGCCACTTTGGCAATTTTGAAGTCATAGGTGGCGCTCAAAGCCGTCTCTGTCAAGTCCACGGCTGCAGCCATGCCGGCAGCAGTACCTGCGGGCGCCGCACTGGCAACACCTGCACCTGGCGTAGCTTTGCTGGTTTCATAGCTCAGGTTGGCGCTGATAGGGCCAGCGGCATAACCCAAGCCAAGGCCTGTGTAGCTGGTGGCACCGACACCTGCAGCGCCGTTTTCATGGGGCTGGAACATGACTTGTGCCGACAAACCGCTCATGTTGGGCGAGGTGTAGTGGATGGCACTATCGCGGCGCACAGGGTTAGCGAGATTGCCGTTAGGGTTACCGAATCCACCGTTGTCAACGTTGTTGGACCAAGCCGCATAGTTGGCATAGCCACCAGTCGCACCCCAAGTGGTGCTATCTTTAATGGCCAAGATACGGCCCATGTCAATGCTACCGAAGCCGCCAGACACGCCGACCTTGGCGTTACGACCGAACAGGCGGCCACCTTGTGCAGACCTGCCATCGTCAACGGAGAAGCCGCTTTCCAGTACGAAATTGGCTTTCAAGCCGCCGCCCAGGTCTTCCGAACCTCTCAGACCCCAGCGCGAACCAGCGTTTGTACTAGAGCTGATGTTGATGCCAGCGTCAGCAGCGCCTGGCAATGCACCTGTGACTTCGACTTTTCTGGAACCCAAGCTGGCATCAATGACGCCGTACAGGGTGGCTTGAGCAAAAGTAGCGCCTGCAACAGACATGACTGCCATTGCGATGAGAGTTTTTTTCATTTCAAATTTCTCCAAGGTTGAACTAAGGGCTCAGGAACCCACAACTTGGTTTCCCGGCCAACCCCCCATTTGAGGAAGTTAAGTGTATTCAAACAGACGCATGCAGGCTTGGCAAAGGAAAGCCGCTGATGCGGGCGGAAATCAATGGTTTTTGTTGCGAGCAGACAACAAAGTCTTATTTTGCAGGCCGATTGGCACCAAGAAGGCATGGACGCTTCTTTGACCCCAGTCAGGCCTAGAAAGAGCACCTCACCCTAGAATTGTTGCCATGGACACACTGATCATCGCCGCCAACGCCGCCCTGCGGACCCTATTTGCCAAGCCCCGCGCAGCGCGGGCCTGCCCGACGCTTCCAGACCAGGGCACCGAGCTGTCAGCGGCCGAGAAAACTGCAGCCGGCGCGCTGATGCGGGTCAACCACGTGGGTGAGGTGTGCGCCCAGGCGCTGTACACGGCGCAGGCTTTTGCCACCAAAAACGAAGCGCTGCGAGCCCATTTCATGCAAGCCAGCGCCGAAGAGACTGACCATTTGGCCTGGACCAGCCAGCGCCTGGACGAACTGGGCGCGCGGCCCTCGCTGCTCAACCCGCTGTGGTACGCCGGCGCCTTTGGCCTGGGTCTGCTGGCCGGCCGACTGGGCGACCGGGTCAGCCTGGGCTTTGTGGTAGAGACCGAAACCCAGGTGGAGGCGCACCTGCAGAGCCACCTGAGCCGCCTGCCCGTGGGCGACCACGCCTCGCGCGCCATCGTGGCGCAAATGAAAGATGACGAGGCCCGCCATGCGCTGGAGGCCCGCCGCGCAGGTGCGCAGGAGTTGCCGGCCCCCGTCAAAGCCCTGATGAGCGCTGCCGCCAAGGTGATGACAACGGTGGCGCAGCGGGTTTGAGGTTGGATCTGTCCAGACGCCAGACAAACCGCGGAAATCAAGACAACGCGTGAGTTGCCGATTCGATGTCCAGTGCTGCCCGAGGTTAATGACTCAAAATTTTTACCAAGACAGCAATGATGCCGCCGATGACCAAGCCCAACATCCATTTGGCTTGGCTGGCCTCAGATTTCAATACGGCGAGGTCGGTCTTGATGGGTGCGAGGGCAGCATCCAGATCTTTCTTCGTGACAAGGTCGTCTTGTGCTTCGGCGATCACGCGCACCACCGCCTCGGCTTGCTCGGGCGTGAAGCCTGCAGTCTTGAGCTTGTCAGACAGTTTCAGCGAGTCAAAAGTTATGCTGGCCATGGCTGGAATTTACCTCAAATTACTCCCGCAGGTGTGCACAGCCGAAAAGTGCCGGCAATGACTTGACCGTTGGGGCGTGCTTCGCACTGTGGCTCAGACCTCCAGCACCTCAAAGCTGGTGCTGATCTGCGCCGTTTTGCCCAGCATGATGCTGGCTGAGCAGTATTTGTCGTGGCTCATGGCAATGGCACGTTCTACTGCAGCGGCCGGCACGGCTTTGCCGGTGACGGTGAAGTGCATGTTGATGCGGGTGAACACCCTGGGGTCGGCCTCAGCCCGCTCAGCACTGAGCTTGACGGTGCAACCGGCCACAGCGTGGCGGCCGCGCTTGAGGATCAGCACCACGTCATAGGCGGTGCAGCCGCCGGCACCTGCCAGCAAAAGCTCAAGCGGGCGCGGCGCTAGGTTCTGGCCACCGAGTTCGGGCTTGGCGGCGTCGGGGGCGCCGTCCATCATCAGGGTGTGGCCGCTGCCGGTTTCGGCGACAAAACCCATGCCTGAGCGCGTACCCAGGCCGCCTGTCCAGTTGACTGTGCATTCCATGACTATTGACCTTTTATAAAAAAACAGTGCTCAGGCTCAGCGCATGGCTTGCCGAGCCGCCTCTGCCAAAAAACCGCTGCGCGTTTGCCCGTGGGCACGGGCGTACTCGTCGATGCGGCGCAAAGTGCGACCCGGCA
>CAMCZF010000161.1 GCA_945885775.1 Rhodoferax sp. OV413 | reverse complement strand
AGGGACGGGTCCACTTTGGCCCACTGCGCAATCCAGATCGGCAGGTCATCGAAATGCTGTCCGACCAGTTGGCTCATGATCTCGAACTTGACCAGCACTGCCAGCGCCGGTGCCGAAATGTACAAAATCGCAATAAAAAACAGTGACCAGCCGACCGATGTACGCGCCTCTGCCACAGAAGGGGTGGTGTAGAAACGGGTGAGCAAATGGGGCAGGCCAGCGGTGCCGACCATCAGGCAAAACATCAGGGCCAGGAAGTTGCGGCGCGACAGGTCATAGGCCTCGCGCTCCGTTGGGCTGCCCTGCGGGTCTCCGGCAAAGGGCTTGGTATGGGGCGGCATGCCCGCCAAGGGTTTGGCCCGCTCCAGATTCTCGTTCAGGGCCCGTGTCCAGAGATCGCGCGCCGCCGTGGCGTCGCGCGGCAACGCAGACAGTTCGCGCCGGGCAGTCACCAGCACGGTCTCATCCACCTTTTGCTCCTGGAGCAGCCGAATTTTTTCACGCAGCGCCCTGCGTTCAGCATCCAGGGCAGCGTCGACATCGCGCAATTTGGACGCGTAATTGCTGGCTCTGCGGGCGTACTCGCCAGTCACCTCGAGCTCGGCCGGTGAGTTGGCCAGCTGCTGCTCAAGGAGCGCGATTTTTTGCAGCTGCTGCCCATAAACAAAGGGCGCCAAGGGATTGCCCAACTGCTTGTAGGCCAGCCAGGATACGGGAATCAAAAATGCCAGGATCAGCACCACATACTGGGTCACCTGCGTCCAGGTCACGGCCCGCATGCCGCCTAGAAATGAACACACCAGCACGCCCCCCAGACCCAGCAGTATGCCGATTTCGAACGCCACGCCCGTCAGACGGGACGTGATCAGCCCGACCCCGTAAATCTGAGCCACCACATAGGTGAACGAGCAAAGCACTGCGGCCAGCGCCGCGATGAGGCGCGGCCAGCGTCCACCAAATCGCAGACCGAAGTAGTCAGGGATGGTGTACAGCCCAAGTTGCCGCAGGTAAGGGGCCACCAGCAGGGCCACCAGGCAAAAACCGCCGGTCCAGCCCAACACATAGACCAGCCCGCCAGGCTGGGATTCGCTGCCAGAGAAGCCCTGCAAATACAGGCCGCCAGCCATGCTGATGAAAGACGCCGCACTCATCCAATCCGCAGCCGTGGCCATGCCGTTGTACACCGGCGGAATCGTGCGGCCCGCCACGTAATACTCGCCAGCGTCAGAAGTTCGGCTGTAGATCCCGATACCGGCATACAGGGCGATGGTGGCAAACATGAAAATGGCGCCGACCCAGCCTTTCTTCAGGCCCCAGCGTTCAGCCAACGCCAAGGCGAGCACAAACAGCAACAGGCACACCACGTAGCCGGCAAACCGACGGTGCAAACGCCGCTTGTAGGCGAGGTACGCCTCATCGACCGACGCCCGGTCGACATCTCGTCTATTGGCAACCCAGGCGAAACCGGCCACCACAGCAATAAAAATGAACACACTGCCCTGGGCCGCCAGCCAATAGCCGACCGGCCAACCCGCCACGCTGGCGCGCAGATCTCGGGCAAAAAACACCACGCCGAACGACGCGGCAAACCAGATGCTCAACAGCCAGACATGCCAGCCTAAACCTGTGCGGCTGGGTTGGCGCTCCAGTGTTTGCGGCGATGCTTGGGCCATGCCGTCATCATGGCACCGGCTGCGGCCCGATGACATAGGTGTTTGCTAGGGGGCTGCGAGCTGTTGCCAGGTTGCGACCACAGAATCCGGGTTCAGCGAGATGGAGGAAATACCAGCCTGACTCAGCCACTGCGCGAAGTCTGGATGGTCGCTGGGACCCTGACCACAGATGCCGATGTACTTGCCCTGCGCCTTGCATGCGTCGATGGCCATGGTGATGAGCGCGGTCACCGCCGGGTCGCGTTCGTCGAAATCGGCCGCCAAGAGCGCCAGGCCAGAATCCCGGTCCAGACCAAGCGTGAGCTGGGTGAGGTCGTTCGAACCGATAGAAAAACCGTCGAAGAACTCAAGGAACTCGCGAGCCAGAATGGCATTGCTGGGAATCTCGCACATCATGATGAGCTGCAGACCGTTTTCGCCGCGTTGCAGACCATGCGCAGCCAACAGACCGGTCACCTTGCGCGCCTGCGCCAAAGTACGCACAAACGGCACCATCACCTGAACATTGCTCAAACCCATGTCCTGCCGCACACGTTTGAGGGCTTCGCATTCCATCGCAAAGGCTTCACCAAACGCTTCGCTGAGGTAGCGCGCCGCACCGCGAAAGCCCAGCATCGGGTTTTCCTCCTCGGGTTCATAGCGGCTGCCACCAATCAGCTTGCGGTACTCGTTGCTTTTGAAATCTGACAACCGGACGATGACCGGCTTGGGCCAGAAGGCGGCGGCAATCGTTGCCACGCCCTCTGCCACCCGATCCACATAGAAGGCGCGCGGTGAGGCGTGGCCCCGCGCCACCGATTCGACTGCTTTTTTCAGGTCGGCATCGATGTTCGGATAGTCCAGAATGGCCTTGGGATGCACGCCGATGTTGTTGTTGATGATGAACTCCAGCCGCGCCAGACCAACACCGGCGTTGGGCAGCTGGCAAAACTCGAAAGCCAGCTGGGGGTTGCCAACATTCATCATGATCTTGACGCTGACGTCGGGCATCTCGCCGCGCTGCACCTCCGACACCTCGGTTTCGAGCAAGCCGTCGTAAATGAAACCGGTGTCGCCCTCGGCGCAACTCACCGTGACCAGCATGCCGGTCTTGAGCACCTCGCTGGCATGGCCACAGCCGACCACCGCCGGAATACCCAGCTCGCGAGCAATGATGGCGGCATGGCAGGTTCGCCCACCTCGGTTGGTGACGATCGCTGCGGCGCGCTTCATGACCGGCTCCCAATTGGGGTCGGTCATGTCGGTCACCAACACATCGCCCGCCTGCACCTGGTCCATGTCGGCAATGTTGTGGATGACCCTCACCGGACCAGTGCCGATCTTCTGACCGATCGCCCGGCCCTCCACAATGACCGCGCTCTTGCCCTTGAGCTTGTAGCGGTACTCGGCCTTGCCGGCCGCCTGGCTCTTGACTGTTTCGGGGCGGGCCTGCAGGATATAAAGTTCGCCATCAATGCCGTCTTTGCCCCACTCGATGTCCATCGGGCGGCCGTAGTGCTGCTCAATCACCAGCGCCTGCGCCGCCAGCGCTTCCACGTCGGCGTCGCTGAGCGAGTAGCGGTTGCGCATTTCGGTCGGTACGTCGACGGTTTTCACCAGTTTGCCGCTTTGCGCCTGCTCGGCCGGTGATGCGAACTGCATCTGGATCAGCTTGGAGCCCAGGCTGCGACGGATAACGGAGCGCTTACCAGCCCGCAACATGGGTTTGTGGACATAAAACTCGTCGGGGTTGACCGCGCCCTGCACCACGGTCTCGCCCAGACCATAGCTGGAGGTGATAAAGACCACCTCATCGAAGCCGGACTCCGTGTCAATGGTGAACATCACCCCGGCAGCCCCCAGATCAGAGCGCACCATGCGCTGAATGCCGGCGCTCAAGGCCACGTGCTGGTGCGCAAAACCTTTGTGCACACGGTAGCTGATGGCCCGGTCGTTATAGAGCGAGGCAAACACTTCGCGAATTTTGTGCAAGATGTCGTCGATCCCGGTCACGTTCAAAAACGTTTCTTGCTGACCGGCAAACGAGGCGTCGGGCAGGTCTTCAGCCGTGGCCGAAGAGCGCACCGCAAATGAGGCTTCGGCGTTTGACCCACTCAGCGCCAGAAAGGCCGCGCGGATCGCAGATTCAAGCTCGGATGGGAACGGCTGGGCTTCGACCATCGCCCGAATTTGGCCACCCACCTGCGCCAGTGCCCTGACATCATCGGTGTCGAGACCGGCCAATAAGAGGTTGATGCGACCGTCCAGGTCAGCGAAAGCCAGAAACTGGCGAAAGGCGTGAGCCGTGGTGGCAAAGCCAGTCGGCACCTTAACACCGGCCGGCAGTTGCGAAATCATCTCGCCGAGGCTGGCGTTTTTACCGCCGACCGCCTCGACATCGGTCATTCTCAGATTCTCAAATGGAACGACCAGGGCGGTCGGGCTGAAAAGTGCAGACATTGAAAAACTCCAGAAGTTAAAAGCGGTGTGCCATGGGAATGCAGCGCTTCTGGGGCACTTGCAATGGGCATGCCAGCAGCCTGACGAGCAGCGTTTTGGGGGCGGTCAGGGCGGCGCATGTTGAATTCGTGTCAGATTGGAATCATTGTAGGCGTCGAAGCAGAGGACAATTGCGACCTTCCCGGCAGTACCATGGAGGCCCACCCAGCCACCTTTCATCATGTCCAACCGAACGGTATTTTTCATTTCTGACGGCACCGGCATTACGGCCGAGACCTTTGGCCACGCCATTCTGGCCCAGTTTGAAACTCAATTCCGCCATGTCCGACTGCCCTTCGTTGACTCAGTCGACAAGGCCCATCAGGCCGTTCGGCAGATCAACCATGCGGGCGTGGTTAACGGCAAAAAGCCGGTAGTTTTTACAACTCTGGTCAACATGGAGGTACTTGATGTGATCCGCGCAGGCTGCCAGGGCATGCTGCTGGACATGTTTGGCACCTTCGTTCATCCCCTGGAAACCGAACTGCAGGTCAAATCCAATCACCGCATTGGCCGCTTCAGTGATGCCAGCAAGAGTAAAGAATACCAGTCACGCATCGAAGCGATCAATTTTTCGCTGGCCCACGACGACGGTCAGTCCAACCGCGATCTGGAGCAGTCTGACGTGATCCTGGTGGGTGTCAGCCGAAGCGGCAAAACACCGACCTCGCTGTACCTGGCCATGCAGTATGGGCTCAAGGCCTCTAATTACCCACTGATCCCGGAAGACTTTGAACGCCGCCACCTGCCCAAGGCACTACAGCCCCATCTGCCCAAGCTGTTCGGATTGACTATTCAACCCGAGCGCCTGAGCGAAATTCGCAACGAGCGCCGCCCCAACTCGCGATACGCCGCCTTGGACAATTGCCGTATGGAAGTCAACGAGGCTGAGGCCATGATGCGTCGCAGCGGCATCCGATGGTTGTCCTCCACCACCAAGTCGATCGAAGAGATTGCCACCACCATCCTGCAGGAAATCCGGCCGGAACGGCTCAATTACTGATGGACGCCTTACTGGCCTCACTCACATGACACTCACACCCACCGCCAGCCGTTTGCTCAACCTGGGCCATGCCCTGGACCACATGGTTCTGCTGATTTTTGCCACCGCAGTGACCAGCATCGCGCCGGAATTTGGCTTTTCCCGATGGGAAGACCTGATGCCCTACAGTGCTGGTGCCTTCCTGCTGTTTGGCCTGGGCTCCGTACCGGCGGGCCGCTTGGGTGACCTTTGGGGTCGGCGCAACATGATGGTGGTGTTTTTTTTCGGGATCAGCGCTACGGCCCTGCTGTGTGCCGCCGCACAAAACGCCTGGCAGATGGCCGTTGCGCTCACCTTGCTGGGCGCGGCATCCTCCATTTACCACCCAGTGGGTATACCGATGCTGCTTCAGCACGCACGACGCCCTGGCGCGACGATCGGTCTGAATGGTCTGGTCGGCAACCTCGGTATTGCCGTAGCGGCCATCCTGACCGGCTTCATGGTCAAGTACGTTGGTTGGCGCATGGCCTTTGTGGCGCCGGCCATCCTGTCCCTGGCCTGCGGTTTGCTATTTCTGCGCTGCAGCTCACGCGAGACCGAATCCCCCGCCAAACGAACCAGCAAAGCACGCGTTGCCTTGCCGCCCCGCCTTTTGGCGCGCCTGGTTGTGGTGATGACTTTTGCTGCGGTGTCCAGCAGCCTGTTGTTCAACTTCACCACCAATGGCAATGGCCAATTGCTGCGTGAACGTTTTGAGGGTTTGGTGGAGGACCCGGCGCAATTGGGCATGCTGCTGGCCTGCGTCTATGCGGTGGCTTCTCTGGCCCAACTGGTGGTCGGCAAACTGATTGACCGCTTTGCCCTCAAGCGCCTGTATTTGGGCGTGGTCTTGCTGCAAATTCCCATGTTCCTTTTGGCAGCCCATGCCCAGGGTTGGCTGCTCTTTGGGCTACAAATCGGCTTCATGGTGGCTATCTTTGGCGCAATCCCGTTCACCGATGCGATGATCGTGCGCTATGTCGATGACGCCATCCGATCGCGAGTGAGCGGGATGCGGCTGGCAGTGTCCTTTGGCATCAGTTCACTGGCGGTCTACGCATTGGGCCCGATGGTCAAAGCAGCGGGGTTTTCCAGCCTGCTGTTGGCCATGGCGGCCATCGCCTGCTGTACCGCGGTATTTGTCTTAATGCTACCCGGCGACCCTCGGGTGACTGAGCCTTCCCCCACGGCTTGACAAGCTTGGACAAGGCGCGTCGCCTCGGACGTCCCGCGCTGCTGGTGAGCGGCGTGCTGGCCTGCCATGCGATCGTACTTTCGGCTTTTCATATCGATGCGCCGACAAAATCCCCAGAGCGAATAGTGGCCTTGCAGCTGCTGAGTCAGCCGCCCGAGCCGCGCCAAATACCAGTACCTGTAAAGCTGAAACCACCAGCACAGCGTGCAGCACTCGAACCAAAGGCCAAAGCTCCCCAGGACCTGGCGGCCGAAAGCAGTACGCCGAAGCTTGCCCCGCTGACCACCGCCGAGCCTGCACCATCACCCCCAATGGCAACGCTGCCAGCACCAACACCAACACCAGCGACGGCACCAGCGACGGCACCTGCACCAGCACCAGCACCAGCACCAGCACCAGCACCTGCACCTGCACCTGCACCTGCACCGACACCGACACCGACACCAGCGGCAGCGCCGACAACAGTCGCACCGGCCACGCCTGCGGTCACGGTCCCCCTGGTCATTCAGACCATTCCAGCTGCGCCAGTTGCGCCTGTCAGGCCATTGAGCCCAGCAGCAGCGTCGGTGGTGTCCGCAACCGTCAAGACCACGAGCATCGCGCCACCCGGCATGGCATTGGTCGCCGCAGCCCCAGTCGCAGCGCCAGTTGTCCTATCCGTCACTGCACCAGTCACCTCACCGGTCATCGCAACTCTCACTGCACCAGTCACCCCACCAGTCATAGCAACTGTCACTGCACCAGTCACCTCACCAGCCGCTTCACCAGTCACAGCAGCAGTCATCGCACGAGCACCGGCACCGGCACCGCCACCGCCACCGCCACCGCCATCCGCCATGCCGCATGTGGAATTGCCCAGCGCGGATGCCGATTCCTTGCAACGGGCTATAAAAGATGCTTACTCAAGGGTCAGCCAAAAACGAGGTGAAACCGGGCGAGTGCTGCTCCACGTCCTCATTGGGGTGGACGGCGCGGCGCATAAGGTTGAAGTCAAGCAGTCCAGTGGCTTTGAGCGGTTCGATCAGGCGGCCATCCGGATTGCCCAACGGATACGCTACCGGCCCGGCAAAAAGGACGGACAACCAGAAGCGATGTGGATTGCCTTACCGATATCCTTTGAGCTCAAATGAATGTAGCCTCGAGCCGACAAGGCAACATCCAGCCATCCAAGCTCAGAGCCCGAGAAAGGCAATGGCCGCCCGCGCGATCTGGGCGTCTTCGCTCGACTTCACCCCACTGACGCCAACCGCACCCAGGCATTGCCCGTCTTTCATGATGGGCACCCCACCCTCCAACAGGCCTTTGATCTCGGGTGCGCTCAGGAATGAAGGGCGCCCGCCATTGACCATTTCCTCATAGATTCGTGATTCACGCCGCCCCAGGGCGGCCGTGTGGGCCTTTGCGGGCGCGATGTGCGCAGAAATGGCTGCGGCGCCGTCAAGGCGCTGCAGCCACAGCAAGTGGCCCCCGTCGTCTACGATGGCGATAGTGACAGCCCAGTTATTCATCAGGGCTTCCTTTTCCGCAGCAGCAGCCATG
>CAMCZF010000160.1 GCA_945885775.1 Rhodoferax sp. OV413 | reverse complement strand
GGCAGCGCATGGGCGGTGGTCTGCGTCCCCGCCACCAGAAACAGGGCGCACTCGCGCCAGACATAGGCGTCTTCGCCGCCATGGCCGTCCTCACCAAGTTGTGCCAGCACGCTCAACAAATCCATCGGCAGATCCGACTTTTGCAGCTCTCCCGCCTTGCATCGCGAGGCCCGCGCCAGCCGCCGCTCAAGCGCAGGTTGGAGAAAGTCTCGGATCAATTCGCGGCGCGCTAGGATGCCCTCTTCAAGGACCTCGGCATGATGTCGGGTGGACCACTCCACCCCCGAGGCCGCCTCAAGCTTGGCCACCAGGGCCTGTAAACGTGTTCTTCGTACAGGGTCATCCACATCATCGACGCCGGTCACACCCGCAGAAACGCCGATCAGAAAGCCACGCAGCAATGGTACGAGGTCTGCACGCACGAAGCCATCCTGGCCACGCGCGCACGTCAGTGCATCCAGCGTATGCGCGATAGCGGGAAGCAGCGCATCGCGTTCATTGCGCTTGAGTGCCTCATGTGAAAACAGGGTCATCAGTGCGCGTCGACGCTGCCTATGTTCCTGGCCGTCGATGGTCACGAGGGAGCCGCCATACACCGGGCCGCTCTCTCGGTGAGAGCCTTGGTGGAAGTCTGCAGAGCGCAGGATTTCGTCAATCTCGGCAAAGGTCTCCACGCGCGGGAACTGTCCCAGGAACTCGGTCAGAGATCGCGGCGCCTGCTGCGGTGTACTTGAAACAGTTGTGCTCATCGTCGTGTCACTCCAAAGATTCTTGCCAGTGCGGGACGGCAGTCAGCGCAAATACAAGCCACAGCCCCGCAGCAGCAGCGTCACCACATGCTCGGTGGCGCGGGCCTGGTCGGCGGCGCTGAGCTCAGGGCGGCCAAGCACGGCGCAGACCTGCACATCAAAGTCGGCATAGGTCTGGGTGGCAGCCCAGATGGTGAAAAACAGATGCACCGGGTCGACTGGGGCCATGCGCCCGGCAGCGATCCAGCCCTCAATCACGGCGGCCTTGGCTTGCACCAGGTCGCGCAGCTCGGTGGCCAGCAGGGTCTTTAGCACCGGTGCGCCGTGCAGCAGCTCGTTGGCAAAGACCTTGGAGGCATGGGGGCGCTGGGCCGACAGCGACATTTTGTCGCGGATGTAACGCTCGATCGCCGTGCGCGGGTCAGCCTCGGGCACGATGCCAAGAGCGGGCTGCAGCCAGTCGCTCAGGATGCGCGCCAACACCGTGCGGTACAGCACCTGTTTG
Organism: Rhodoferax sp. OV413; assembly: GCA_945885775.1. Lineage (GTDB taxonomy): Bacteria > Pseudomonadota > Gammaproteobacteria > Burkholderiales > Burkholderiaceae_C > Rhodoferax. The sequence goes on along the minus strand of CAMCZF010000160.1, from coordinate 6,687 downwards.
CTGCCAAAGTAATAGTGCAGGTTGGCCTTGGGCAGGCCAGCAGCCTCGGCAATGGCGGCCATGGTGGCGCCGCCAAACCCAGCACCGGCAAACACCCGCTCGGCGGCAGCCACGATCTGGGCTTCGTTGTTCTGCCGGATCTGGCCTTTGGCCAGGTCGTCGGCCGGCGCCAACGAGGAAGAAGAGGGGGAGTGCGTCATGTCAGCCATAAAAAAGGGGCCCTACCCTTGAGGATAAGGCCCCGGCGCGCCAGGGGCGCGGCAGCGTGTTTACTTCTTGCTGGCGGCTTCCCACACAGCGTGGGTGTAGGCTGCCTTGCCAGGGTCTTTCTTGATCACCGGCGAGCTGCCGCCGGCCAGCAGCACCTTGACGGTGCGCTCATAAGCGGCGGGCTCCAGGTAGCCGACCTTTGGCGTGCCAGCGTTGGTGATCAGCTTGGCCACGTTTTCCATCTGGCGCTTTTGCACCTTGAGCGTGGCGCTGCCCGATGCGTCAGCGGCCACCACCAGTTTGGCGGCTTCTTCAGGGTTTTTGACGGCGTCGTTCCAGCCTTTGAGGGTGGCCTTCAAAAACTTGCCCATGCGCGCCACAAAGGCCGGGTCTTTGAGCTTGGCTTCCATCACATACAGACCGTCTTCCAGCGTGGCCACGCCTTCTTTTTCATAGAAGAAGGTGATCAGGTCGCTCTCTTTGACACCTGCATCCACCACCTGCCAGTACTCGTTGTAGATCATGGTCGAGATGCAGGCCGCCTGGTTTTGCAGCAGCGGGTCGACATTAAAGCCCTGCTTCAGGATCTTGATGTCGGAGTCGGTTTTGTAGCCGAGCTTGGTCATCCAGTTGAGGAAGGGGTATTCATTGCCACCGTACCAGACGCCCAGGGTTTTGCCCTTGAAGTCTTTCGGGCTGGCCACGCCGCTGGCTTTTTTGCAGGTCAGCATGAGGCCCGACTGGTTGAACACCTGGGCGATGTTGACCAGCGGCACGCCGGCCTCGCGGGAGGCGAGCGCTGAGGGCATCCAGTCCACCACCACATCGGCGCCGTTACCGGCAATCACCTGAGCAGGCGCCACGTCGGGGCCGCCGGGTTTGATAGTCACGTCCAGGCCTTCGGCCTTGTAGTAGCCCTTGCTCTGGGCCACGTAGTAGCCGGCAAACTGGGCCTGCGGCAGCCACTTGAGCTGCACCGTGACCTTGTCGGCCGCCTGGGCGGTGGCGCCACAGGCGACGAGCACCGCCGCCAACAGGCTGCGGGTGAATTTGGAAGAACGTGTCATCAAAAGCTCCTTGGGGTTGAGGAAAAAAAGTTGGCCGGCTAAGGCCGCGTACGGGATAGGGAAACAGCTTGGGCTGCGGCAGGGGTGCGCATCATGTCAGGTGCCCACCGCTTCGCGCACCGAGGGGTGCCAAAACGCAAACCGCCGCTCAAGCCGCAGCAGTAGGGTGTAGGCCAGCGAGCCAGTAACGGCAGCCACCACAATCGCGCCCCACACCAGGGGCATGTTCATGCGAGACGCCTCGGTGGAAATGCGAAAGCCCAGGCCAGAGGTGGGCGAGCCAAAAAATTCGGCGACGATGGCGCCAATCAGGGCCAACGAGGCATTGATCTTGAGTGCGCCAAACATGAAGGGCAAGGCCACCGGCAGGCGCAGTGCCAAGAGGGTGCCGCCGTAGGTTGCGGCATAGCTGTGCATCAGCTCACGCTCCAACTTGCCCGAGGCCTGCAGGCCAGCCAGGGTGGACACCAGCATCGGAAAAAATGTCATCAGCACCACCACCGCCGCCTTGGACGGCCACTCAAAGCCAAACCACATCACCGCGATCGGCGCCACCGCGACCAGCGGGATGGTGCTGGTGAGCGAGGCCAAGGGCAGCAGACCGCGCTGCAAAAAAGGCTGCCGGTCTATGGCCAGCGCCACGCCAAAACCCAGGGCCGAGCCCAGTACCCAGCCCAGCACAACAGCTTTGAGCACAGTCTGTGTGAAATCGCGCCACAGCGTCGGCCAGTGCTCCAGCATGGACTGCAAGATCATGACCGGTGGCGGCAACAACACGCGCGGCACCTGAAAAGTCACCACCAGCAACTGCCAGAAGTACAGCAACCACAAGCCAAACAGGGCTGCGGTCAGCGTGCCCATCCAGCGTGGGCGGTTAAATGCCGCCAAACTGCGAACTGACTGCGCCGCCAGCAGCGCTTGCGCCGACGTGGCCAGCCAAAACAGCGGCGTTGGGGGTGCGGCACCCTGGGCCGCGGGTTGCTGCACCAGCAACAGTGCCCCAAGCAAAGCAGCGCCAACCGTGGCTAGAGCGGATTTGACCTGGGTTGTCATGCTTGTCTACGCTGGCGCAAGGCCAGGTGCTCCAAGCCCGCCACCAGACTGGTCAACAGCAGGCCCAGCAGGGCCGACATCACCAGCGCCGACCAGATCTGCACCGTGTTGCCGTAATAAGAGCCGGTCAACAGCCGGGCGCCCAAGCCAGCCTGGGCGCCGGTCGGCAACTCGGCCACCATGGCGCCCACCAAGCCGGCAGCGATACCCACCCGCAACGCCGGGAACAGAAACGGCAGCGAGGCCGGCAAGCGCAACAACCACAGGGCCTGCCAGCCACTTGCGGCATAGGTGTGCAGCATTTCAGTCTCGATGCGCAACGGAGATCGCAGGCCCTGCACCATGGCCACTGTGACCGGGAAAAAACACAGGTACATCGCGATCACCGCCTTGGGCGCCACGCCGGCAAAGCCCAGGCTGCCCAAAATGACCAACACAATCGGCGCAATCGCCAGCACCGGCACACTTTGCGAGGCCACGATCCACGGCAACAGCGCACGGTCCAAGGTGCGTGAATGCACGATGCAGACCGCCAGCAGCAGGCCCAGCAGACTGCCTAGCACAAAGCCCCACAAGGTGGACTCAGCCGTGACGGCCACATGAAACAGCAGGTTGCGTGGCGAATCAAGCGGCCAGTCCACCAGGCTAGACCAAAAATCTGCCGCCACTTGGTGCGGGGCGGGCAACACCGGGCGCTCCATGGCCATGGTGGCGGTGAACAGGTCCTGCCAACCCCAGGGTTGGTCGCGCAACACGCGCTCAATCGCACCCGGCGCGTTGAGCAGCCAGGCGCCGCCATACCAGAGCAGCAGAACCAGCAAAACCACAGACGCCACGGGCAGGCCGTGTAGCCGAAGCCGCTCCCCCGGTGGCAGTGGCAGGGTGTCAGCCATGGTGGCCGTCGGCCAGCGCCAGCCGAACCGCGTGCGCCAGGGCAATGAACTCGGGGCTGTCGCGCAGCCCCAGGTGGCGCTCATCAGGCAGGGTGGAATCAATCACCTGCACGATGCGCCCTGGGCGGGGCGACATCACCACGATGCGGGTCGACAAATACACCGCCTCCGCAATGGAGTGGGTGACAAACACCACGGTGCGACGTTCGCGCTGCCACAACTGCTGCAGCTGCTCATTCAGTCGGTCGCGGGTGATCTCGTCGAGCGCACCAAAGGGCTCGTCCATCATCAGAATGCGCGGCTCGAACGACAGGGCGCGGGCAATCGACACCCGCTGCTGCATACCGCCCGACAGTTGCCAGGGGTACTTGCCCTCAAAGCCGGTGAGGCCAACGCGGGCCAGTTGCTCCAGCGCGATGCGGCGGCACTCGTCACGCGCTCTACCCTGAATCTGCAGCGGCAGGGTCACATTGGCCAGCACTGTGCGCCATGGAAATAAGGCCGGGGCCTGGAACACATAACCATAGGCCCGGTCCAGCCGTGCCTGGTGCGGGCTGACCCCGTTCACCAGCACCTCCCCAGCGCTGGTGCGCTCCAGGTCTGCGATCACCCGCATCAGGGTGGTCTTGCCACAGCCTGACGGCCCGATCAGGGCGACAAACTCACCTTCACCGATGTCGAGGTCAATGTCGCTGAGCGCATGCACTGGTGTGTCGGCGGTCTGGTACACCACGCTGGCCTGGCGCACCTGCACGGCCAGGCGGTCGCGGCTGGGCGTAGCGGCAAAAGAGGCAGGCGGCGCAACAGAAGGGTTCATGGGTATGCAAGCATCAAGGGCGCCGCACCAAAATGCGGCAAAGCTCCGGGGAAGTTAACCGAATGGTCAACTTATTCTAGCCATGCAAGCCAATTTCATGCCATGATTTTTGTCAGGGTTTGTCAGGGTTTGTCCGGGCTACCGGCCCGGCGCGCGGCCAAGGCCACATACCAGTCCAGGCAGGCGGGGTTAGCCATGGCTTCGCGGTTCACTACTTTTTCCAGTGGCTGACCGAGCAGCAATTTTTTGATCGGCAGCTCCTGCTTTTTGCCCGACAAGGTGCGCGGGATCTCGGTCACCTGAAAAATCTCGTTGGGCACAAAACGCGGTGACAGCGCGGTCTTGATGGCGTCCACCAGACGCTTGTGCAGGGCGGCTTCCAGCGTCAGGCCGTCACGCAGCACGACAAATAGCGGCATGTAGCTCTCGCGGCCCAGGTATTCCAGGTCAACCACCATCGAGTCCAGCACCTCGGGCAGCGCCTCGACCGCGCTGTACAGCTCGCTGGTGCCCATGCGCAGGCCGTGCCGGTTGATGGTGGCGTCAGACCGACCATAAATGACGCAGCCGCCGTTGGGGCCGACCTTGAGCCAGTCGCCATGGCGCCAGACACCAGGGTACATGTCAAAGTAGCTCGACAGGTAGCGCTGGTGGCCGGTGTCGCCCCAAAAATACAGCGGCATGCTGGGGATGGGCTGGCTGCACACCAGCTCGCCCACCTCGCCGATGACCGGCTCGCCCTGCTCGTTCCAGGCCTCCACCGCGCAGCCCAGCAGCCGGCATTGCATCTCGCCCGGCACCTGCGGCAGCTCACGGTTACCGCCGATAAATGCCCCGGCAAAGTCGGTGCCACCGGAGATGTTGCACCACCAGATGTCGCCCCCACGCTCCCGCACGTCGTGTCGGTCGCTGCCCCCCGGGGGGGCTAATTTCCCTTGGGGCGGCCCGGCGGAAAATTGCTCCCCCACGCTGGCCACTTTGTGTGCGGCGCTGCCTTCTTCCGTCATTCCCGCGGAGGCGGGAATCCAGGGGGGCGTGGATTCCCGCTTTCGCGGGAATGACGAGTTAGGGGGCGGGGATAACGGGGAAATAGGCGGGGCGTGAAGGTCTCTAAACTGGCGGGTGCCCCAGTTTTGGGCATCCGTGCTCAAAGGCGAGCCGGTGGTGCCCAGGGCGCGCACCTGGCGCAGTTCGCCACAGGTGCTCAGGTCCAGCCCGGCTTTTTGGCAATTGGCAAAAAAGGCCGCGCCGGCGCCGAAAAAGGTAGCACCCACATCGGCACCAAAACGCCACAGCGTGCCCCAGTCGGGGGCCACCTTGTTGCCGGCATCGTCAACCGTGCGGCCGGCCGGATTGCCGTCGTAGATGCAGCAGGTGGTGCCATTGAGCAGGCCGCTCATCTGCGCATTCCACATCACCCAGCCGGTGGAGCTGTACCAGTGGTAGCGCTCGCCCCGCGAGTTGGCGGCGTAGCTGCTGCCAATGTCGTTGTGCAGCACCTTGAGCGCCAGCGCCACGATGACGGTGCCGCCATGGCCGTGCACGATGGGCTTGGGCAGGCCGGTGGTGCCGCTGGAATAAACAATCCACAGCGGGTGGTCAAATGGCAACCAGAGCGGCTCAAACTGTGCAACTTCAGCATCATTTCGGGCTGTAACCCTTGTCAGGTCTAGATAGTTTGCTATTGTTTTGGTAGTTGTCTCCAGACCAGACCGGTGTACCAAGACATGCTGTACCGTCGGCAAGGCCGCCAGCAGCTCGGCCACCACGGCACTGCGGTCGAGCGCACGGCCGCCGTAGCGCACGCCGTCGCAGGCGATCAGCACCCGTGGCTCAATTTGCTTGAAGCGGTCCAGCACGGCCTGGGTGCCCATGTCGGGCGCGCAGATGCTCCAGACGCCGCCGATGCTGACGGTCGCCAAAAAGGCCACCATGGCCTCGGGGATGTTGGGCAGGTAGGCGGCCACCCGGTCGCCGGGCTGCACGCCTTGGGCACGCAGGTGCAGGGCCAGCGCGGCCACCTGCTGCTGCAATTGCGGCCACGACAGCTCGCTGGCACCGCGCTGGCCCAGGCTGTCCTCGTTGTGGCTGACGATGGCCGGCAGCCCGGCCTTAGCAGCCGGCGCCACATGGCGCATGACCTGGCGCGCATAGTTCACCTGGGCGCCGGTAAACCAGCGGGTGTGGGGCATGGCCACACCGTCACACACTCGCGTGTGAGGGGTAGGTGACTGCAAGTCAAAGTAGTCCCAGGCGCTTTGCCAAAAGGCATCCAGGTCGGTGGTGGACCAGCGCCACAGCGCGTCGTAGTTGTCAAAAGACAGGCCGCGCTCACGCGCCAGCCATTGCCGATACAAAGTGATCTGTGGAATGAAAGGGGCTTGCATGGGCGCCATGATGGCATGAAGCGCAGCTGCTCTTCAACTCGTGCGAACCCTGAGTCCGGCGTGTGGGTTGACCTGCCCTTATAGTGAAGGCCAATTTGACTTTTCGGACTATTGATGCGCATCTGGAAAAAACCAGTCTCCGTGGCGGAGCTGACCGCTATTCACCACGACACGGCCGTGGCCCACCTGGGCATCGAGTTCCTGGAGGTCGGTGACGACTTCATCAGCGCCCGTGTACCGGTCGACACCCGCACCAAGCA
>CAMCZF010000159.1 GCA_945885775.1 Rhodoferax sp. OV413 | reverse complement strand
TCATGCCAGGCCACGCCGTGTTTTTGCAGCAGGGTGATGAAGTCCTGAGGCGTGTAGCGCGCCAGGGCCGAGCGGCAAAAATTGGGGTTATCGCCCAGAAAGTTGCTGGCGCTGGTGTCGCGGTTAGTGAAGTTGCAGCGCCCTCCGCCGGAGATACGGATTTTTTCGGCCACCTTCTCACTGTGGTCGATGATCAGCACCCTCAGGCCCAACTGGCCGGCCACGCCGGCGCAAAATAGCCCCGCCGCACCAGCGCCGATGATTACCACGTCAAAACTCTGCATGGCGGCAGTGTAGTGTGGCGCTTTTCCTAAATGCGAAAATTGACGATACCGAACCCACCGGAGCGCTGAATGCTGCTGACCAACCCGCACCTTGTGCGTTCTGCTTACCCCGCGCCTCTGCACCAATTGCTGAACATCGATACAGCCCAAGAGAGCCGGCGCTGGCTCAGCGGTTGGCGCTCTCAGTTCAGCGGCCCTTCGCCGGTGTGGGCTTTGCCGGGCCTGGCCAGAGAACTCGGTGTGGCGAATATCAGCCTGAAGGACGAGTCCAGCCGGTCGCCCCTGGCCAGTTTCAAGGTGCTGGGCGCGCCGGTGGCGCTGTTACGACTGATCTCGCGCCATTGGCACGACGCCGGTTTTTTGCCGACCGATTTGCTGGCGGGGCGGCATGCGGCGCAGCTGAAAGACTGGGTGGTGATCAGCGCCACTGACGGCAACCACGGCCGGGCCCTGGCGGCGGCAGCGCAGAGCGTGGGCTGCCGCTGCGTCATCGTGCTGCATGCCCAGGTCAGCCTCGAGCGCGAGGCGCCTATCGCCGCCCTGGGCGCCGAGATCGTGCGCATCGCCGGCAATTACGACGCGTCGGTGCATGAGGCTGCCCGGCTGGCGGCAGTGAACGGCTGGCAGGTGGTGTCTGACACCTCCTACCCCGGCTATGAGGACGTGCCGCGCGACGTGATGCAGGGCTACGCTGTGATTGCCGACGAACTTTGGCCGGCCGACCAGGCCCCGGCCCCGGACTACAGCCATGTGATCCTTCAAGGTGGCGTGGGTGGCTTTGCGGCCGGCGTGCTGAGCTATTTCTGGGAGCGGCTGGGGGCGCAACGGCCGGTGTTTGTGGTGGTGGAGCCACAGCAGGCCGACTGCCTGTACCAGAGCGCGCGCCAAGGCCAACCCGCCGCCACAGCCGGCACGGTCGATTCGGTGATGGCCGGGCTGGCTTGCGGTGAGGCCTCGCCCCTGGCTTGGCGCTTCCTGCAGCCGGGCATTGACTTCTTCATGACGGTCTCGGACCAGTCGGCGGTGCAGGCCATGGGGGTGCTGGCGCGCGGTGACGCGGGCGATGTCCCGGTGCTCAGTGGTGAGTCAGGGGCCGCCGGGCTGGCCGGCTTGCAGGCACTGGCGGCCTCTACGGCCTGGCGCGATCAGGTCGGTTTGGATGAGTCATCCCGCGTTTTGCTGGTCAATACCGAAGGGGCGACTGCCCCGGCCCTGTACAAAGATCTGGCTGGATGCTCTGCTGAGCAAGTGCTGCAGGCGCAGGCAGCCTGGCTGGCCCGCTGAGCGTCAGGCGGCGCGGGTCTGTGCCCCGGCCACAGCCAGCAAACCCTGCAGTACGTCGCCCACCACGATCACACTGGGGCTGCCCAGCTTTTCCGCCATCAGGGTGTGGTTCAACTCCGCCAGGGTGCACACCGCGTGGCGTTGTTCCGGCAGGCTGGCGTGCTGGATGATGGCCACCGGCGTCTGGCTTGGCAGCCCTTGCAGCAGCGCCTGCTGAATCCGGGCCGCACCGCTGACCCCCATGTAGATCACCAGGGTCAGGCGGGCTTGGCGGGCTGTTGCTGCCAGCGCCGGCCAGTCGGTGCCGTCGTCGCCGGGTTTGGCGTGGCCTGTCACGAACACCACGCCGTGCGCGTGTTCGCGGTGTGTCAGCGGCACGCCCAGTGATGTGACAGCCGCCAAGCCGGCGGTGATGCCATTGACCACGCCCACAGTGATGCCGGCAGCCTGCAGATGGGCCATCTCTTCACCGCCTCGGCCAAAAATGAAGGGGTCGCCGCCCTTGAGCCGCACCACCTGCTCGCCGTCCTGCACCGCGCTGACCATCAACTTTTCAATAAAAGCCTGAGGTGTTGACTGGCAGCCGCCGCGCTTGCCCACGTACACCACACGAGCGCTAGGGGCAGCATAAGCCACGATGGCGTCGCTGACCAGGTCATCGACCAGCAGCAGGGTGGCGGCCTGGATCGCCTTGAGCGCCTTGAGCGTCAATAATTCCGGGTCGCCTGGGCCGGCGCCGACCAGAGTGCAGCTGCCCAGCGAGCGGGGAAAGTTGGCGGTGGTACTCATGGCGTCATGGAAGAAGATGGGGCCCGGGCTAGCCGCACCAGGTGGCTGACCTGAAGGGCGATGGATTCTGGCACTGGACGCTGGCCGTTCAGCACCGATTCGATCCAGCGCCCGGTGCTGGCTGAGTCCGGGGGCGGCAGGTCTGGCAACTGCGCCAAAGGGCCGGCCTGTGCCTCTTGAACCCGCTGAGCCTGGCCGTTGGCAAAGGCATCCATGGCCGGCGTGCGTCGCGGGTCGGCCACTGGCTCGCCTTCGGTGCCGCGCAGCAGCAGGGCGCTGGCCTGCACCAGCTGTAGGGTGGCGGCCATTGATTTGGCGTATTCCGGGTGGGTGTAGCTGCCCACCACCAGTGCGGCATGGCTGCAGGGGTTCATCAGCTTGACCAGGCTGTGCGCCGGGTTGCGCAAGCCCACCACCCGGCGCACGTCCAGCAGACGCGCCAACCCGGGGCAAAGCAGGCCGGTCGGAAAGTAGCGGACGCTGCCAATCGCTATCGGTTCTATAGCTAACTCTGCCCTGATACCAAGGGTTTCAAGCACATTTTGTGTGGAAGTCCGGCTGTTTTCGGTGGCCATGCCGTGCACCAGTACAGCCAGCCCTTCGCGCGCCAGCAGCAGGGCCAGCAGGGGTGTGAGCACCGGCAACTTGCGCGCTCCGTTGTAGCTGGGCAGTACCACGGTAGGCTGGTCAGCGTTGGGCACCAGCTGCGTGCGCTGCCGCGTGGCGTCCAGAAAGCCAGCCATCTCTTGCGGTGTTTCACCCTTGATGCGCATGGCAAGGCAGAACGCACCCACCTCCAGGTCGGTCACCGCACCGTCCAGCACCTGACCCATCAGGTCAGCGGCTTGCTCGCGATTCAGCGGGCGCGCGCCGTCCTTGCCACGGCCGATTTCCTTGATGTAGTTGGCGATGCCCATGCTTAGATTGTCCCGCAGCCTTGATGACTGAGGGCTATGAGCTTATGTCGGAGGCCAATCCCCTAAACTTGTCCGCTATGTTGAACAACGCTCTGGTGCTTGGGATCGAGTCCTCCTGCGACGAAACCGGGGTGGCACTGGTGCAGTTGCAACGCACAGACACGCCGGTCTTGCTGTCACAGGCCTTGCACAGCCAGATTGACATGCACCAGGCCTATGGCGGCGTGGTGCCTGAGCTGGCCAGTCGCGACCATATTCGTCGGGTGTTGCCGCTCGGCGCCCAGGTGTTGGCGCAGGCCGGGCGCACGCTGGCCGAGGTCGATGTCGTGGCGTTCACCCGTGGCCCTGGCCTGGCCGGGGCCTTGCTGGTGGGTGCTGGCGTGGCATGCGCACTCGGGGCAGCCCTGGGCAAGCCGGTGCTGGGCGTGCACCACCTGGAGGGGCATTTGTTGTCGCCGTTTTTGAGCGCCGATCCGCCCACTTTTCCGTTTGTTGCCCTGCTGGTGTCGGGTGGCCATACCCAGTTGATGCGGGTTGAGGGGGTGGGGCGCTACACGCTGCTGGGCGAAACCATTGACGACGCTGCTGGTGAGGCTTTTGACAAATCGGCCAAGTTGCTGGGGCTCGGTTACCCCGGTGGTCCGGCTTTGTCGCGCCTGGCCGAGGGCGGTAACCCTGCGGCTTTCAAGCTGCCTCGCCCACTGTTGAATCAGCCTAACCTGGATTTTTCATTCGCCGGCCTCAAGACCGCCGTGATGGTGCAGGCCAAGCGCCTGGCCGCTGAACATGCTGGCACGGTGGTCGAACTGCCGCTGCAAGTGCGGGCTGATCTTGCAGCCTCGACCGAGGCCGCAATTGTCGAGGTACTGGTGAAAAAGTCACTGGCCGCCTTGGCTCAAACCGGGCTGGGCCGGTTGGTGGTGGCTGGTGGCGTGGGCGCCAACCGTCACTTGCGCCAGCAACTTAACCAGGCCTGCCAGCGCCGGGGCGTGCGGGTGCACTACCCGGAGCTGCACCTGTGCACTGACAACGGCGCCATGATTGCCATGGCTGCTGCCATGCGGCTGCAGTCTGGCGTGCAGGCGGCCAGTCGGACCTACGCTTTTGACGTTAAGCCGCGCTGGCCGCTCGATGCCCTATGAGCCAGGTGCTGGGCCTTATTTGACAGCTAGCTCGGCGACACGGCTTACTGGCACCTGCTTTGTCAGCTTGAGCGTGAGCACGCCGTTCTCCAGCCTGGCTTCGCTGCTGGCCACATCGATGTCTTGCGGCAACTCATAAGCTGCCTTGTAGGCGCGGGGCGCACCTTCCTTGCTGTTCAGGCGGACGATGTTGCCCTCAATCCCGATGCTCAGTTGGTCTTTCGCAATACCGGGCATATCGACAGTCAGGGTGTAAGACGTGTCGTCCTGGCTGGTGACAGCGCTCTGCTGGCGGCCTGCGGCTTGGGCCTGATTCAGAAAACGTTCGAGCGAGAGGCCGGCTGGCGAATAGATTTGACGACGCAGGGCGGCGGGTGATGTGGCGAAAAACATGAGTAGGCTCCTAGTACACTGAGCGCGGTCCGACATGAACCATCGCATGCACTGAACGTGCGAATGAAGCGACCGTTTTCAAGAGAAATTTCCACATGTTTATTGTTTGCGGCAGGGTCTTGAAATGGCTGCTGCTGGTGCTATGTGGCCCGACCCTGGTGTTGGCACAAACCATTGCGGCGCCGCCGCCGATCAAGCTGGCCATGATCGAAACCCTGAGTGGGCCGTTCGCCAACTCCGGCGAGGCGGTGTTTCGCAATCTTTTGTGGGCCGCAGAGAGGGTCAATGCGCGCGGCGGCGTCAGGCTGCAAGATGGCAGTGGCGCGCGACTGCTCAGCCTGCAACGGCACGACAACAAGGGTCAGAACGAAGAGGCTCTGTCGGCTCTCAAGGCCGCTATCGACGACGGCGCCGCTTATGTCTTGCAAGGCAACTCATCAGCGACGGCAGCAGCACTGCTGGACGCCATCAACAAGCACAACGAGCGCGAACCGGCGCGCCGTGTGCTCTTCCTCAACTACTCGGCTGTCGACCCGGTGCTGACCAATGAAAAGTGCAGTTTTTGGCACTTTCGGTTTGATGCCCACGCCGACATGCGTATGGCCGCTCTCATGGCTGTGCTCAAGGACGACCAGTCCCTGCGAAGCGTTTATATTTTCGGACAGGACTACAGCTTTGGTCAGGCCGTGGCGCGCGATGCCCGGCGCCAATTGGGCTTGTTGAGGCCCGACGTTCAGATCGTGGGGGATGAGCTGCATCCCATGGGTCGGGTCAAGGATTTTTCGCCCTATGTCGCCAAAATCAAAGCCAGCGGTGCCCAGGCGGTCATCACCGGCAACTTTGGTAATGACCTGACGCTGCTGGTCAAGGCAGCACGGGAGTTGGGCTTCGAAGGCCGTTTTTACACCTTCTATGGCAACGCGCTGGGCGCGCCAGCAGCCATCGGTGAGGCAGGCATCGGCCGCGTGATGGCCGTGGCGGACTGGTTGCCCAATGTGCCTGGCCCACAGAGTGAAGCGTTTTATCAGTCGTTTCGGCAGCGCTTCCCGCAGCCCGCTGATGACTACGTGCACCTGCGCATGCAATTGATGGTGGAGGCGCTGGTCCAGGCCATCGAGCGAGCCGGTACGCTGCAGCCTGTGACGGTGGCCAAGCAACTCGAGCAGGCTCGGGTCAGCTTGGCCGGGCAGACTGGCACCATGCGGGCGTCGGACCATCAATTTCAGCAGCCCTTGGTGGTGGGTGTGATGGAGCGCCAAGGTAATGCCGGCGTGAAATTTGATGTCGAAGGCTCCGGTTTCGGATTCCGCGTCGTCAAGACCCTCACCGCCGCACAAGCCGAACTGCCCACGCGTTGCAATATGCTGCGTCCGGGCTGACCCTTTATTTTCAGGAGCGATTCATGCGTCAAGTTATTCTTAATCTTGCTGAAAGCCGTATCCGCGAGGTTGCCAACGCGGGTATGGGGCGCAGCGACGTGCTGGCGTTCTGGTTTGGCGAAAGCGATGAGGTCACGCCCCATGTCATTCGCCAGGCGGCGATTGACTCCCTGCAGAAGGGCGAGACTTTTTATTCCCAGAACCTCGGGCTGCCCGAGTTGCGGCATGCGGTGGCTGAGTACATGAGCGCGCTTCATGGTCCGATCTGGCTCGACCGTCTGGCCATCACCAGCGGCGGGGTCAACGCTTTGATGCTGGCCGTACAACAGCTGGTCGATGCCGGTGATGAGGTGGTGGCGGTAACGCCGGTCTGGCCCAATTTGACGGCCCAGCCCGCCATCATGGGTGCGCAACTGCGCTGTGTGCCCCTTACGCCGCAGGAAGGGCAATGGCAGCTTGATATGGGCGCCTTGCTGTCAGCGGTAACTGCTAAAACCAAGCTGCTGATCGTGAATGCACCCAACAACCCTACCGGCTGGACCCTGACGCGTGAAGAGCAGCAGCAAATCCTGGACCATTGCCGCCAGACCGGGACCTGGATTCTGGCTGACGAAGTCTACGAGCGGCTTTATTTTGAGCCCAGCGCCAATGGCTGTGCCCCCAGCTTTTTGGACATTGCGGCGCCCGACGACCGGCTGGTGGTGGTGCACAGCTTCTCCAAGAGCTTTTTGATGACGGGCTGGCGTCTGGGCTGGTTGGTGATGCCCGCAGACATGACGCCTCATATCAGCAAGCTGATCGAGTTCAACACCTCCTGCGCCAGCGTCTTCACCCAACGTGCCGGCATCGCCGCACTGCAGCACACCGATGCCATTACCCCGTCTGTGGTGGCGCACTTGAAGCTTTGCCGCGACACCCTCATCCCCTTGCTGCAGGCGATGCCCGGGGTTCAGGTGGCGCCTGCACGGGGCGGTATGTATGCGTTTTTCAAATTGGCGGCTCACCCTGACTCGCTGCAGACGGCGAAGCGGCTGGTCCTTGAGGCGGGGCTCGGCTTGGCCCCGGGCGAGGCTTTTGCGCCAGAGGCGCAGGGCTGGCTGCGCTGGTGTTTTGCCTCGCGTGATCTGCAGCGCTTGGTACAGGGTGTGGACCGCCTGCAGCGCTGGCTCGCCGCGCAGCCTTGAGGAGCAGTGGCATCTTGCTCGGTTGCGCTGGGTCGCCTCAGCTATACTCCGAAGGCTTTGCATATTGCATCAGCACACGTCCGGGGCAGTTCCAGCGCCGCACGCAAGTTCAATTTACACAGGAAAATGACATGATCGCATCCAGCATCAAAGCCGCTGTCGTCAAAGACAACGCACGCCAAGCCGGTGACACAGGCAGCCCTGAAGTTCAGGTCGCCCTGTTGACGGCCCGCATCAACGAACTCACACCCCACTTCAAGACCCATGCCAAAGACCACCACGGTCGCCGTGGTCTGCTGCGCATGGTGAGCCGCCGTCGCAAGCTGCTGGACTACCTCAAGTCCAAGGACGCTGACCGCTACACCGCGCTGATCTCCAAGTTGGGTCTGCGCAAGTAAACGACCTATCGGATGATGAACGCCTGAGTTAGCACTGCTGCTCAGGCGTTTTTTACTTCGGAGAAGGCGAAATCAGAGCGAAGCTGTGTCATTCCATCGAAATTTGAGCCCATAGGCCCGGTTTTCTCTGGAATGGCATCGTGTTCTGTCAGGCTGTATCCGGGCTCGGGCGAGGTGGCCTGCACCTCCCGCATTGTGATCAGGAGATATCAATATGAGCATGTTCAATAAAGTGACCAAGACCTTCCAGTG
>CAMCZF010000158.1 GCA_945885775.1 Rhodoferax sp. OV413 | reverse complement strand
GCGGTCATCTTGGTGCCGTTCCTGCAGTCGCTGCGGCTCTCGCTGTACAAGTACACCATCGAGATGGAGAGCCCGGCCTTTGTGGGCCTGGCGAACTTCCACAAGCTGCTGGCCGACCCGGGGATGGCCACGGTCTGGCTCAACACCCTGGTGTTCGTGGTGCTGACCACGGGCCTGACCTTTATCCTGGGCCTGGGCTGGGCACTGATGATGAACCAGTCGTTCGCCGGGCGTGGCTTCGTGCGGGCGGCTTCACTGCTGCCCTGGGTGCTGCCGACCACCGTCACCGCCTTCCTCGCCGCCTGGATTTTTAATGGCCAATACGGCGTGCTCAATGCTGTACTGCTTCAGTCCGGGGTGATCTCCGAACCGATCACCTGGCTGGCTGAGGAAAAAGGCGCCATGGCCGCAGTCATCCTCACCAAGGCCTGGCTCTCGGTGCCGCTGTTCATGGCCTTCTTTCTGGCCGGGCTGCAGGGCGTATCACAAGACCAGATCGACGCAGCGCGCGTCGACGGCTGCGAGAACCTGGGCGTGCTGGCCTACGTGGTGCTGCCGCACATGGCGCCCACCATGATCATCGTCACCATCCTGGGCGCCATGGGTAACCTGCAAGCCTTTGACGTGATCTATGCGCTCACGCAGGGGGGGCCGATCAAGGCCACCACCATGTTGTCGGTCGAGGTTTACAAGCAGGCGTTCCAGAACTGGGACATGGGCACGGCCTGCGCGGTGGGTGTGGTGTGGTTCGTCACCATCGCTATCCCGACCGTGTTCTACCTGCGCATACTTTTTAAGCGCGAGACCTGAGCATGCTGCAACTGCTGACCTGGCGCGCGCGCCTTCTTTTCTGGGGCGCTTTCTTGCTGCTGGCGGCCTTCCTGTTCCTGCCGCTGCTGTGGATGGGGGTCACCTCGATCAAGCCTGAGAACGAGGTCTTCGTGCGCCTGCCCACGCTGTTTCCCAAGGCCGCCACCTGGGTCAACTACACCAACCTGTTCAGCCGAAGCGACATGGTCGATCAGTTGCGCAACAGCCTGATCACCGCCGGTGGCGGGGCGCTGCTCACCGTGGTGCTGGCCACCTACGCAGCCTACAGCTTCGCCAAGTTCCGTTACCGGGGGCGCAAGCCGCTGATGTTCCTGATGCTCTCAGCCCAGATGTTTCCTTTCACCATGATGCTGATCAGCCTGTACCCGCTGCTGCAGTGGGCCGGCTTGCTCAACACGCATTTGGGCCTGATCATTGCCTACATCATTCTGGCCCTGCCCAGCGGCACCTACATGCTGTACAGCTACTTCGTCAACATCCCGACTGAAATCATCGAGGCGGCGCGCGCCGACGGCGCGGGTGAGTTGTTCATCCTGCACCGCATCGTGCTGCCCCTGGCCATGCCGGCGCTGGTCACGGTGGGCCTGTACTCCTTCATGTGGGCCTGGAATGACCTGCTGTTCTCGCTCACACTGATCACCAAACCCGAACTGCGCACGGTCGGTCCTGGCCTGCTGCTCAACTACATTGGCGAGAGCAAGAACGACTGGGGTGGTGCCATGGCGGCGTCCATCGTGAGCTCCTTGCCGGTGGTGATCGGCTTCGCCTTTCTGCAACGCTTCTTCATCCAGGGCTTGACCGCGGGAGCCGTCAAATCATGAGACTACAAGACAAGGTGTGCATTGTTACCGGCGCTGGTCGAGGTATCGGTGAATCTATTGCCATGCACTTCGTGGCGCAAGGTGGGCAAGTGGTCGCGCTAGAGCGCGATGTCGCTTCTGCCCAGGCGCTTCAAGCCGCCCTTCCTGCCGCCTGGGTGGAGCAGATGGATGTGTCTGACCGCGCCGGCATGCAGGCTCTGGTGGCACGCGTGGTTGAGCGCTTCGGGCGGGTTGACGTATTGGTCAACAATGCCGTGGCCTACACCGAACGCCCGGCGCACAGTTGCACCGACGAGGAGTGGGAAGACACCATCGACTCCGCGCTGTCCTCGGTGTTTCGCGCCTGCCGCGCGGTGCTCGCGCCCATGATGCGCGCGCGCAGCGGCAGCATCGTGAACCTGGCCTCTGTGAATCAGATTGTGGCCAATCCCAACCTGGCGGCCTACACGGCGGCCAAGGGTGGTATCCACGCCCTGACCAAGCAGCTCGCTATCGAGTACGGCCCCTACGGCATCCGCTGCAATGCGATCTCACCCGGCCTGATCATGACGGCCCGCACCTTGGCGGGACGCTCCCCGGCGGACCTGCGGCTGGACACCGAGGCCTACCCGATAGGCCGAGTCGGCAAGCCCGAGGATGTGGCCCTGGCTGCGGTCTACCTGGCCAGCGATGAATCGGGCTTCGTGACCGGCGTTGACTTGCCCGTTGACGGCGGCTCCACTTCCCTGGCCGCCGGTGCCCTGATCTCTCCCAAAATCCGCGCATGGTGGGGCCGAAAACCTGTGCAACTCAGTGAATAAAACTCCCATGACCTCTTCATCCTCTCCGCTGATCACTGGGGTGTACCCGGTGCTGCCCACACCTTTTGATGCTGCTGGTGTTCCCGACGCCCCGGGACTGCGCACCCTGGTGCGCTACCTGATCCGATGCGGTGTCGACGGAATGACCTTTCCCGGCGTGGCCAGCGAGGTGGCCACACTCAGTGAAGCAGAGCGTGCGTCGCTGATGGGCGAGGTGTTTGCCGAAGCGGCTGGCCGTGTGCCAGTGGTAGCCGGCGTGAGCAGCACGGATGTGGCGCTCACAATGCGCTTGGCCAAGTTGGCCGCCGGTCAGGGCGCGGCCGCGCTGATGGTCGCGGCTCCGGCCAACTTGAAGACAGTGGCCGAGCAGATTGCCTACTTCCAGGCCATTGCCGCAGCCGTGCCCGCAACGCCGATCATGCTGCAGAACGTACCGCCACCAGCTGGCGCGGGACTCGACCCAGCGGTGCTGCTGGAGATTCTTGCCGCCGTGCCGGCCATCGAGTACGTGAAGGAAGAGGCCTTGCCCAGCGGTCAGCGCCTGACCGAGGTGCTGTCCCGCGCGCCGGCTTCGCTGCGGGGTGTTCTGGGTGGTGCGGGCGGGCGTTACATCACCGACGAGCTGCGTCGCGGTGCTTGCGGCACCATGCCGGCCATTGAACTGGCGGAGGTGCACGTGCTGTTGTACGCGGCCCACCGGCGTGGCGACTCGGACGCGGTTCGCCAATTGTTCACGCGCATGCTCCCCGTGCTTAACATTCAGGCCGTGTTCCGCTGGTCGCTGACCAAGTATGTGTTGCAGCAGCGCGGCCTGATCCGACACGCCGGCCAACGCACCGCCGGCCCGCTGCTCGACGCGCTGGACCAGCAGGATGTGGACGCCTTCATGGGCGACATGGCAGACCTGCTCCTGCCCGAGTCTGCCCTGGCTGGGCTGCACCCGCCGCAGGGGAGTGACCATGGCCCGGCTTGAGCTGCGCCAGGTCCGCAAGACCTTTGGCGACGCCACGGTTATCCACGGGCTGGATCTGGACGTCGCCCATGGCGAGTTCTGTGTCTTCGTCGGCCCGTCGGGCTGCGGTAAGTCCACCCTGCTTCGCATGATTGCCGGCCTGGAAGAATGCACCGACGGCCAGGTGCTGTTTGACGGCGCCGATGTCACCAACCACCAGCCGGCCAAGCGTGGCATTGCGATGGTGTTTCAGTCTTATGCGCTGTACCCGCACATGACAGTGGCGACCAACATGGGCTTCGGTCTGAAGATCGCCAAGGTGGCGCCGAGCGAGATCGCCGCCAAGGTGGCCGCTGCCGCCAAGACCCTGCAGATCGAGCACCTGCTTGATCGCCGGCCCAAGGACCTCTCGGGCGGGCAGCGCCAGCGGGTGGCGATCGGGCGCGCGATTGTGCGTGAGCCACGCATGTTCCTGTTCGACGAACCGCTGTCCAACCTGGATGCTGCGCTGCGCGTGGAGATGCGCGTGGAGCTGGCCAAGATCAAGGCGCAGCTCAATACGACGGTCATTTATGTCACTCACGACCAGGTCGAGGCCATGACCCTGGCCGACAAGATCGTCGTGTTGCGCGAGGGGCGCGTGGAGCAGGTTGGCCGCCCATTGGACCTCTATGCCCGCCCAGCCAACCAGTTTGTGGCCGGCTTCATCGGCAGCCCGAAGATGAATTTCCTGCCGGTGCAGGCGGTGGCCTCTGGCGGCGCCTTGCTGCGGGTGGCCTTAGCGGACGGTACTCAGTTGCAGTGTGCCTCTGCCGAGGCGGTGGCGCCGGGAACAGCGTTGACCTTCGGCGTGCGGCCCGAGCACCTTCAGGTGGTGCCTGCGGCCGACGCCATGCTGCGCGCCGAGGTGCTGGTGGCCGAGCGACTGGGCGGCGAAACCTACTTTCATTTGCGCCTGGCAGGGCGAAGCGCAATCGCTCGCGTCACCGGGGATTCTCGCGTGGCAATTGGCGACTCAGTCGGCCTGGCCTTCGACCCGGCGCTGGCCCATGCCTTTGTCCCCGACGGGCGCCGGCTCGGCTGAAAGACCATTTGACTTTATCTATACCGTCCACAACCACAAGTACCCATGTCCAGCTTTCCCCTGATCCGTAGCGTTGAGTCCTTCATCATCTCCATCCCGCGCGATGTGCCCTACCTGGGTCCGCTCGGGCCCGGAGAGCGCATCAATGAGCGTGGTTACCTGGTCCGCCAGGGCAACCGTTCTATCTACCCTGCGTCCGACATGTCGGTGCTGGTCAAGATCACGGCCGACGATGGCACCGTGGGCTGGGGCGAGACCTATGGCATCGTGGCGCCTGACGCAGTCACCAGCATCATCGATGACGTGCTGGGCCCGGTCATCATCGGCCGCGATCCGCGCGACGCCATGGTGATCCAGGAGGACCTGTACGACCTGATGCGTGTGCGCGGTTTCTTTGGCGGGTACTACGTCGATTCGATTGCCGGCGTCGACATCGCGGTGTGGGATCTGTTTGGCAAGCTGCTGGGCCAGCCGCTGGTCAAATTGCTCGGTGGCCAGCGCATGGCCAGCATCCCGGCCTATGTGTCGGGCCTGCCGCGTGCCACGCTGGCGCAGCGGGTGGAGTTGGCCCATGAATTCCGCGCTCGCGGTTTCGACGCTTTCAAGTACGCGGCGGCCGTGTCTCAGGAGGGCATCGTCAACGAGATGCGCGCGCTGCGCGAGGCGCTGGGGCCGGACGTCAAGCTGATGGTCGACCTGCACTGGAAGTTCACGGCGCAAGAGGCGATCCAGCTGATTGACCAGCTCACGCCCTGGAAGCCCTATTTCGTCGAGGCGCCCTGCCAGCCCGAGGACATCGAGGGTCAGGCCCAGGTGGGCGCGGCCATCCGTGTGCCTCTGGCTCTTGGCGAGGAGTGGCGCACTGTCTACGAGGTGCGCCCGCGCATGGAGCGCCGCGCGATGTCCATTCTGCAGCCCGAGATGGGCCATACCGGGGTGAGCCAGTTCATGCAGATCGCCCGCATGGCCAATGCATTCCACGTCAAGGTGATTCCCCATGCCAGCATCGGCATCGGCATCTTCCAGGCGGCCAGCCTGCATGCCGCAGCCGCATTGCCCAACTGTCCCATGCATGAGTACCAGCACTCGGTGTTTGACCGTAACTTGCGCTTCGTGACGACCACCATGCGCTGCGAGGGCGGTATGTTCCATCTGCCAGAGGGGCCGGGTCTGGGCGCCGAGCCCAGCGCCGAGGTGTGGCAGTACGTGCGTGCCAAGGGGAGTGCACGATGAGCCAGTTTTCCGGCGTCTACCCGATCCTCTACGCTTTCTATGACCAGGCAGGAAGGCTTGACGACGGCCTGATGCGCCTGCAGGTGGACAAGTGCATCGCCGCCGGTGCCCATGGGATCGCGGTGCTGGGCCTGGTGACCGAGGTGCAAAAGCTCGACGTGAACGAACGGCGGCACCTTGTGGAGGTAGTGGGCCGGGCCATTGACGGTCGGGTGCCCTATGCGGTGACGGTGGGCGAGCAATCGGTGCATGGCCAGATCGAGTTTGCGCGCATGGCGCAGGGGGAGGGCGCCTCCTGGGTGATCCTGCAGCCGCCGTCCGTCAAGGGCTACCCGGAGGCGGAATACGTGCGTTTTCTCGGCGCCGTGGCCGACGGTCTCGACTTGCCCGTTGCGGTGCAGAACAACCCCGTCAATATGGACGTGTCGCTGTCCAATGCCAGCCTGCTGCGCCTGCGCGACGAACACCCCAACATCACCATGCTCAAGGGCGAGGGCCCAGCGGTGGGCGTGGCCGAGCTGGTCAAGGCTGCGGACGGACGCTACGCTGTGTTCGCGGGGCATGGCGGCAAGGAATACATCAGCAACATGCTATCGGGCTGCGTGGGCCTGATTCCAGCACCCGACGCGCTGGACCACCAACTTGTTCTGCATCGGTTGCTGGTGGAAGGCCGCCTGGCCGAGGCCGAGGCGCTGCACGCGCAGTTGCTGCCGCTGGTGTTGTTCATGACAAATTCGATACCCGGTCTGCTGTGCTATGGCAAGCGACTGTTTGCCGAGCGCATCGGTATCAAGACCATCCATGCCCGCGCGCCGGAGATAACCCCCACGGCGTTTGGGCTGGACGAGGTGCGGCGCATGACACGGGGCTGGGCGCCGCTATGACACGCAGTCTGGCATCACTTTAATTTCTTTTGTAACTTTAAGGAGCTTGAGCATGGTTCGATTTCTGTCCTCCCTGGCGCGTGCCGCCGTCGTGCTGAGTCTGGGCCTGTGCGCTGCCGCACAGGCGCAGGACGCCGCCAGCTACCCCAATAAGCCGATCCGGCTGATCGTTCCAGTGCCGCCGGGCGGTGCAGCCGACGGCATGGCCCGTCTGGTAGCCGACCACCTGCAGGCCAAGTGGGGCCAGTCGGTGTTGGTCGACAACAAGCCCGGTGCCGCATCGGCGATCGGCCTGGGACTGCTTTCCAAGGCACCCGCCGATGGCTACACCATCGGCATGGGCAATATCGCGGCCAACGCGATCAACCCGGCCCTGCAGCCGGCCAATTTTCCGTTTAACCCGGTCAAGGACTTCGCGGCCATCTCGCTGATCGGCGTCACGCCGCTGATCCTTGTGGTGAATGCCGAGAAAGTGCCGTCCAAGACCATCCCTGAGTTCATTGCCTACCTGAAAGCCAACCCCGGGAAAATTGCCTATGGTTCGTCGGGCACAGGCTCCTCGCTGCACATCGCCATGGAGCTGTTCCTGCAAAAAACCGGTACCACCATGCTGCATGTCCCCTACAAAGGGTCTGCCCCCATGATGACGGACCTGTTGGGGGGCCAGGTGCTCGCGTCCATGGACGCGGCCACCACGTCCTGGCCACAAGTGCAGGCTGGCAAGCTGCGCGCTTTGGGTGTTGCCGGCTCCGAGCGCGCTTTCTTTGCGCCTGACTTACCTTTGGTGCGCGACATCGTGAGTGGCTTCGATGTCAAGCCCTGGCATGGTCTGATGGCACCCGCCGGCACCCCGCCGGCGATTGTCAACAAGCTCTCTGAAGAAGTTCAGGCTTTTCTGCGTACGCCGGCTGCGCAGGCCAAACTCCAGGCTGCGGGCATTGTGCGGGTGGGTAATTCAGCCGCTGAGTTCCAAGCTTTCATGGCCAGTGAATTTGAGCTGTACAAAAAAATCATCCAAGAAGCCGGCATCAAAGCTGAATAGAAGCGCTAACCGCCATGAGCAACAGCCCTCATCCTTTGCAGGTGGTCGCGGCTCGTCACTGGAAGGTGGCCATGCCCTTTGTCACCGCCCTGGAATGGGGCTCAGGCAAACGCCCGGCGGCCACCCGCCTGATTGTCGAGCTGACCTTGGCCAACGGCACGGTCGGCTACGGCGAGACCATTTGCTTGCTCGAGTTCATCGAGCCGGTGCTCGTGAACACCATCTTCCCGATTGCCCTGGCGCACCGCGCCAGTGACGTGGAGCGCTTTAGCCGCCATGTGCTGGGTGCCGGTTACTACCACCACAAACGGGCCGCTGTGATGGCCATGGCCGCAGTCGAGATGGCGATGTGGGATGCTGTTGGCCGCTCCAGTGGCCTGCC
>CAMCZF010000157.1 GCA_945885775.1 Rhodoferax sp. OV413 | reverse complement strand
TGGCCGGTATCCGGGCTGGTGGAACAACCTCCATCGCCTTCCCAAGCGCGTGTTCAGAACGCTCAGTGACCATGATGAAAGCGGAGCCTTTCGGCTCGTCCACTTACCGTTGCGGGGGCAGCGCAGGTTAGGTGTGCCGTTACCGGTTTACACCCTCCTGCTTCCCGTTGAACTGCGATGTGTGAACCACACCGCGAGCACCAACGAGAACGATCTTAACCCACGCCAGCAGCAAACCCTACAATGTTGGGGCTATGCTGACCCAGCCTCAATTCGATCAAATCGCCGAGCGCGTTGAGCGCTTGCTGGTGCGCCATGAGGAACTGCGGCGCACTAACGAGCTGCTCAGCGCCCAAGTCGACGCGGTCACGCGGGAGCGGGATTCCCTCAAATCTCGGCTGGGCGCGGCCAGGGCCCGGGTTGACGCGCTGTTAGAGCGCCTGCCTGAAGCCAGCGCCAACAAGGGCGAAACATGAAGCAGGTTGAAGTCCAAATCATGGGGCAGAGCTACCTGCTGGGCTGCCAGGAAGGTGGCGAGATACGCCTGCTGGAGGTTGCACAGCAGGTGGACCAGGCCATGTGCAAGATCCGCGATGCCGGCAAAGTGCGGGCACGCGACCGCATTGCCGTGCTGGCCGCCTTGAACATGGCCTTTGACCTCGGCGAGGCAGCCGCACCATCCGCCACCACCACCGTTATCCCGCCGCAGACCCACTCACTTGCCGCCCAGCCATCAGCGACACCCGAGCCCGCTTCGGCGCAGCTGCAGGCACTGCTGGCCCGGCTCGACGCCGCCTTGGGCGACGACGGACGGCTGATCTAGTTGGTGATCAAGTTGGTTGGGTTTGCACCATGAGCCCGCCTACAATGAAGCTGTCTGCAGTGCGTGCCGGGCTTTATATTTCCTTGAACCAATGCTCTTAGAGCCCGGGCTTGGAACATTGCCTCACAAGCGTGACTATCTCGCGTCAGATGGACCCAATGTGCGGCTGACCTCGCCCACCTGAACCCCGGTTCAGGATGCCGGTCCGGTGGCACTGCAGACACCTTTTGGCTCTCACCTGCAAGAGGAATTGAGCAGCGGCTTGATCGCCTAGAGGCAGCCATTAAAGCGGACGACATGGATTTGCCAGGCAACAAGTTCCATGCTCTCAAGGGGGATCGTGCTGGCGAATATGCGGTGACGGTAACGGGTAATCTGCGCATCACTTACCGCTTTGACGGACCGCACGCAACTGCTGCAAACCTTGAGGACTATCACTAGGAGGGTCACACCATGAAGTCACTTCGCAACCCCAACCGTAAGCCAACACATCCCGGCGCTGTACTGCGTGAGGACGTGCTACCTGCCCTTGGCATTACACAGGCGCGCATGTCCGCGTTGCTTGGCGTATCAAGGGTGACACTGGCACAGCTTCTGCATGAACATCGGGCGCTATCAGGCGACTTGGCTTTGCGCTTGGAGAAGCTACTGGGTTCAAGTGCTGAATCGTGGCTGAACATGCAACAGGCAGTTGATCTATGGGAAGCGCGGCAGGACCTGCAGCGCTTTGCCCATGTGGTGCGTTATCCCGACTCGCAGACATCGGTGGCGACTTGAATTGGCACAGGCCAGCGCAGTTTGAACGAATTTGTCGTCGGCTTCATCCCGGCTTTATCTCTGGGCTACCGAGCCGCGAGGGCGTGAACACGCTGTGGCAGCGGCATCAGCTTTCATCGGCCAGCAGCTGATCGATTTCCCACCCCCACCGTGCTGTCGTGCCTCAAAACATCCACCGGCTCACGTTGAGCGCGATCCAGCGACTCGGCAATCGAGTCTTGGTTCGTTGGCGGTGAATGTTTCAATGGTCTGCTTAGGCAATCTGCTGAATACCCGACAGCAGCCAGCCGCTGTTGGCTTGGCGAGACTTGGTCAAATGCCAGACTTCGCTGAACGACTCATCGGCGGAACCGCTGTCATCGCGCAGAACGCCGTCGAAGCGCACGCTGACCATATAGCGGTCTGCGTCTTCCTCCACGTCAATCACCTTGGCCTCAATGCTGACCACATCGGTTTTCTGGGTGGCGGCGCCGCGCTCAGCCAATGCCATTTTCAGTTCAGCAAACATTTCAGGCGTGGTGAACTGCCGGATGTCGTCCACATTGCCAGCGTCGTTGGCGGCCTGCAAGCGGATGAAGTTAACCTTGGCGTTGCGCTCGAAGCCGGCGGCGTCAAAGTCTGCAGGCAATGTACCCGCTGTGGCAGGTGAGCCACCCAGAGCAGAGCCGATCATGGAGCCACCAGCGGGCATAGCCACCTTGTAGGCTTGGCTAGGCTGGGCGGTCGTGTCGGCTTGCGGGTTAGCGCCCGCGTAAGCCAGGCCGTCTTGGTTGGCCGCACCGCCTTGTCGCGCTTGAGCCCGCTTACGCATGAAGAAGCCGACGGCAACCATGATGCCAAAGGCCAACAGGCCGAACATGACCATGGACGCCAACTCGTCACCAAAACCCAGGTGCGAGGCCAGCGCGGCCAGGCCCAAACCTGCGGCCAGGCCGGCAAGCGGGCCCATCCATGAGCGCTTGGATGCAGCAGCGGCAGCAGCAGGAGCCGCCGCAGCGGCAGCAGCCGGAGCCGCTGTGGTGCCAGGTGCCTTGTCTGGGCTGGCACTGCGTTGGGTGCCCATGGACTTACCACCGCCCATGCGCTTGGCAGCTTCTGCGTCCAGAGCCAGGGTAGAAATGCCAAGGGTCAACACCATGGCAATAAGCGAGAGGAACTTTTTCATGCGAATCTCCTTAAAAAATTGGTTACGCCACAGCACTATAAGTCGATCTAGGCCACTGTAAAGCAGCATTTCGATGAAATACACTTCGTAAAAGCAAGATTGTTCAAACGTGATTGGGTTGGGAACTTAAGCGTTTTGCAGCGCTGGCTGCAGCAAGCGCAACACCAAGCGGTGCTGTACCTTCTTCTCGGTGCCAATCGCAAAAAAGTGTTCCATGACGCCGTCGCAGGGGCCCAAATGGTGCATGCCAGATTCGGCCAACAGATCATCCTGCACCCATTCAGCAGCTGGAAACACCCCCATGCCACGGGCGCCAAAGGTTTTGAGCAGGGCGCTGTCTTCAAATTCACCCACAACGCGGGGCCGTATGCCGTACTGCTCAAACCATAAGTCCAGCCGGGCACGCACTGCCGCATGATCGGTTGGCAATAACAATGGCATGGCGGCTAAACAATCAGGAAACTTCAGCTTAGTGCCTTTGAGCAGTGCCGACGCACCGTACCAGGCTACGGGGGAAGACCCAAGCGCGTGGTTGTAAAGCTTGATATTGGCGTTGTTAGGCGCAGGCCGGTCTGACAAGACGACATCAAGTCTATGAAGCGCCAAGTCGCCCAAAAGATCGTCAAACTCGCCCTCATGGCAAACCAAGCGCAAGTTGGGCTCGTTCAAAACGGGCTGTAACAGTCGGTGCACCACCAGTTTTGGAAGGCCGTCGGATATGCCTACGGCGAGCCGGACGGAGGGCGTGCTAACCGCATCACGAACCCGCTCGGGCAGGGCTTCGCCCAGCTGAAATATCTGGTCGGCTTGTTGCATGGCGGCCAAGCCGGCATCGGTCAACTCCAAGCCGCGCCCGGCAGGCTTCAGCAATGCATAGCCAATGGCTCGCTCCAGCTCGCGCACCTGGGCACTGACAGTTTGCACTGCCATGCCCAGCCTGTCGGCTGCACGGGTGATGCCGCCTTCTTTGGCCACAACCCAAAAATAGTAGAGGTGCTTGTAATTGAATGCGGTGCTCATGGTCAGTATTTTTGGGACTTGGGTTGGTAAACGCTCTGCTTTAGCGAGTCTATTGGAAACCATCTTCCACCAGGGCCCGGGGTTCGACGCCCGGCCAGTGCTTGCTGTTAGCTTAGGTGCCGCTGCTTCATTGATAAACTGCACTGTTTAGCCCATGGAGCCGTGATGCCTGAGATTCTGCGAGACCTTCTTGCCAATGGCGCCGATGATGCGCCTGCCATCTCTGCGCCAGCTAGGACAAGCTTGAACTTTGGCGCACTGCGGGCGCTGATCGCCGGCACCATTAGTCAACTGAATGCACTTGGCATCGGCCGCAATGACCGGGTAGCCATCGTGCTGGCCAATGGCCCCGAGATGGCCACCTGCTTCATGGCCTGCGCCAGTGGCGTTACCAGCGCACCGCTGAACCCGGCCTACCGCGCCGATGAGTTCGAGTTTTACCTGTCTGACCTGAACGCCCGCGCGCTCATCGTCGAACAGGGCAGCACATCGGCCGCGATAGAGGTCGCAGGCAAACTGAGCGTGCGTTTGCTCGACCTGATCGCCGACCCGCAGGGTCCGGCTGGTAATTTTATGCTGCGAGAAAGAAACGGCATACCCGCCACAACGCCCACCACAACGTCCACCCTATCGAGCACAGCGACCGGGGGTTTTGCCCAGCCAGGCGACGTGTCGATGGTGCTGCACACCTCAGGCACCACCTCGCGCCCCAAGATCGTGCCGCTGTCGCAGGCCAATTTGGTTGCCTCGGCCACCAACATCCGCAATTCGCTTCAATTTACTGCCCAGGATTGCGGGCTGAATGTGATGCCGCTGTTTCACATCCACGGCTTGATTGCCGGTGTGCTGGCGCCGCTGGCGGCGGGCTCGCAGGTGTTTTGTACGCCGGGCTTCAATGCCCTGAAATTTTTCAGTTGGATGGACGAGGCCAAACCCAGCTGGTACACCGCCGTGCCCACCATGCACCAGGCCATCGTCAGCCGGGCCAAAGGCAACGCCGACATCATTACTCGCAACCCCCTGCGGTTTTTGCGCTCATCCTCATCAAGCATGCCACCGCAGGTCATCAAGGAGCTGGAAGACATCTTCCACGCCCCGCTGATAGAAGCGTACGGCATGACCGAGGCCACCCACCAGATGGCCTGTAACCCGCTGCCGCCAGCGGTGCGCAAACCAGGCAAGGTCGGCATCGCCGCAGGGCCTGAGGTGGCCATCATGGGCCTGGACGGCGCGCTGCTGCCACGTGGTGATACAGGGGAGATCGTGATCCGCGGTGCCAACGTCACAACCGGCTACGAGAACAACCCCAAGGCCAATGACGAAGGCTTTTTGAACGGCTGGTTCCGCACCGGCGACCAGGGCGTGATGGACGAAGAAGGCTACATCAGCATCACCGGGCGTCTGAAGGAGATCATCAACCGGGGCGGCGAAAAGGTCAGCCCGCGCGAGGTGGACGAGATTCTGATGGACCACCCCGCGGTAGCGCAGGTGGTGTGCTTTGGCATGCCCCACCCCAAGCTGGGCGAAGAGGTGGCGGCCGTGGTGGTGCTTCGCGAGGGGCAAAGTGCCACCGAACGCGAGTTGCAAAGCTATGTCAGCAGCCGGGCAGCCGACTACAAAGTGCCCAAGAAAATTTTGTTCATGGACGAGATCCCCAAAGGCGCCACTGGCAAGCTGCAGCGCATCGGACTAGCCGCCAAGCTTGGCCTGGGCTGAAAGGGTGGCCATGAAAGTTGCTGTCGTTGGTGCCGGCGCCATTGGTGGCTACCTGGGCGCCAAGTTGTCCATCTCCGGTGAAGACGTCACCTTCATCGCCCGCAACCAGAACCTGGCTGCCATCCAGGCCAATGGATTCAAGCTGCTGATGGAAGACGGCACCGAGCAACACGCCCCATTGGCCCGCGCGGTGCAAAAAATGGCAGATGCCGGGCAGCAGGACGTGGTGCTGATCACCGTCAAGGCGCACCAGGTGGCAGATTTGTTGCCGGGCCTGAACGAACTGATCGGGCCAGAGACCATGGTGGTGACCATGATCAACGGCATTCCCTGGTGGTATTTTCATCAACTGGCGGGGCCTTATGAGGGACAGGGACTGACCAGCGTGGACCCGGGCGGGCGCATCGCCAGTTGCATACACAGCCGACATTTGATTGGCAGCGTGGTCTACCCCGCGGCCGAGCTGGTGGCGCCAGGCGTGGTCCGGGTGATTGAAGGCAACCGATTTACCCTGGGCGAACCCGATGGCAGCCGGTCGGAGCGGATCGAGCGTTTGTCGCAGGCCATGATGCGCGCCGGCTTCAAGGCTCCGGTGTCCAAAGACATCCGCAGCGAAATCTGGCTCAAGCTCTGGGGCAACCTGAGCTTCAACCCGATTTCGGCCCTGACCCACGCCACGCTAGAGGGCATTTGCACATTTGAACCCTCACGAGCGCTGGCCGCCAACATGATGCGCGAAGCGCAAGCCGTGGCAGAAAAACTCGGCGTGGTGTTCAAAATTTCTCTCGACAAGCGTATCGCAGGCGCGCAGGCGGTGGGCGCCCACAAAACCTCCATGCTGCAAGACGTGGAGCACGGGCGTGCACTGGAGCTTGATGCCTTGGTCGGCTCGGTGGTGGAGCTGGGCCGCCTGACCGGCACCCCAACCCCGACCATCGACGCCATCTATGCCGCCAGCCAATTGTTGGCCCACACGCTGGCCCACACCCTGGTCCGTCAGCACGGCCGCTTGCGGATACAGTAAGCCGCATGCACGCCGCCCAATTGATTGTTGAACTCGCCCTGCTTGGCCTGTCCGCCGGGTTTCTCGCTGGACTGATGGGTATTGGAGGCGGCATGATCATGGTGCCTTTCATCACCATCATGCTGACCAACCGCGGCGCTGGCGAGAGCTTGGCGGTCAAGATGGCCATTGCCACCTCCATGGCTACGATCATCTTCACCTCAATCTCCAGTGTGCGGGCCCATCATAAGCGGGGCAATGTGCGCTGGGAACTGGTCCGCGGTTTGGCCCCCGGCATTGTGCTGGGCGGAGCCATCGCCAGCCTGGGCGTTTTTGCCAGTCTTAAGGGAACTTGGCTGGCGCTGTCTTTTGCCGCCTTTGTCGGCTTTTCGGCCACCCAAATGTTTTTGGATAAAAAACCGGCTCCCACACGGCAAGTGCCGGGAACTGGCGGCCTGCTGGGTGCGGGCGGTGTGATCGGCTTTTTGTCTGGGCTGGTGGGTGCGGGCGGCGCCTTTATCAGTGTGCCATTCATGACCTGGTGCAATGTGGCGATTCACAATGCGGTGGCCACCTCGGCCGCGCTGGGCTTTCCCATCGCCATGGCCAACGTGGCCGGTTACATCATCAGTGGCATCGGCCTTCAGAACCTGCCGCCCTACTCTTTTGGCTACATCTGGTTGCCGGGCCTGGGCGTGATTGCCTGCTGCAGCGTACTGACCGCGCCGCTGGGAGCCCGAGCCGCACAAACGCTGCCGGTCAAGCAACTCAAAAGGGTGTTTGCCAGCGTGCTTTACCTGCTGGCCGCTTACATGCTCTACAAGGGGCTCAGCGCCACCAGCTGATACATGGACTGCCATGACACAGCCCATCGATTACCTGAACCCCGATTTGCCGGCCGGCCTGGCGAAGGTGCGCATGCCAGTCGTAAAGGCCATGGCCGAAACCCTGACCGGCTACGGCCGCCTGGTGGACGACCCAGCCGACTGCCAAGTTGAAATTGTGCGCTGGCCGGCACAAGGCCGCCGCCCGGTGGATGCAGGTACAGGCGATGAAGCCGGCACCACCCAGGGCATATTTGTGAGCGAATGGCAGGGCGATGTGCTTTATGGGCGCAACGAGGCAGTGGGCGGGCACTACATCCTGGCCTACGCGCAAGCACCAGAGGTGGCAGAGTTGAACCACCGACGGCCACCACAGCGGATGCTGCTTTGGCATGCCAACTACCACCCTGACGGTGGTCAGCTGTTTTTCCCGCTGGACCGCCAGCCCTTCATGGTGCCGTTGGCCCTGCCCGGCGACGAGGTGCGGCCCGAGCATTTTGTGTGCTTTCACTTTGACGGCAGCCAGGGCCTGTACATCCACCCCAACATCTGGCACGAGGGCGTGTTCACACTTCAAGGTACACAGCGCTTTTTTGACCAACAAGGCGCCATCCACGCCCGGGTTTCAGTCGATTTCGCGCGGGAGTTTGGCTGTCTGCTTGAGGCGCCTCTGACGGAAGCCGCCTAACGCCTCAGTAGGCGATTTTCAGC
>CAMCZF010000156.1 GCA_945885775.1 Rhodoferax sp. OV413 | reverse complement strand
GGACACCTCGACCGTGAAACGACTCTGGGCCGGGTCCAAGTGGGTGGCGGTCATGCAAGCGCCATTGAGGGCAATGCTATCGCCCAGGCCAACGTCGTCGAGGTAGCCCGCAGGCGTTTCGATGGTCAGGCGTTTGCCATGGGTAGAAGAGCTGCCGAGGGCGTGGACGGCGACGATGCGCCCCACGCCGGTGATGATTCCGGTAAACATGCCGTTATTTTCGCAGGGATTAGGCCGCTCGGACAGGCCGGGCGCGTAATTCCCCGATTCAGAAGGTGTCGCGACCGGTGACGCGGGCCAAAATGCGCAGGTCCGGCCCCAGCATTTGGGTCGAATGGAACACCAAGGGCACAGCCTGGGACAACGCGCTCAAGGGGCCGAAATTGGCCATATCCCGCCCCTGACCGATTAATTTAGGCGCCAGATAGACCAGGAATTCATCGACCAGGCCGGCTCGTACCAGCGAACCATTGAGTTTGTGGCCGGCTTCCACATGCAGTTCATTGACCTCGCGACTGGCCAGGTCGCGCAGCATAGCGGCCAGGTCCACCTTGTTGGGGCCGGTCGGCGATGCCTCGGGCAGCGCAATCACGGTGGCGCCACGGGCTTGCAAGGCCTGAATTTTGCCGGCGTCATTTGAGGCTGTGTAGATCATCACCTTGCGCTCACGGTTGAACAAGCGGGCGGTGAGCGGCGTTTCCAGCCGGCTGTCCACCACCACCAGCGCTGGCTGGCGCTCGGCTGCCACCAGGCGCACATCGAGCTGGGGATCGTCTTCCTGCACGGTGCCGATGCCGGTCAGCACGGCGCAGGCCCGAGCGCGCCAGGTATGACCGTCAGCGCGTGCGGCCTCGGCAGTGATCCATTGGCTGGTGCCGTTGTCGAGCGCGGTTTTCCCGTCCAGCGAGGCCGCGACTTTCAGCCGTACCCAAGGCAGCTGACGCACCATGCGGCTGAAAAACCCGATGTTGAGTTCCCGCGAGGCCGCAGCCCCCGGCCCAACCACCACCTCGATGCCGGCGGCGCGTAAGCGGGCAAAACCGGCGCCGGCGACGCGAGGGTTGGGGTCTTCGAGCGAGGCCACCACTTTGCCAATGCCGGCCCGGATCAGCGCGTCGCAGCAGGGACCGGTGCGGCCCTGGTGGGCGCAGGGCTCTAGTGTGACAAAGGCGGTCGCTCCTGCTACCGACAGGCCGCGGGCCTGGGCCGCGTTCAGCGCCATGATTTCTGCGTGGGCTGCGCCGGTGCGTTGGGTCTGGCCCTCGCCGAGAATTTGGCCGTCGGGCGCCACCAAAACGCAGCCGACGGCCGGGTTTGGCGGGCAGACCCCTCGCGCCTGGCGAGCCAGTTCAAGGGCATGATGGATCATGGGGTAACGGTAAGACCGGGCAAAAGGTGGGCAAGACGGTATGGTTTGGTCATCAAGTCTACCGCCTGGCGGCTCCGGCCTGCCGACTGTCGGACTGAGGCACCGGCGCTGCCCATCGGCGTTATGCTGGCACCATGCGTCTGCGCCATGCTGGCTTCACCCTGGTCGAACTGATGGTCACCGTGACCGTGTCAGTGATACTGATCGCCATTGCCGCACCCACGTTCGGAACCCTTCTGCTGAAGCGGTCGGTGCAGGTGGCGGCGGACAACCTGGTCAGCGACCTGCGGTTTGCCCGCTTCGAGGCGATCAAACTGTCGCGTACGGTCAGCGTTTGCAGCGCCACCACCAGCAGCACGGCCTGCAGTGCCGGCGCCAGCTGGAAAGACGGTTGGATCGTCTTCGTTGACGCCGATGGCGACGGCAGTCTGGACGCCGGCGATCAGGTGCTGCGGGTGCAGGAGGCCCTTCCGTCGATCGCTACGATGGCGAGTGGCTCACCCGACAGTGACAGGTCGTTTTTTGTCTACCAGCCGACCGGCATGGCCCGTGGCGCGACCCAGACCTTCATCGTCACCCCAACCGGGGCCGGTGCCAGCAGCCTAACCCGCGTGGTCTGTGTGTCGATCCAGGGGCGCGCTGCGCTGAGGGCTTTGGGAACGGTGTCATGCGCTTGACCCACCAGCGTGGCTTTTCGATGATCGAGGTATTGGTGGCCATCGTGATCTCTGCTGTGGCCCTGTTGGCGCTGGCCGGCGTTAATGCCACTTCACTGCGCTACACCAAGATGTCACAGTACCGCGCCACGGCCACGCAGTTGGCCAGTGACATGGGTGAGCGCTTGCGGGCCAACAAGGGCAACCTGGCGGATGGCGCGCTGGCGGCCACTGGCTTTTTTGCTGGCGCCTACGATTTCACCACTGACTTTGCTGGACAGGCCGCGCGAGCCGACCTGCCCTTGGAATTGTGTGACACGGCAGCCAGCAACTGCACCCCGGCCGACATTGCGGCCCTGGACCTTGCGCAGTGGCGGCGACTGGTGCGTGACCAGTTGCCCCAGGGCTCAGTGTTTTTGATGCGGCAGGCGGCGCAGACCGCCATGGATCTGTGGCTGGTCTGGCGCGATCCGGCCGTGGCGGCCACGGACGAGGCGCCAGCGATTGCCCTGGAATGCCCCGATGGCCTGAACCGCGGCGGAGACGCTAGCGTGCGCTGCAGCTACTTCAGGATCAACTTGTGAGCGCAGCCGTCCGCTTGCGTCGCATGCAGGGACTGTCGCTGGTGGAGGTGATGGTGTCCCTGGTCATTGGCTTGGTCGTGGTGGGCGCGGTGCTGGTGAGTTACATCACTGCAGGGACCACCGGACGCCAGCAAGCGGCGTATTCTGAGATGAATGAAAACGCACAACTGGCCTTGACCTTGATCGCCCGGGATCTCCTACTGGCTGGCTTTGCCGCTCCGACCGGCGTGGCTGCCGATGGCCTGAGCTTTACCCGCACCTTTGCCAGCAGCCCGGTGTTTGGCTGCCGCACCGGTTTCGCAGCCCCGTCCACCACGGGTGCAGTGGCCTGTGCGGCCAGCGGCAGCGACGCCCTGGAAGTGGTCTACCAGGCTGACGGTGCTAACAGCGTGCCCACGGCTGCCGATTTGCCCACCGATTGTCTGGGCAATGGTTTGGCAGACGCCGGGGGCTTTTACCTGGCCTACAACCGCTATTACCTGGCCAACAGCAGCAGTGGTCGCTCCGAGCTGCATTGCGCTAGCCGGCAGGGCGCCGCCGGGCAGCCGCTGGTGGACAACGTCGAAGGCATGACCGTGTGGTACGGTGAAGCCAATGCGGCGAGTCCGCGGACGGTGGCGCGTTATGTGCGAGCGGATGTGGTCAGCGACTGGGGCAGGGTGCTCAGTGTGAGGGTCTGTCTGTTGATGCGCAGCAGCGAGGCGGTGCTTGCCAGCGACGAGGACACCGTGACCTACCTGGACTGCGACTCTGTGCAGCAAACCAGCGCTGGTGGCTTTGTGCGCCGTGCTTTCTTCAGCACCACCACGCTGCGCAACAAGATGGCGTTTTGACCATGATCACCGTGTCGCGCTCAGACCACGTCGGTTACTCGACCCGGCCCGCACTTGCGCCGGTCGCGCAGGCTGGCGTGTCGCTGATCATTGTGCTGATCATGCTGGTCATCATCGGACTGACCTCAGCGGCGGCCATGCGCAACGCCACCTCGGGGGAAAAAGTGACCAATAACATCCGGCTGCAAAACCTGGCTCAGCAGTACGCTGAGGCGGCATTGCGCTACTGCGAAGCCGAAATTCTCAAGGCCGACGCCGATCGGGTGGTCACGCTGGCTGAGGCCAACATCACGACAACCCCCGTGGGGACGGCTGATTCGGCGACGGGTTGGGGCCAGGCCGCGAGTTGGACCGGCGCGGGTGGCGTTGCGGCGACCAAAACTACCCTGCCGGAGGTGCGTGTGAAGTCTGTGGACAGTTCGTTCAGGCCCAGCCAATTGCCGGAGTGTGTGGTGGAGCGCCAGGGGCTCGCAGACGGCAGCCTGGCCTATGTCATCACCGCGCGCGGCTTTAGCCCGGGCTACACGGCCAACGCTGTCAGTGGCGTGACCACGGCGGGTTCGGTGGTGTGGCTGCAGTCCACCGTGTTGTTGGACTGATGATGAGGTGCCTCATGTCGAAATCACCCTCAAGCCCCGCCTGTGGTGTGGTGCTGGCGTTGTTGGTCTGGCTCAGCCTGTGGTTGGTTGCGCCTGTTTTGGCGCAAGCACCATCGCAAAAACCGCTGCTCAGCCGTGACGGGGGGGGCGCCAAGCCCAACATCATGCTGACCATGGACGATTCCGGCTCCATGATGTTCCAGCACATGCCTGAGGAGACCATTTACGCCGGCAGCTTTTCAGTGGCCAGCCCGGTGGGGTCCAAGTCAGTCAGTATGGATCCGGGCGACAACGCCACTCTGGCCGGTTTTTTCATAGGGACGGTCGCCGCACAACGCAGCAATACCAATTGGCGGCAAAAAATTATGCGCTCGGCAGATACCAATACCGTGTACTACAACCCCGAGGTGCGCTACCAACCATGGGCGCTGGCCACTTACCCGCTGCCGGCGGCAAGCGGCATCACGCCGGCCGGGCGCAAGGCTAATTCGCCTGTTGCCGCGGCCTACCGCGACCCGATGAACCCGGTCAGCGGCGGCACGGTCAACCTGACCAACTTCCGTAACTTGTCCGCCACCTGGTGCTACCGGGACAGCCGCAGCGATTGCAGCAGCGCCACCGAATCCTACGACCCGGGCCTGTATTACCGACTGAAAAAAGACGCAGCCGGGGCTTACCTCAACCCGAGCACCGCCGCCAACTACACCGAGTACTCGATCAATCGGGAGTTGACCTTTGCCAAGGTGGCGGCGCGCACAGACTGCGCTGGGACCATTGGCGCCAGTGGCTGCAGCCAGGCCGAGGAACGGCAGAATTTTGCCAACTGGTTCAGTTACCACCGCACCCGCAATCTGCTGGCACGCGGCGCCTTGGTGGAGGCTTTTGCCGAATCGACCGACACCTTTCGCGTGGGCTGGGGCCGGATCAACCAGTCCAGCAGCACCAGCATTGACGGTGTCAGCACCACGGTGATCCAGGCCGGTGTACGTGACTTCACCTCGGCCACCAAGACCAGCCTGTTCAACTGGCTCTACGCTCTGCCAGCCAATGGTGGCACGCCGTTGCCTGGCGCCATGCGGGCGGTGGGTCAGTACTACGCCCGCGCCGACACCAAGGGGCCTTGGACTGATAACCCGGGTTCGGTCAATGCCACCGCCGATAAAACCTGCCGCCGGGCCTATCACATCATGGTCACAGACGGCTACTGGAACGCCACGACCACCTCGGTCGGCAACTCCGACAACACCACGGGCTCGGTGATTACCGGGCCTGGTCGAACCTACCAGTACCTGGCGACTCGGCCCTTTAAGGACGCCAACAACAATATGCTGGCAGATTACGCCATGGAGTACTGGAAAAAAGACCTGCGCCCTGATCTGATCAACAACGTCGTACCCTCTGCTGAAAACCCAGCTTTTTGGCAGCACATGGTCAATTTCACGGTTGGTCTGGGCGTGCGCGGCACGCTCAGACCCGACAAATTGCCCGGCGGAGCGCCGGACCCCGCCTCTGACCTGGCGGCCCTCACTGCCGGGACCAAGACCTGGGGAACAGATGAAATTGACGACCGGTGGCATGCCGCCCTGAACAGTCGGGGTGGTTTTATCAGTGCCAAGGATCCGGCTGAACTCGCCTCCGCGATCAGGGATTCGGTTGGGCAGGCCTTGCAGCGGGAACTGCGCGAAGCCGGTGTCGCCACGGCTTCGGCTGTGTTGCAGGAGGGAAACCGCAAATATGTGCCGCTGTATCGCACCGGTGATTGGACTGGCGAAATTCAGGCCTATGTGCTCGATGCCAGTGGCCAGACGGGTGCCCAGGCTTGGACCGCGGAGGCCAGAGTACCCGCATTTGGCAGTCGCAACATTCACACTTGGCGCACCGACACCACACCGGCCTCGTCCGCACTGTTCAACTGGGCCGACATGGGCGCATCCAACCAGGCTGCCCTGGGCAGCGTCGGTGCGACCTACACCAGCTCCTTTGTGAATTTTTTGCGTGGTGACCGCAGTAAGGAGGGCGATGGCCAGCCCTTTCGCGAACGCAAGGGCGTGCTGGGCGATTTCATCAATTCCAACCCAGTTCTGATCAAGGACGCCGTCAACATGGGCTATGGCAGTCTCCCTGCGGGCGGGACCAGTTATGCCGCCTTTCTGACGGCCAAGGCCGCACGCACGCCCGTGTTGTTTGTCGGTGCGAATGACGGCATGCTGCACGCGTTCAAAGATTCTCTGGGTGTGACGGCGTCGGAGGATGGCCGTGAGGTGTTCGCCTATGTGCCTCGCTCGGTTTATTCCAACCTGTCCAAATTGAGCGACAAGACCTATGGCACTGCCCTGCTGTCCCACCAGTATTTCGTCGATGGTCCTTTGATGGAGGCCGATGCCTTCGTCAATGCGCCCGGTGCCGGCGGCGCAAGTTGGCGCAATTACCTTTTGGGTTCGTTGGGTTCTGGCGGGCGTGCCGTGTTTGCGCTGGATGTCACCGACACCGCCAATCTGGGCGCCAGCACGGTGCGCTGGGAGCTCAGCAACGCGACCGATGCCGACCTGGGTTATGTGTCCGCGCCGGTGCAGGTTGGCGTGCTGCCCAACGGCGAGTGGGTGGCCATTTTTGGCAATGGCAGCTTCAGCGATGCCGGGCGGGCGGTGCTGTTCGTGGTGAACCTGCAAACCGGTGTGGCGCAGACGCTGGTGCTGGATGGTGCCGGCGCCAACGGCCTGGGTGGCGTGGGCGTGGTGCGCAACAGCACC
Organism: Rhodoferax sp. OV413; assembly: GCA_945885775.1. Lineage (GTDB taxonomy): Bacteria > Pseudomonadota > Gammaproteobacteria > Burkholderiales > Burkholderiaceae_C > Rhodoferax. The sequence goes on along the minus strand of CAMCZF010000156.1, from coordinate 1,272 downwards.
GGCGAAATCACCACGCTCTACGCAGGTGACCTCAAAGGAAAGCTCTGGAAGCTTGACTATCTTGGCAGCGCAGCCAGTCGATTTGAGGTCTCGGGAGGGGCGGCGCTGTTCTCCGCCACCAGTGCTGCGGGTGTCGCCCAACCCATCACCCAGGCGCCGCTGGTCTTTGACCATTCGCTCGGTGGCAAGTTGCTGGTGTTTGGCACGGGTGTGCTCAGCACTGAGGCCGATGCCAATTCGACGGCGATCCAGTCCATGTACGGCGTGCGTGACCAGGCGGGCGACAGTCTGGCGCGCCCCCTGACCCGTGCGGTCCTGGAAGCGCGCACCCTGTCCCAGGTCGCGGCCGCCAGCGGCGCCACCTTTTACTCGCTGGCGGGGACGTCGGTCAACTGGGCAACGCAGCGCGGCTGGGTAACCGACCTGAACGCCCTGGCCGGCATGCGTGTGGTCTACCCCTCGCAGATGGTGAGCAACAAAGTCGCGTTGGTCAGTACCGTGGTCCCAGCCCGAGATGTGATTGTTTGCGACGCCGCGATCGGGCAGGGCGTGAATTTTTTGTTCCCCGTGGAGCAGGGTCTGAACCCGGACTACCCCATGTTTGACACCAATGGTGACGGTTTGTTTACCGTAGCCGACAGCCTGGTGGCGGGTTATGGCACCAACGCCGACGGTATTGACGCTGTCATCCGCAGCACCCCGACCTGCGCCAGCGGCGTCTGCAAAACCGTGATCAGTATCCAGAACACCACCAGCCAACAGCGCGCGACCGTCGAGGCGCCTGATCTGGCCAGTGGCGCCCGGGTGATGCGTGACCGTGTCTGGCGGCGTATCATCAATCCGCCGATCCGCTGATCCAGCCCACAGGACACAGACCATGCGCCGAAACCCCTTGCCAGTCCGCCGTCGACCTGCCGATGTCGCAGCAGGTTTCACCTTGATCGAACTGATGATTGTGCTGGCCATCATCGGCATTCTGGCCATGGTGGCCTATCCGAGTTACATGGAAAGTGTGAAGCGCGGTCAGCGTTCGTCAGCACGCACCTCCTTGCTGGAGGCACAGCAGTTCATGGAGCGCTTTTACTCAGCCAATAGCCGCTACACCACCGATGACGCCGGAACGGTCAGTCCGACACTGCCCGCCCGCTTGCTGGCCGTGCCTACTGAAGCCCCTCGCTACAACCTCACAGTGGTGGCCACGCTAAATGGCTACACGCTGACAGCGACACCGATCGGCATCGACATCTGCGGTGATTTGACGCTAACCCATAC